>JAIBBS010000305.1 GCA_019694555.1 Nannocystaceae bacterium
GCGTCGCCGATCACGGCCCCGGCGTGCCCGCCGATGCACGCGAGCGCATCTTCGACGCCTTCGAGCGCGCCGATCGAGCGGTGCGCGGCAAGGGCCTGGGCCTCGCGATCGTGGCCGAGGTCGCGCGGCGACACGGCGGTCGCTGCTTCGTGCGCGACCGCGACGACGGCGGGCGCGGTGCGGTGTTCGTGCTCGAGCTCGGCGCGGCCGCGTGAGCGCGGCCGCCGATCGATGGATCGGCGCTCGGCCGATCAGCCGTCGCGTCGCCGGCGCGGCCGCCCCGACAGTGCCCGTTCGATCACCCGGTTGCGCGCCTCGATCGCGTCGCGCTCGCGCAGCTCGGCCTCGAGCCGTTCGATGCGGCGGCCCGGTCGCGGCGTGCGCGGGTCGAGCAGGATCTCGCGCACCCACGCGGCACGATCGCCGTGGTCGAAGTCCCAGCCGCGCTGCTCGGCGATGACGCACAGCCGCAGCAGGTCGTTGGAGTCGAGCACGCCGTAGCGCTGGGCCATGCGCGACGCGAGCGTGTGCAGGGCCGCCTCGTAGTGCTGCGGCGGCTGGCCGTGCAACCCCGCGGGGTGTCGGCGTGCGAGCTGCGCGGCGAACTCAGCGAGCCTCGGGTCGCGCGCCTCGAGCAGCTCGACGATCTGGGATCCGCGGATCACGATCGGTGCGCGATCGCCTTCGTCGTGCTTCACCGCTGGTATAGTAGCCGCGATCGTGCGACCGCGGTCGCGCTGGAGACGACGTGCCGAGCGAGTCGAGTGTCGTGCAGTCCTGCTTCGGCGGCGAGCAGCTCGAAGCCGTCGAGGTGATCGTCATGGGCGACGACGATCGACCGCTCGCAGGACTCGCGGTGGTGCTGCAGAGCCCTTCGAAGGGCCTGCAGAGCGATCTCACCGACACGCGCGGCCGCTGCCGCTTCGAGGGCATCCCGCCCGGTGAGCGCACGCGCGTGGCGCTGGCCGACCTCGACGCGGCCGCGTGGGAGTTGGTCACCACGCTGCCGTTGTCGGCGAGCGCTGCGGTCAGCACTGCCGCGGCGTCGTGGTCGGCGTTCACGCCGCGTGACGTCCCGCCGCGCGCGATCGAGGTCGCGCCGGGGCAGTGCCTGGTGAAGCTCGGCTATCTGCACGGGCTGCTGCCGCAGACGCTGTGGGACCACAACGCCGGTCGCTTCGGTCCCCATCACTCGAAGGTCGCGCTGACACCGGGCATGCAGCTCGAGCTGCCGACGCGGACGCTGCGCTGGATCGACGTGCCTGCGGCTCGTCTGGCGGTGCTGCATCGCATCGGCTTGCCCGTGGTCATGACGCTGCGCGTGGTCGATGCGCAGGCGCGGCCGTGGGCCGGCTGCGCCTACGCGCTGTCGTTCGAGGGCTCGTCGCGTCCGATCGCGACCCAGCTCGGGCGCACCGATCGCGCAGGACGATTGCACGCACCGGTGCTCCCCGACGTCAGCCGCGGCCTGCTGACGATCGAGCCGCGCGGCGGTGGACGGCAGTGGCGTTTCGCGCTGCACGTCGGTGCGCTGCGCCCGGCCGACGAACCCGAGGGCGCCGCGTCGCGGCTGTGGAACATGGGCTTTCGCGAGGGTCACAGCACGCTTTGGCGCGAGGGCGACGTGCTCGCCACGTTCCAGCGCGAAGGCCTCGAGCAGGAGCCCGCGCCGCTCGATGCACCCAGCGCGGCTGCGTTGGTGGACTGGCACGGGAGCTAGCCGATGGCGCCTCCTCACCACGGCAGCGACAGCGACAGCGACAGCGACGACGACGAGCAAGACGACGCGGGCGGCGGCGAAGCTGCGCCAGCGCCCTCACCGTCGTTGCAAGTGCTGGACGTGCACGTGGGTCTGTCCGAGTCGGTGGTTTCGCCGCCGGAGAACCCCACGATCCGCGCGTTGGTGTGGAACATCCAGGACCTCGGCGGCGGACCCAGCCGCGGGCCCAAGCGTCCGCCCGAGGTGAAGCAGGCCATCGCGCGGATCATCTGGCAGTGTCGCGCCGACGTCGTCGCGCTGCTCGAGCTGAAGAAGTCGGGCAAGCAGCCGGCGAAGCCGGAGATGCCGGTCGCAGCGAAGGCGACGCGCAACGAGCCGTTCGTCGAGCGCTTCGGCGTCGATCATGACCACGGCGAGCTCGGGCAAAAGCTGTCGGGATTCGTGTACTCGATCGTCAACGAGATCGCGTGGGCGCGCGCCGTGGCGTCGATCTCCGAGGACGCGCCGCCCGAGGTCGCGATGCCGGAGGTCGCGGAGGCGGACGAACCCGCGGCGACGACGGAGCTCGAGGCCGATCCGGTGGGGACGCTTGCCAACGCCTATCTCGGTGGGCTGGCGCACGCGGTCACCGACCCGGAGTTCGGCCTCGGCGCTCGCGTGCGCGCGCTACTCGACGACGCCATCACCGTCGCCAAGCTGGGTGTCGCCGACTGGAGCACCGCGCCGCTGTGGCTCACGGCGAAAACGCCGTGGCCGCGCGCGCCCGTGGACGAGATTCGTACGCTGCTCGCGAAATGCAAGGACGCGCCGGCGATGAGTTTTCGCCGGACCGTGTTCGCGACCATGCCGCGCAAGGGCCTCGGCGCGAAGTCGGCCAGCACCCTCGCGGAGCACCTGGCGTGGTGGCAGCCGCAACTCGACGAGCTCGACAGGTGGGGGAGCGAGACGATCGCGACGCCATGCCCGAGTGAGTCGGAGGAGGCCGAGATCTGGCACGCGCTCGCGGGGCTCACCGCGCGGGTGCACACCGCGCTGCTCGACACGCATGCGCTGATGCGGCGGGTCGCGTTCCTCCACCGCGTCGTCCGCGACGTCCTGCGGCCCGTGGCGACACGGATCGGCGCAGTCTTGGGCCAGCAGACCGACTGGAGCGGTGTCGACGACGACGCGCTCGCGCGCGCGATGACCAACAATGCCTTCCAGATCCGCAAAGCCCGCTACGAGCAGGCTGTGAAGCGATACGAGGCGCAGGTCGAGCAGATGCGCTCGAGCGGCAGCTATCCGGGGTTGCAGGAGTTCCTCGAGATCGCAGAACAGGTCTGCAGCCAGGCCAGCGAGCAGGCGCCCGATGCATTCGACTACGGTGTGTGGCCGCCGCTGCCGATCCTGCGCATGCTCAGCAAGGAGATCGCCGAGTTCGCCGCGGCGAAGAAGACCGGCCGCGGTCCGGTGATGCAGTTCTGTTCGCGCTTCTTCACCGCCGACGAGGCCTACGGGATCTTCTACAACCGTCGCGTGTTCTACGGTCCCGGCGACACGTTGCCCGACGGTCGCGGCTTCCATGCGCGACCGTATTTCCTGCCTTCGTACTCGAAGCGTGCGCCGATCGTCGTGCCCTTGCGCGAGCGTTCGCTCGGCGTCGACATCGACTTCATCGCGTGGCACGCACCGGCACCCTCGGCCGACAATGCGCGCATCCGCGGGATCGATTTCCCCCGCTTCACCCGCGACGCGGAAGCCATGCGATCGAGCAGGCGCCTGGCGATCTTCATGTCCGACACCAATGTCGACACGCGCGCGCCGATGCTCGATCGCGCGGTCGAGCACTGGCAAGGCGCCGCACCGTCCCGTCGCCAGTGGCTCGCCCAGCTCACCGGCGACGATGACCTCACCGACGATCCTCAGCTCGTGATCCGCCAGGCCACCAGCTTGGTGCGCTCGCAGCTCGTCGATCTCGGTGGTGGCAAGCGGTTCTTCTATCACAACGCCGCGTACGACAAGCTCGTCGCAATCTCGACCCTGGGATGGCGCGGGTCGAGGCTGATCCACGGCCAACAGCAGATCATCAGTCCCACGCGGGCGATCCTGCCGCGTCGTGAGCCACGGGAGCCGGAGGCATCGCCGCCGCAGACGCCGGTCTACCATCCGCCCTCGCCGCTGGTGAGGATCTCGTACGAGCTCGACGATGGGCTGGGCGCCAGCCTGCGTCACGCGCCGGCCTCGTCGGCGCCGCGCGCGACGGCCCAGCAGCTGGTCGACGACGCGCACGCGCTCAGCGATCACGACGGCGTGCTGGGCGACTTCGTGCTGACCGGACCCACCGAACCGCTGCCCGATTTCACACCGCTGTTCGAGGCGTTCCGCGAGCAGCTGGCGAGCTCGGGCACGACCGACGTCTTCGTCGAGATCCTCCGGCGCCTGCACGACATCGGCGAGGGCATCGACGAGAGGCGGCTCGGCGAGGAGATCCTGCGGGCACAGCCCGATCTCGCGGACGACGAGCAGGCCACGCCGGTGCCCGAGCCGGCGACGACGCTGTCGGCGGGTGCACTGCAGAAGATCTTGTTGGACATGGAAGCGCAGGGATCGCGGGTGTTCCGACCCGCGCCGCCACCCGAGATCACGGCGCAACCCACCGCGCGCGCGTTGTTCGGCGCGTACGAGCTGCAGGCGATCGACAACCCCGGCGGCGGCGCATGTCTGCTCTACAGCCTGTGCCAGCTCCACCACCTGGACGTATCGCGACAAAGTGCGCTGGGCCTGCGGCTCAAGGCGATCGCGCACCTGCGGGGGATCATCGCCGGCGCGATCGCAGTGCCGCAGGGGATGGGCACCGCGCTCGATCAACTGCTGCAGTGGCACGCGGCCGGCTTCCCTGGCGTCGCGGCCTACGCCGGTACGCAGTGGCCGAAGTACCTGCGCGAGATGGCCAAGCCCGATGCATGGGGTGACCTCATCTTGCTCAGCGCCATCTCGCACATGTTCGCGCAGAGCTATCACATCTTCGTGCAGACCGGCACCGCGGCGTGGGAGACCGACGTGCAGTGGGGCGGCGATCCGCTCGACTTCGTCAACCTCTACTGTGAAAACCAGTTCCACTGGCAGGCACTCGTGGGCCTGGGCGGCGTGCTGCCGGTCGCCCAACCGCTGCCGCCGTCGCCGGACGCCGCGCCGGCGCCCGCGGTCGCGCTGCCGTCTGCGCCGTCGTTTCCGTTCGACACCTCGCGCGCGGTGGTGCTGTGGGACACCGCGGATTCCAACTGTCGCTGGGATCCCACGCGGTTCGTGTCGTGGGGCGTGCAACGGTGGTTGTTCGTGTTCGGCGACAACGGCACGCGCTCGGGCATGGGCGGCCAAGCGGTGATCCGCTTCCAGGCCAACGCGGTGGGGCTGCGCACCTGCAAGCTGCCCAGCGGCACGTTCGGCTTTGCGTTCTCCGACGCGGAGATCGATCAGAACAAGCAGTGGATCGAAGAGGACCTCGCGCGGATCGAGCAGCTCGCGCTCTCGGGGCAGTTCGACAAGGTGGTGTTCCCCTACGATTTCTCGACCGCGAGCCCGATCCCGAGCCACGGCCCCGGGCGCTTCGATCTCGGCACGCATCTCGCGACGATGCCCACGTCCGCGCCGCTGACGTTCCTGTGGCTGCAACAGCGGCTCGAGCTGTTCGTGGCGGCGCTCGAGCTGCGCATGTCCGCGCCGGCGCTGCCGTTGCTGCCCTTCGGTGGCAGCCCGCCGCCTTCGGGTGGTGGATTCGACGACGACGACGACGACGACGACGACGACTCACCCAGCGACGAGGGCGCGCGATCGCATCCGCGGAAGCGGCTCGCACCCGAGCCCATGGGCGCGGGCCCCTTCAAGGGCGGCTCGGGCGAGCAGGACAGCCTCGAGGTGCTGCTGTGCGCGCAGTATGGCAGCGCCAGCGGTGTCTCGGGCTTCGCCGCACCCGACGTCACGTCCCCGTCGCAGGGCTTCCTGCAGCTGCCGGTGCGACGGTTCGCACCGCACATGGGCACGCCGCCGCTGGAGCTCGACTACGGCGAGCTCGAGCAACAGTTCGAGGAGGCCTTGCGCGGCATCCGTGTGCAGCTCGCGAATCCCTCGACCCCTCGCGTGCAGCTCCGCGCCAGCTGGGGTGGCGAGGTCAGCCCCGAGCTCGGCGAATCACCGACGATCCGCGACGCGCTCGACGAGTTCTTGCAGACGATCAAGCGCGCCCGCACCGAAGACGCGCTGTCCGACACGCACGTCGAGCTGCCGACCTTCGAGCAAGCCCAGGAGCTGTGCGCGCAAGAGCTGCTCGCGCAGCAGGCAAGCCTCACCGACTTCGATCCGTCGACCTGGCCACTGCTGCCGTCGGCCGAAGCGTTCACCGCCGCGCCGGCCCCCGACGACGACTTCGGACTGCCGGACGACGACTTCGGCCTGCCGCCCGAAAACCTCGGACTGCCGGACGACGACTTCGGCCTGCCGCCCGAAACCTTCGGACTGCCGGACGACTTCGGCCTGCCGCCCGACGACGATCCCTGAG
Organism: Nannocystaceae bacterium; assembly: GCA_019694555.1. GTDB lineage: Bacteria > Myxococcota_A > Polyangia > Nannocystales > Nannocystaceae > Xiheibacterium. Next base: position 6,255 of record JAIBBS010000305.1, read on the forward strand.
CGCGATCACGCTGCCTGCTGCCGCGCACCCGCGTGCTAGCCTCGCGCGATGGCAACCTCCTCACCCCTCACCGGCGGTTGCCACTGCGGCCGCGTCCGCTTCCGCATCGACGCACCGCTTCGCGCCGCACGCAGCTGCCACTGCTCGCGGTGTCGCAAGATCTTCAGCGGCGCAGGCTCGGCCTACGCCGAGATCGTGCCGGGTTCGCTGGTGTGGACCGCCGGCGCCGACGAGCGCACGATCTACTCAACCACGCCGGGCTGGGGCCTGGCCTTCTGTCGCACCTGCGGCAGCACGCTGTGCGGGCTGGCCGGCGACGAGGTCCACGGCGTCACGCTGGGCAGCATCGACGGCGATCCCGGCGTGCAGCTCGAGGCGCACCTGTTCGTCGGCTCGAAGGCGTCGTGGGATCACATCGGCGGTGATGCACCGCAGTACCACGAGCACGCGCCGGCCCGACGCTGACGCGCGGGCTCGAACCGCCGCCGTCGTGCTGAGGCGCGCGATGCCGCAGGACGCGACCGTGGGCTCACGGCGCGAGCTCGGGCAGTGCATCGATTCCGGGCGACAGCGCCCCGGCGAACGCCGTCGTGCCG
>JAIBBS010000089.1 GCA_019694555.1 Nannocystaceae bacterium
CCGATCTGCGATGCACCCGCGCCGGCGCGCATCGCCGACAAGGCCGCGTTGTTCGGCGACCCCACGCTGGTGCCGACCCGCCACGGCGAGCGCGCGCGCCTCGAGCTCGCCGCGGCCGGCGAGATCACGCGCGCACTGCTGGCGACCGGGCGGCTCGCGAGCGTGCACGTCGACGTCGAGCGCAGCGACGCGGGCGCGCGCGTGTTGATCGCGGGCCGCTGGGCACCGGGGCACGACGCGGCAGACGCCGAGATCGTCGCGGTCGTGCACGCGGTCGTGGGCGCGAGCGCCGAGGTCGCGCTGGCGTTGACGCCGGCCGCGGCCGCGAGCCCCGTGGGTGCCGCGCCCGCGGGCCCGCCGGTGCTGCCGCTGCTGCTGGCGGCGATGGGCCTGGGCGCCAGCGGTGGGGTGTTGCTCGATCGGATCGCGCGTCGACGCCGACGCGGGCGCACGCGCCGATCCGGCCGGGCGTGAGCGTCACGCGGCCATGCGCAGATCGAGGCCGCGCTCGACCTGCTCGGCGTAGCCGCAGTACTCGCCCAGCGTGGGCCCGAGCCCGTGCTCGAGCGCGAGCGTCAGCCCGACGAGGTCGCCGCGATCGAGTGCATGCTGCACCCGATCGAGGCACGCGAGCACGCGGCGACCATAGTCACCCAGCACCGCGCCCAGCGTCGGCGCGCCGTGACCCAGCAGCTCCGAGGCGACCACGACGAAGGTCAGGAACCGACCCAGCCGCGACGCCGTCGAGTCGAAGGCATCGAGCGCGTCACCGATGGCGCCTGCGCGCATCGCCAGCGCGATCTGGCTGCAATCCGCCGCGAGGCTGGCCGCGAAGGGCCCCGCCGAGCTGGCGGTGCGTTGGGCGAGTTCGAGGGCGCCGGCGTTCATGTGCACGAGCATCGCCCCAGCGACGTCCGAGCTTGAGCGGCACTCGGCCTCGCCACGGACACCCGGCACGCGCCCGGGCCGTGACTCGGACGCCCGCCCGTGCGAAGCTGCGGCGGTGGCTCCCCTGCGCCGACCCCTGACGTGGCTCGCACTGTCGTTCGCGCTCGCGCTGCCCTCGACGCGCGCGCTCGCCGAGGAGACCAACCCGGCGGTCAAGGCCTGCGGTGGCAAGACCGAGGGCGCGCCGTGCAGCTTCGACGAGATCCATCAGGACGCCAGCGGCCACCCGACGATGAAGACGGTGCCGGGCTCGTGCCAGCCCGACCAGTGCTGCGCGCTCGACTACTCGAAGGGCTCGCCGCCGCAGACCACCTGTGGGCCCTGCCTCGCGTGCAAGGCCGGCGCGCCCACACCGATCACGCCGACGACGACGGGCGACGGCGGCGGTGCGGTCGAGCCGCCCCGCGCCGACGGCGGGACGCAGACGGAACCGCCGCCGCACGGCAAGCGCGGCTGCGCGATCGCAGACGCGCCGACCGGCGGTGCGCTCGCGCTGGTGCTGCTCGCGTGCGGCGCGGCCGCGCGACGTCGCCGCGTCCGCCGCTGAAACGACGAGAGCCCGCCGGCGCGAGGCCGACGGGCTCCGGTTCGCGCGCGCTCGCGGCTGCTCAGCCGCAGCTCGACTTGCCCTTGCCCTTGGTCAGATCGTCGATCTGCGCCGTCGCGGCATCGACCCAGTCCTGCGTCGCCGAGGGATAGCCCGCGTGCGCGACGAGGTCGTAGCACTGGATCGCGAGGTCACACTCGCCGCGCGCGCCGTAGGCCAGGCCGGAGTAGAAGAGCGCGTACGCGACGAACTCGTTCTCCGGGTAGGTCACCACGACGTCGTACCACTCGACCAGCGCCTCGTAGAACTGGCTCTGCATGTAGTAGCCGTAGCCGAGCCAGAAGCGCACCTCGGGCGTGCGCTCGTGGCCGGGGAACTTGCTCAGGAACGCCGAGAACAGCTCGGTGCTCTTGGCGTACTCGCCGGCGTCGAACGCCGCGTAGGCCTCGTCGAACACGCTGTCGGCCGACTTGCCCTTGGCCGGATCGACGCCGCCACCTTGATCGACGTTGGTGTTGTCGAACGTGAACACGAACGTCTCGGGCTCGACCGCCTTGTACGAGCCCTTGGGCGTCAGATCGAGGGTCTTGCCCTGGTACGCGGTCCAGCTGCGGCTGCCGTCGGCGCTCTCGGCCCACAGCCGCACCTCGCTCGCGAGCACCGAGGTGTCACCGTCGCCCAGCAGTGCCTCGGCACCATCGGCGACGCCGAAGTCGATCGTCGGCGCGCCCTCCTTGGGCTTGGCCGGCGACCAGTGCTTCTTGTTCTTGTACTGCAGGTGGACCTTGATCTCGCCACCGGTCTTGTTGCGCACGCTGAGCTGGCGCGTGCTGAAGTTGATGACCTTGGGCTCGGGCTTGTCGGGCTCGACCACCGCCCACGCCGCGGAGCGTCCGATCGAGTTGCTGCCGTACTTCACCCAGATGTAGCCGTCCTCGCCCCACCAGGTGTCCCACGAGTTGCGCACGAGCCACGCGCCGCGCTTGTCGTCCCAGCCCGCGATCACGACCGCGTGGTTGGGCTGCCCCTGTGCGAACTCGTCGAACACACCGCCGGTGTAGGCCATGAAGGCCTCGGTCACGAACACCGACGACGACACCGGACCGTACTTGCAGATCGCGGCCTTGATCTCGTCGACCTCGGGCTGCAGCACGTTCTCGTTCACGAAGCCCCAGGTCGCGATCTTGTGCGTGGGCTTGAGCTTCTCGTTGCACTGGCCGTCGCGGTTGAGGTACGGCACCTCGCTCTCGAGCGCGGCGCCCTTGTCCATCAGCCAGCCGTAGACCAGCGGCGTGAAGCCGCCGGCGCAGCTGCCGATGTCGCCGACGTCGGGGTTGCTCGCGCAGTCGACGATGTACTGCTCGGAGAAGTTGAGCTCGGGATCGAAGCCGTTGGCGATGCTGCTCGCGCCCTCGAACACGGCCATGGTCGCGAAGGCCCAGCAGCTGCCGCACTGCGCTTGCGAGCGCGGCGGCGCGAGGTACTCCTTCCAGCTCCACGCGGTCGAGCTGGGCGAGCACACCGCGTCGCCCACGGTCGGCTCGACCGGACGATCGGTGCGATCGGAGCTGTCGCCGCCCTTGTTCGGCTCGACGATCGCACCGCCGGCGCCCTCCTTGTGCAGCGGGCGGATCGGCTTGACCTTCCGCATCGACATCTGCATCACGTTGGGCAGCAGCCGCACGCCGCGCTTGGCGATCAGGGCCCGCGCCAGCGCGTTCTGACGCCGCGCGAGCGCCAGCTGCTCCGACTCGGGGGGCTCGCGCAGACCCGTCAGCTTCGCCACCGGCGTGTCGAGCACCTTGGTGTAGCCGACGCGGAAGCTCCGCTTCTTGCCCTTGATCATCTTGCGCAGCGCGGCCAGCCGCGACAGCACCTTGGGCGGCGCCGAGCGCTCGCGCTTGTCGAGCTCGGTGCGGTTCTTGACCGTCGTGAACGCGGTCACCGGCAGCCGCACCGGCTTGCGCCCCGCGACCGGCTTCTTGCCGACCACGCGCATGGCGGGCCGCCCGGGGGGATGCGCGACGCCGGGCTTGGGCGGCGGACCCAGCTTGCCCAGCCGCGCCGCGATGCCGGGCTTGCCGGTGTGGCCGGGCTTGGTCGTGACCTTGCCGGCGGCGTGCGGCTTGGGCGTCGCCGGCGCGGCCGCGTCGAGCGACTCGAACATCGCGTAGGGCGTGGTCTCGTCGACGTCCGTGTCGGCCGCTGCGACCGCGAAGGCCTCTTCACCGGAGGCGTCGGCACCGTGGAGTTGCAAGGCGAGCAGCAAGAGCGAGTGGATCGGCATCACTGTCTCCGTCGGGGGTCGGACCGAGGTTCGCGCGACGACGGCGGCACTGCGCGCGAGTGCCGAGTCGTCCAGCGACCGTACAACTTCGACGGCGCCTGCGGAAGGCCCTTCAGGCGCACGCGCGAGGTGGACCTATGGCTCGCGTCGACGTCGGCGCGGCTCGGGCACGGGTGTGTGACCGGAGCCATCATCGTCGCGGGCAGTACCACCGAGCGGCCGCAGGTTCACCGACCTCGCCGGCGCACCGCGGGGCTCCCAGACCTTCTCGACGTAGGCGAGGTTGCGCGCACCGTCGGGATGCTGCGGCAGCCAGCGATGCATGCCCACCAACGCGATCCCGACGATGGTGCCGCCGACCAGCGCGGCGAGCGTGCGCACGCCCGGCTCTATCGCGCGCAGCATCACCAGCGCGAATGTGACCACCGAGACCGCGATCACGAGCCACACGAGATCGCGCCCGGTCACGAGCCCAGGTGCCACATAGGGACGCCACGGACCCTCGAGCAACGGCAGCAGCAGCTCGCTCACCGGCGCGTCGACGTGGTCGACGTCGATGTGGGGCCACAGGTTGGCCGCGAGTCCGTTCACGACGATGCCGTAGACCCCGAGCGCGACCACCAACGCGACGATCGGCGGGTGCCGGCGCGCCTGACCCAGCAGCTCGGCCCAGCCGATCACGAACGACGGCAGCGCGAGCGCGAAGTACCGCGGGCCCACGCGCCAGCCGCCGTCGAACACCAGGCTGGCGTTGAGCCACAGGAACACCGCGACCAGCCCCAGGTGCAGCCGTGCCTCGAACCCGCGATCGCGATCGCGGGCCGCCAGCACCAGGCCCCACGCGGCGGGCACGACCACCGGCGCCCACCACAGCAGCCCGGCGTCGACCGACAGCAGCTGCGCCTGCAGCGAGCTCCAGTGCGGCCACGTCAGACCCATCAAGCCCTGGCCGTGCTGCTGCGCGAAGTCGGCGACGGTGGAGTGCATGTAGCCGGTCGACCACGGCGAGCCGAACACGCGCGCGTGGTACTGCGCCAGCAGTGCGATCGGCACCAGCGCGCCCGCGACCGCCGCGATCGTCAGGCGCAGCGCGTCGGCCCGGGCACCACGCGGCGCACGGATCACGCCGCCCAGCAGCGCGAGCCCGATCGGCAGCGCGGCGAACACCGCCATGTACTCGACCGCGACCGCCGCGCCCGCGAGCGCGCCCGCGGCCACACCGTGGGCCAGCGCGCGCGCACCGTCGCGTTCGCGCGCATCGGCGAGCGCGACGATGCCGGCGTGCAGCAGCAGCGCGCCCAGGGCATGACCGTAGAGCAGGTGCGCATACGCGACCATCGGCGTCGCCAGCACCAGCAGCAGCACCGCGGCCATGGTCGGGCCGAAGCCGAACGCGGGCGCGTGGCGTCGCCACAGCAGCCACGCCAGCAGCAGCGTCGGCAAGCCACCGCCGACCAGCCGCGCCCAGAACGTCAGCGCTCGCAGCGTGAGCGCGTCGCCGTGGATCGCCCGCGCGAGGCGGTAACCCGCGGCGGCAGCGATGGTCGTGCCCGGCGGCTTGTTGGGGTACAAGCGCCGATCGACCGCGCTGCGCGAGGTGTCGGGGCCGGCCTCGAGTCCGCGCGTCGCGACACCATCGATGGCCCACTCGCCCGCGTCGACCCACGCCATCGCCTGCATCAGGCGCGGGCGCTCGTTGGCGTTGCGGGTCTGCTCGAAGTACGGAAAGTTGAGCCCGATCGCCAACGCGAGCACCAGCCACGCGCCCAGGGCCGCCGGCCACTGCAACGCCGGCCGCGCTGCGCTCACGGCTCGCTGCCGGACGGCAGGCTCTGCTGCGCCTTCATCTTGGCCTTGAGCGCCGCGAGCTCGTCGTCGAGCTTGCCCTCGCCCTCGAGCTCGCTGAGCTTGGCGTCGAGCTCGGCGTCTTGCACCTCGGTCGAGAGCTCGGCCTGGGCCTCGTTGAGGGTCTCGAGCGCGGCGATGCGCTGTTCGATCTCGTCGATGCGCGACAGCGTGCCGCCGTCGCTCAGCTGGCCCGGCATCACGCCGCGCTTGGCCGCGCGCGCCTGGGCCATCAGCGAGCCGCGGCGCAGGTTGAGCATCTTGAGCTTCTGCTTCGACTGCGCGACGTGCTTCTGCATCGACTCGACCAGCACGCCCTGCTGCTGCAGCGCCTCGCGCGACTCGGCCAGCTGCGCGGAGATCTCGGTCTTGCGCTTGAGCGCCTGGCGGGCGAGGTTCTCGTCGCCGTGCCGCAGTGCGGTCTCGGCCCGCTTCTCCCAGTCGGTCTCGTCCTTGGCCAGCTGCTCGACCTTGCGCTCCATCATCTTGCGGTCGACCACCGCCTGATGCAGATCCTTCTCGGCCTCTTGGATCTGCGTCGCGAGGTCGTCGAGCATCAGCGCGACCTCCTGGCCCGGATCGGACACCGCATCGACGGCGCTGTTGAGCGTGCTCGAGATCGAGTTCTTCAGGCGCGTGAGCAGGCCCGGTTTCTTGTCGCTCATCGGCGGACTCCGTGGCCCGAGGGTGGCGCCGGCTCGCCCGCCGCGGGCATCCGCGACGAGCCGGCGGCTCGGACGATGCCGACAAGCGTACCAACTCGGCGTGCCGTCGCCAGCGCGAGCCGATCACGGCCGCCGCCACCTTCGCTGGTATGCTCCCGCGCCGAGGTGGCCAGCGCGAACGACACCGCGGGAATGCCTGCCGCGGGCCCGGGGTTGGGCGGCCTGGCGTCGGTGCGCGGTCACGCCGTGGCCAAGGCCCAGCTCGCGCGTGCGCTCGAGCGCGGGCAGCTGCACCACGCACTGCTGCTCGTCGGTCCACGCGGCGTGGGCAAGGCGACCACGGCGCGGGCGATCGCCGCGGCGTTGCACTGCAGCGTCGCGCGCGGGCGCGGCTGCGGCCGCTGCAGCGCGTGCCAGCGCATCGCCGCGAACCTGCACGCCGGCGTCGAGTGGGTCGCGCCCGAGGCCCCCGGCGGCAAGATCAAGGTCGAGCTGGCGCGCGAGCTCGCGGCGCGGCTGCAGCTGGCGCCCTTCGAGGGCGACGCGCACGTGGTCGTGTTCGATCCCGCCGAGGCGCTGACCGAGCAGGCCACCAACGCGCTGCTCAAGACGCTCGAGGAGCCGCGACCGGGCGTGCACTTCCTGCTGATCGCGCAGGCGCTCGACGGCATCTTGCCGACGATCCTGTCGCGCTGCGCCATCGTGCGCTTCGGTCGACTCGACGACGACGAGGTCGCCGCGACCCTGGGCGACGCGCTGGTGGCCACGCCGCCGCCCGAGCCGGTGCCGCCGTCGCGGCAGGCGCTCGCGGTGCGCATGGCCGACGGCAGTGCGGGCGTCGCCATCACGCTCGCGCTCGATGCGTCGCTCGATGCGATCCACGACCTCGTGCGCGCGGCCGCGGCCGCGGCCTCCGCCGGCGAGGCCGAGATCTTCGGCGGCGACGCGACCCCGCTGGGCCAGGCGTGGTCCGCTGCGACCGCTGGGCCCACGACCGGCAAGCCCGCGCGCGAGCGTGCCGCGGCGCAGCGGCTGGCCGAGCTGTGGCTGCTCGATCTGCGCGAGCGCATCCGCGGCCGCGCGGGCCTGCCCGAGCTGCCCGCGGCGGCAGAGGATCGCGCGGGCCTGCTGCGCGTGACCGAGTCGCTGTTCGCGATGCAGCAGCGGCTCGATCGCAACGCCAACGCCAAGCTGTCGCTCGAGCAGGCGCTGCTCGAGATCGGCGCGACGCAGCGCCGGAGTCGGGCCGATGCTCGCGCCTGAGATGACGCTGCCGGCGGCGCTGCGCGACGCGCTGCACCCCGATGGCGCGGTGCGGATCGCAGGGCTGCGCAACCTCGCGCCGGCGCTGCTGGCCGCGCTCGATCGGCCCGGCCCCGCGCGCTGCGGCGACGACGAGCACCCCGACGTCGCGGCGGTGCGCGAGCGCCTGCTCGCCGCGCTCGAGGATCCCGTGCCCGATGCGCGCGGCTACGCGGCGATGGGCCTGGGCACGCTGGGCCAGCGTGCGGTGATCGACGCGGTCGCGCCGTGGCTGACGCTCGCGAACGACGACGCCGACGGCACGTGGCTGCGCGAGACCGCGGTCATCGCGTTGTCGTACGTCGGCGTCGCGCTGGGCACCAGCGACGCCGACGCGCGCGCCCGCGTGCTCGCGCTGCTGCGCGCGGCATGGGGCGCGTCGTGGCCCGAGCTGCGCTTCCAGGCTGCGCTCGCGCGCATCGAGGTCGACGATCCGCAGGCCGAGGCCGAGCTCGCCGCGGTGCTCGCCGAGCCGCCGGCCGACGACGCACCCGCGCACGAGCAACAGCTGCGCGCGCAGATCGTCTTCGCGCTGGGCCACGTCGCGCGGCTGCAGCCGAGCACGCTCGACGTGCTGGTGCGCGCGCTCGATCGCTTGCCGCCGCATGATCTGCTCGCGACCGAGCTGGCGATCGTGCTGGCGGCCCACGATCGTCGCGAGGGCCTGCCCGCGCTGCGGGCCGCGCTGCTGCGGCGCTTCGATCGCGACCGTGCGCTCGAGGCCCTCGCGGCGCTGGGCGCCCCCGACCCCGCCGCGGCCGAGGCGGCGCTGCGGCTGCTGCGGCCGTGGGTCCCGCCGATCACCCGGGTCCGCGCGGCCTATGCCGTGTGCCGCATCACTGCCCCGGGATCGCCTGCGGCGCGGCGCGGCGCCCGGGCCCTCGCCCTGCACGCCTGGCACCCGCGCCCGGCCGTGCGCGAGGCCGTGGCCGACGCCCGCGCGGCCCTGGCCCGACTCGAGGGCCAGTCCGGCGCCGCCGGGGACCGGCCCAGCCCGACCGCACCGCGCGCGCGGCCAGGCCCTTGACGGCGGCCGGGCCCCTCCCCGATAGTCTGCCGCCCCGCCACCCTTGGCGGGCACGGATCGTCATGAAGCTCCAACCTGGCATGCTCGCGAAGAAACTCGGGATGACGCAGATCTTCCTCGAGGATGGCACGCGCGTTCCGGTGACCGTGCTCTCGGTGCGCGGCAACACCGTCGTCGCGCACCGCACGATGGAGCGCGACGGTTACACCGCGCTGCAGATCGGCTTCGACGAGCAGAAGCCCCATCGCATGACCAAGGCCGACCTCGGTCGTTTCAAGCAGGCCAACGTCGCGCCGCGTCGCTTCGTCCGCGAGTTCCGCGTCGACGCCGAGGTGCTCGCGAAGCATCCCGTCGGCAGCGAGCTCGCGCCGGCGTTCGCCGAGGGCCAGTTCGTCGACGTCATCGGCATGACCAAGGGCAAGGGCTTCCAGGGCGGCATGCGTCGCCACAAGCTCGGCGGCAAGCCCAACACCCACGGTACCCACGAGTACTTCCGCCACGGCGGCTCGATCGGCTGCCGCCTCACGCCCGGCAAGGTCCACCCCGGCAAGCGCATGCCCGGCCACCTCGGTGCGGTGCGTCAGACCGCGCAGAACCTCCGCGTCGCGAAGGTGCTCGCGGATCAGGGCGTGCTGCTGGTGCGCGGCCCGGTGCCCGGCGCCGCGAACGAGTACGTGACCGTGCAGTTCGCCCGCAAGGTCTCCGCGCGCCAGGCCCACGGCAGCACCTGATCGAACCGCGGCGGCGAACGCCGCGCGTGTCGAAGGAATTCCGTCATGACCCGCCGCAAGCTCGACGATCGCGCGGCGCGGCATGACGGTGCGTATCGCCGCGCCAAGGCCGAGGGCTTCGCCGCGCGAGCGGTGTTCAAGCTCGACGAGATCGATCGTCGCTTCCGCCTGCTCACGCGCGGCCGTCGCGTGCTCGACCTGGGCTGCTGGCCCGGCTCGTGGATGCAGCTGGCGGCCGAGCGCGTCGGCGACGAGGGCCTGGTGGTCGGCTTCGATCTGCGCCCGTGCGAGATCGGCCTGCCGTCGTGGGTGCACCCGCGCGTCGGCGACGTGACCGAGCTCGACGCCGCGGCGCTGGTCGCCGAGTTCGGGCGCTTCGACGTCGTGATCAGCGACATGGCTCCGCACACCACCGGCGATCGCGTCAGCGATCAGTACCGCAGCGAGAGCCTGTGCCGCGCCGCGCTGCAGCTGGCGACGCAGGTGCTGCGCAGCGGCGGTCACTTCGCGGCCAAGGTGTTCCAGGGCGGCGGCTTCCCGGCGCTGCTGACCGAGACCCGCGCCGCGTTCGCGGAGGTCAAGGCCGTGCACGCCGAGGCCACGCGCAGCGGCAGCCGCGAGCAGTACATCGTCGGCCGCGGGCTGCGACGGCAGGCCTGACGCGCGGCGATCAGCCGGGCACCAGCGCGGCCTGCCAGCGCGCGATGGTCTCGCGCAGCGCGTCGGTCCGCGGATCCTGCCCCCCGAGGCGATCGAGGGCCTCGCGCGCGAGCTGCTGCGCGCGCGCGCGGGTGATCGGATCGGGCTCGAGCAGACGCGCGAGCTCGAAGCGCACGCGTGCGCGCGCGATGCCATCGACCGAGGCGACGTCGCAGCAGGCCAGCGCGCGCTCGAGCGCCGCGATCGCGGCCGCGGGCTGACCGCGGCGCTGCTGCACCTGCGCCAGCACCGACAGCGCGCGCGCGAGCACGGCCGGCTGCGGGTGACCGCCGCCGTCCTGCCGCGCGATCGCAGCCTGGGCCCGCACCGCGGCCTCGTCGAGCCGGTCGAGATCCGCCAGCGCGGCCGCGGCGACGACATCGAGCGCCGCGGTGCGCCCGTCGCTGCTGCGCAGCCGCGCGAGCTCGGCCTCGCCGGCGTGGACGTGCTCGAGTGCGGTCGCCGGCTCACCGCGCAGCTGCGCGGCGTAGGCCAGCGCGATCGCGACGTCGAGCTCGAGATCGTGGGCGTCGGCGTGCGCAGCCGCGATGGCGTCGGCGCGCTCGAGCATGCGCGCGCCGTCGTCGGCGCGGCCGAGCTCGGCCAGCGCGACGCCGGCGTCGAGCAGCGGTCGCACCAGCTCGGGTGCGTCGCGGCCGTGGGCCAGCTCGGCCGAGCCGACCGCACGCTCGAGGTCGTCGAGCGCCGCCGCGACGTCGCCGCGGCGCATCGCGACTGCGCCCAGCCGCGCCAGCACCATCGCGGTGCGCGGATGATCGAAGCCGAAGGCGTACTCGTCGATCTGCAGCGCGCGCTGCAGCAGCGCCTGCGCGCGCGCCAGCTCGCCGCCTGTGGCCAACACGTCGGCGAGCTCGACCGCCGCGTCGGCGACCCGCGCGTCCTCGCTGCCGTGGGTGCGCTCGAGCACCGCGAGCACGCGCTCGAGCTGCTCGCGCGCGCCGGCGTCGTCACCGGCCGCGCGCAGCATCCGCGCGCGACGCTGCGACAGCTCGATCTCCAGCTCGTCGTCGCTGCCGGTGCGCGAGAGCAGCGCCTGCGCCAGCTCGGCCCAGCCCTCGGTCTCGTCGTGCCGCGCGGCATCGTCGGCGACCAGGCTCACCAGATCGACCGCGGCGCGGGCGGCCGCGCGATCGGAGCGGCCGCGCAGCGCGGTGGTGATCGCGGTCCGCAGGTGGCGCTCGGCCGCGGTCGCGTCGCCGCGCGCGGCCTCGCAGCGCGCCAGCTCGTGCAGCGCCTCGGCGTGCAGCGGGTCGTAGCCGAGCTCGGCGGTGCGCGCGACCAGATCGCGTGCGGGTCCGATCGCGGCCTCCGACAGGCCCGCGCGCTGCAGCGCGGCCACCCGCGCGAGCTCGGGCCGCAGCTCGTCGAGCGCGGCTGCGACCTTGGGATCCTCGGGCGGCGGCACCGGATCGAGCAGCGCGTCGAGCTGGCCGCACGCGCGCAGCCGCGGCAGGTTCTGCACCGCCGCGAGCGCGCGCTCGACGACCTCCGCGTCGGCCTGGCTGAACACGTCGAGCAGCGCATCGAACTCGTCGAGTCGCCGCGCCAGGCACAGCATGCGCGCGTCGAGCAGGGTCTCGGACTGCTCGCCGCGCACGTGGGTCGCCTCGCACGCGTCGAGGTACGCTGCGGTCCATGCATCGGCGTAGCGCGTGAGCTCGCCCTGCACGATCGGCCACTGTTCGCGCGCATAGCTCAGGCCGGTGGCGCCGAAGCGCTCCTGCACCGCGCGCTCGCGTGCGGGGTTCCACACCCGGCGCACGTGCTCGTGCGCCGCGGCGCACGGTGCCGGCTCGCGGTCGAGCACGAAGCCGGCGTAGACCCCGGTGATCGCGGTCGCGCCGAGTCCGGCCGCGACCGCCCACCAGCGCGGTCGCCACGCGCGATCGCGGGTGAGCTCCTGCAGCAGCGCGTGCATGCTGGGATAGCGCGCGCGCGGATCGGTCGCGAGCGCGCGCAGCAGCACGCGCGACAGCCACCCCGGTGCGACCGCACCGCTGGGCGGCTCGCGCAGGTTGCCGGCGGTGACGTTGTAGGCCAGCGATGCGACGTCCTCGCCGGGAAACGGCCGCTGGCGATGGATCGCCTCCCACAGCACCACCGCGAACGCGAACTGGTCCGCGCGCGCGTCGGCACCTTGGCCCAGGTGCTGCTCCGGGGCCATGTACGCGGGCGTGCCCATGATCGCACCGACCGCGGTGACGGTCGCGGCCAGCTTGGCGCGGCTGCCCTCGGCGCGTGCGAAGCTGCCGCTGGGTCCGCCGTCGGAGCCGAGCGCGTCGAGCTCGACGCTGCCGCTGCGCGCGTCGTCGACGTTGGCCGCGCGCGCGAGCCCGAAGTCGGTCACGACCACGCGACCGTCGCTGGCGATCATGACGTTGTCGGGCTTGAAGTCGCGGTGGACCAGGCCTGCGTCGTGGGCCGCCGCGAGCCCACGGCCGGCCTGGACCAGCACGTCGAGCGCCGCGCGCCAGGTCGCGCCCTCGGCCAGCCACGCGGCCAGGCTCTTGCCGTCGATGAACTCCATCGCGACGAAGACCTGATCCTCGAAGGTGCCGACGTCGTGCACCACGATGACGTTGCGATGGGACAGCCGCGCCATCGCCTGGGCCTCGCGCACCAGCCGGATGCGGCGAGCCTCGGCGCGCTCGCCCGAGCCCTGGTGCAGCAGCTTGAGCGCGAGCTTGCGATCGAGCTCGGGGTCGTACGCGGCATAGACCACGCCCATGCCGCCCTCACCCACGCGATCGATCACGACGTAGCGGCCGATGGTCTGCCCGCGCCCGAACGCGCGACCGCGCTCGGCATCGCTGCGGCCCGCGTCCTGCGACACCAGCGTGATGCTGGCGGGCTCGTCCTCGCGCTCCGGCACGGCTCCATCCTAACGGCTCACGAGCGGGCTTTTCTGCCCGCGCCGGGTGTGCGAAGAACCCCGCATGGACGAGTCAGCTCGCGTCGACACCAGCTTGGGTCTGGTCGCGGTCGACACCGCGTCGTTGCACACGCTGCTGCGAGGCGTGCATCGCCAGACGTTGGCGTGCCCGCTGACGCCCGCGGGCCTCGCGGGCCACGGCCTGCAGGATCAGAGCGGTCCGATCCTCGCGCTGCTGCGGGGTCTGCCGGCGGCCGCCGTGCACGCGACCGTGGTCGCGGTGATCGCCGAGCGCCGCGCCGCGCAGGCGCGGGCCGACGCCGGTTGACACTGCTCATGCGTTCAGATACGGTGCCGTCCATGCCGGCTGCGCTGCGTCTGCTCGATCCCGTGCTCGATCCCGTGCGCGACCGCCTCTGCGCGCGTCTGCTGCCGGGGCGACTGGTCGAGCTGTCCGGACCGACCGAGGGCGGCGGTGGCACCGCGCGCACGAGCACGGCGCTCGCGGTGCTGCGGCACGCACAGGCCAACGGCGAGACCACCGCGTGGATCCAGCCGCGCGACGGCACGCTGTTCGCCCCGGATCTGCAGGAGGCGGGCCTCGATCTCGAGGCGCTCGTGGTCGTGCACGTCGGTACCACGCCGCTGCTGCACGGGCTGTGCAAGGCCGCGGAGCTGCTGCTGCGCTCGGGTGCGCTGGGCCTGGTCGTGGTCGATCTCACCGCCATCGCAGAGCTCGGCGGCGAGACGCGCAGTACTGCGACCACGGCGCTGGCGGCGTGGCTGGGGCGCATGCAGGGCCTCGCGCGTCAGCACGACAGCCGCGTGTTGCTGCTGACGGAGAAGCCCACCCACGCCGACTCGCTGGGCACGCTCGTGAGCGTGCGCATCGAGTCGCGTCGGCACCGCGAGCCGCACACGCCGTCAGGACGCGCGCCGGGTGACTTCGTCGTCGAGCACCAGGTGATCAAGAACAAATCCGGCGCCCCCTTCGACGTCGTGTTCGATCGCTACCGCAGCCCCGACGGCCTCGGGCACTAGCAGCCCATGGTCGCGGCGCCGCCGGCCCCGGTAGTAGACTGCCGCGCGGGGGGCGAGACGATGACACGACGCCGACGCGTGAGGACGCAGAGGTGGCCGCGAGCGCACGGGACGATGCTGGCGGCGACGCTGGCGTGCGCATGCCAGGACAACCGCGACGAGCCGGCGACGGCGACGACGCTGACCACCGCCAGCGGCGACGACGATGGTGACACCACTGCGACCGCGAGCACCGGCATGCTCGCGGTGCCCGACATCGGCGGTGGCGCGACCGCGACCGAGGGCGACGTCGACGGCACCGACGACTGCGCGCAGGACATCGACATCGTGTTCGTGATGGACGTGTCGACCTCGATGGGGCCGGTGCTGTCCAAGCTCGGCGACGAGATCCTCGTGGTCGACGAGGCCATCGCGGCGCTGGGCCTGCCCAACCCGCCGCACTACGGCCTGGTCGTGTTCGTCGACGACGCGGTCATCCTCGGCAGCGGCGGGCCCTACCCCGATGTCGCGTCGCTGCAGCAGGACTTCGTCGAGTGGGCCGGGTTCACCTCGAGCAACCAGCAGGTCGGTGGCGGCAACCTCAACACCACCTGGCCCGAGAACAGCCTCGACGCGCTGTTCCTGGGCGCGGCGGCGTTCCAGTGGCGGCCCGCGGGTGACGCGACGCTGCGCATGATCATCCACACCACCGACGACACCTTCTGGGACGGGCCCACCACCGGCAACGGCGTCGCGATCGCGCACGGCTACGACGAGGTCGTGACCGCGCTGCAGGATCGGAGCATCCGCACGTTCTCGTTCGCGGCGCAGATCGGCGGCGAGTGCGAGTGCGAAGACGTCACGCCGGGCTGGTCCACGCCCTATCAAGGCAAGACGCCGCTGCCCGAGGCGACCGACGGCGCGGTGTTCGACATCGACCTGGTGTTCGCGGGACAGCTGTCGCTGTCCGCTGCCATCGCGGGTGCGATCGACGACACGATGTGCCAGCCGTACACGCCGGTCGGCTGACGCGCGGGCGGTTCACGCTTGCCCTGGCCCAGCCGGCCGCGCATGCTCTCGCCACCCATGGCCCTGCGTCGCCTGCTCGTCCTCGCCCTCGTCGCGTCGTGCACCTCCGAGGTGACGCCGCCGCCCGGCCGCTTCCGCGCGACCGGGCCCAAGTTCGACACGCCGCCGCCCGCGGCGACGCCCACGCCCGCACCGATCGCCGCGCCCACGCCCACGCCCACACCGGTGGCGGTGGCCCCGGCCGCGGGCGCGAGCTCGTGCGACTCGGCCCGCTTCGCGCTCGCCCCCGACGCGGTGGTCGGCCGCGTCGACGGCAAGGACGTGCTCGCGCGCGACCTGGGGCCCGAGCTGGCCAAGGCCGAGGCCGCGGCGCTGCGCGAGTACTGCGAGAAGGTCATGGGCATGCGCGAGCAGGCGCTCGACGCCACCTTCGACGAGCGCCTCATCGCCGCAGCCGCCGGCGCCGAGAAGTCGGGCGACCCGCAGGCCTGGATGCGCGACCAGCTCGCGCGCTACGTCGAGGATCCCACCGACGAAGAGGTCGCGTCGTTCTACGAGCAGAACAAGTCGGACCAGTCGCCGCCGCTCGACGCGGTGCGTGACCAGGTCGTCGCCGCGATCCTGCAGGAGCGCAACCAAAACGCCGCGGTCGCGATCCTCGCCGATCTGCGCAAGGGCAAGAGCATCGACGTGCTGCTGCCCGACGTGCGCCCGCCGCCGATCGATCTGCACGACGAGGACAGCACCGCCGGCTTCGGACCCAAGGACGCCAAGGTCCACGTGGTCGAGTTCTCCGACTTCCAGTGCCCGTACTGCGCACGCGCGGCGAGCATGGTCACCGACCTCAAGAAGAAGTACGGCGACCGCGTGCGCTTCAGCTACCGCCACTTCCCGCTGAGCTTCCACCCCGCCGCGCGTCCGGCCGCCGAGATGGCGCAGTGCGCCCAGGATCAGGACAAGTTCTGGGCCTTCCACGACGCCGTGTTCGCGGTCTCGAGCGAGCTCTCGGACGCGACGCTGCGCCGCGCGGCCGAGGACGCCGGGCTCGACCTCAACACGCTCGACAGCTGCCTCGCGTCGGGCCGCGCCGCCACGCAGGTCGACGCGGACATGCGCAAGGCCGAGGAGGCCGGGGTCGACGGCACGCCCAACTTCTTCCTCAACGGCCGCGCGCTGCCCGGTGGCCCCGGTCAGCTCGCGCAGGCGATCGAAGCCGAGCTCGCGCGCGGCTGAGGCGACCATGGGCGAGCGCCTGCACTTCGTCGGCGTCGTCGTCGAACGCGATGGCGCCGCGGTCGTGCGCGACGCGTTCGCCGACGGCGAGCCCACGATGGTGCCCGCGCCCGCGGGCGTCGCACCGGGCAGCTGGGTCGAGGTCTGGCGCGACGCCGCGGCGACGCGCACCGCGGTGGTCGCGACGCCCGGCAGCGCGCGCGCGGCCCTGCTGGCGCTGGTGCGCGAGCAGGGCCTCGACCCCGCGCACCCCGACGAGGTCGAGCGCGAGACCGCGGCGATCCTGGCCGATCCGGGCATCGACGACCCGGCGCTCCGCGATCGCACCGCGTGGCCGTTCGTCACCGTCGACGGTCCCGGCACCCGCGATCTCGATCAGGCGCTGTGGGTCACACGTGACCCCGACACCGGCGGTTGGGTCGCGCACTACGCCATCGCGGACGCCGCGTGGTACGTGCGCCCGGACACCGCGCTGTTCGAGGAATCGCTGCGCCGCGGCGCGAGCTACTACCTGCCGGGACTGAGCGTGCCGATGCTGCCGCGCAGCCTCAGCGAGGGCGTCATCTCGCTCAACCCCGGGGTCTTGCGGCGCACGCTGCTGTTCTCGATGCGCATCGGCCCCGACGGCGAGTGCTGGCACACCGGCATCGAGCGCGCGCGCATCCGCAGCCGCGCACAGCTGGAGTTCGCGGCGGTGCAGGCGCTGCTCGATGGCCGCGCCGACCACGGCATCGCCGACGACGACGGCGTGCACGCGAGCCTGCACGCGCTGCGCGAGGTCGGCGAGGCACGGCTGCGCGCGGCGGCCGAGCGCGATCTGGTGCGGCACCGCCACGAGGAGATCCGCGTGGTGCTCGACGACGGCCCCGGCCTCGACTTCGTGGTGATCAGCGAGCTGCGCGACGACGTCGAGCGCTACGGCGAGCAGCTGTCGCTGCTGTGCAACATCGAGGGCGCACGGATCCTCCGCGAGGGCGCGCGCGACGAGGACCTGGTCCAGCCGGTGTACCGCGTGCACGCGGCGCCCGAGCCCGAACGCTTGGCCGAGCTGGTCGCGACCATCGACGCGGCGGTGGACTTCCACGGCGTGCCGGCGTGGCGCTGGTCGCCGCAGACCGAGCCGCTGTCGGCGTACCTGCAGCGGCTCACCGCCGAGGGCACCGCGTTGCCGCCCGAGGCGCCGCACGCCCGGCTCGCGCGCGCGATCGTGCGGCAGGCGATGCTGGTCAACGTGCGCTCGAGCTTCAGCGCCGAGCCGGCGCCGCACTTTGGCATCGGCGCCGACGTCTACGCCCGCTTCTCCGCGCCGATGCGCGAGGTCGTCGGCGTGTTCGTGCACAAGGAGGCCTGGGAGGCGCTGCGACGCCAGCCCGCGGCCAGCCACGACCGCGAGCTGCGCGGCGCGGTGATCGAGGCGGCCAACCGCGCCAAGGATCGCCAGCGCTCGCTCACCCACGGCGCCAACCTGCTCGTGCTCGATCGCATGTTCGCGCGCGACGCCGCGTTGCCGCGCTCGCGCCGGCCGCGGCGCCGCGGCACCGTGATGGGCGCGGCCGAGCGCAAGCTGTACGTGCGGCTCGACGAGCCGCCGGTCGACGTGAAGGTCTACGGCGACGCGTTCGGCACCGACGAGCGCGCGCCCACGGTCGTGACCGAGGACGGCGTCGCGGTCACCTGCGCGCTGGGCAGCGCGGTCGACGTGCGCCTGGTCGAGCACGATCGCCGCGGCCACCGCTGGCTGCTCGAGCTGGTCGGCCCGGGCTGACGGCTCACGCGCGTCGACGCAGCGCGATCAAGTGCTCGGCGCGCGGTCGGCCGCCGCGCCAGTCGATGCGCGGCTGCGACGCGGTCGCGACCAGCTCGCTGCCGTGCGCGGGCACCAGCGCGCCCAGCTGCGCGACCGCGTCGATGCGCGCGCCGTCGATCTCGCCGTCGCCGACCAGCCACAGCGCCAGGCCGCCGGGCGCGAGCACCTGCAAGGTGCCGCGCACGACCTCGTCGAGCTCGCGCTGCCATCGCGCGGCCGAGCCGCCGCGTCCGTAGTGACGCCGCGCGCCCAGCTCGCCCTCGCGCAGCCGCTTGGGCGAGATGCCCAGCCACGCCCAGCGCCGCGCATGGTGATCGACATAGTCGTAGGTGCCGACGTACGGCGGCGAGGTGATGACGACGTCGATGCTGGCCGCGGGCACCACGTCGTGCAGGCGCCGCACGTCGCACTCGTGCAGTCGCGGCGGCGGCACGCCCGGCGGCAGCTGCTGCGCGGTCTGGGCCCAGCGCTCGCACAGCGCCTCGACGCGCCGCGCGAAGAACCGCGTCGGCACCGACTTGCCGATGGTCTTGGCCACGGTCTCGTCGCGGGTGTCGGCGCGCTGGCGCGAGAACTTGCCCACCAGCGCGGAGAACACCAGCAGCAACGGCTCGCGCAGCGCCGCATCGCGCTCGTCGAGGATCGCGCGGTGCAGCACCGCGAGCTCGCGCAGCACGTGCGGCTCGTAGTACGCGCGCTCGCCCGCGGGCAGCGGCGCCAGCACCTTCGCGCGCGCGCGCACGCCCTGCAGCGCGGCCTCGGTCACGCGCGCGGCCGCGGCCGCGACCGCTTCGCGCCGCGCGGCGTCGGTGCGCTCGCACTTGAGCGCGGCGATGCGCAGGCCCAGCGGGTTGAGGTCGACACCGGTGGTGATGCCGCCGCACAACATCGCCTCGAGCAGCACCGTGCCGCTGCCGCAGAACGGATCGAGCACGCGCGTGCGCTCGCCGACCCAGCGCCGCGCGATCGCCCGCGCGATGGCCGGGTGCATGCGCGCGGGGTAGACGTGCACGCCGTGCGTCAGCGTGTCGGGCTCGCCGCCGGCCGCGGCCGCGAGCGCGGCGGCAAGGCCCGCGGCGATCTCGGTCTGTCCCCAGGTCGTGATCGCACCGCGGGTCTGGGTGAACGCAGTCCGCCGCGGCGGGCGACGCGTCGCCGCCCGGCCCTCGCCGCTGCGCCCCGGAGCGCTCATCGGCGACGGTTGTACCCCCAAACCCCACGCGCACGCGCGGCGGTGCGACCACGCAGCGCTTGCCGGTGCCGCAGGCGGCCCGGCGAACCCGCCGCGATGGCGCGCGCGCGCCGATGGCCCTACCTTGGAGTCCGTGGTGCTGGCCCCCGTCCTCGCCGCCGTGCTCCTCCTCGGCCCGCCGCCGCCGCGCATCGTCGCGACCGGCTCGCCGGACTCGCGCGAGGGCATCTTGCAGCAGGTCACCCGCAACGGCGACGGCGGCTACACCTACCGCAACCGGCGCGCGGGCTTCACCGCGACGATCCACCCCGACGGTCGCGTGACGTTCAAGGATCGCATCGTCTCGTCGCCCAACGTGAAGCTGCCCTTCGGCATCGACCTGCACGGCGGCACGCCCAACATCCCCGACGCGACCATGCCGTCGAACACGCTGGTGCGACCGCAGGACCTCGGCAGCCTCGGCGACGATCCGCTGGTGAAGAACGGCAGCTACGGGCCGCCGCCGATGTTGGTGACGGTGGGCGGGCGGATGGGCGGCGTGTCGGATCTGGCCCAGGCGACGCGCTACGCCGCGGCGAAGCAGCGCTTCCTCGACGCGACCGAGCAGCTGCGGGCCAAGCTCTCGCGCGAGCACCGTCGCGAGACCGAGCGCGTCGCGCTGGCCAACCTCGAGCGCGACCTCGAGGCGATCTGGGCGCTCGCGGACACGCCCGCGTCGGTGCGGCGCGAGACGATCTTCGAGCGCTGGGACGATTGCGAGGAGCCGCCGCGGAGTGCCGACGCCAGCGCCGAGGATCAGGCCCGCGGCCGCGCCGGCATGGCTGCGCGCCTGCGCATCGAGTCGTGGATCCGCACCCGCCTACCGCCGCGCGGTGCCAACGGCTTCACCGAGCGCGAGCTCGACGACATGAACGCGCGCAAGAAGTCGCGCGTGCGCTTCGACCCCTACGCGCCGCCGGCCCCGCCCGCCGCAGCCGCGACGCCGTCGACCGACACCGGGGCATCCCCGAGTCCCGACACGCCCAGCGACGCGCCGTAAGCTCCAGCGCCACGCGCCGTTGTCGCGGCATGCCAGGACAACGGCAGCGGCTCTTGCTCGCATGTCTGCTGGTCTCGTGTGGTGACTGCGCGCCGCACGAGTTCCACTTCGACCCGATCGTGCACGGCGGCGGATCGAGCCGCAATGCGCCGTGGCGTGACCAGTGGCGCGAGGTCCACGAGGGCCCGTTCGTGCACCGCGACGCCGACGGCGAGCCGCTGATCACCACGCTGCAGATCGGCTCGCAGGCGGGCTACGCCGACAACTTCCTCAACCGTGGCGACGTCGTCGTCCGCTTCGACGGCGAACCCGACCGCATCCGCATCGAGCTGCGTCGCTTCACCTTCGCCACCGACGAGCGCTCGGCCGCCGAGACCTTCGACCGCCTGCAGCTGTGGGCCTACGACGCCAAGACCAGCACGCCGGGGCCACCGTCGACGATGGATCCGGATGCGCGCTGCGACGGCAGCGACGGCGACGCGCCGCGACCATGGCGAGACGGCTGCGCGATCTTGGTGCGCTACGACGGCCTCGCGCAGCTCGAGCGCGCCGGCGCCGACATCCGCGTGACGCTGCCGCCCGACTACCGCGGCAAGCTCGCGATCGAGACCAGCGACAACGACGCGGAGTCGAGCTACCCCAACCGCGGCAACGTCTGCGTGACCGACTCGCAGGCGCAGCTCGACGTGCGCATGCACAGCGGCGTCGCGTTCGTGCGCATGGCCGCGCCGCAGGTCGCGGGCACGCTCAACCCCTACCCCGACTGCCCGCAGTCGCTGGTCGAGGGCTGCATCGACTTCGTCGACCCGCAGACGCAGGCACCGGCGCCGTGGGATCCGGCGTGCGGCTGCATCGCCGCGGGCTACGAGCCCGCGCAGGTGCACGTGACCGCGACCGCGCCCGACGCGGCCGACATCACCGTCGACGTGCCGCAGGGGCTGTGGACGCGCTTCGCGGTCGAGAACAGCGGCAACAACGCGCTGGGCGGTCCGCACTGCACCGCCGCGCTCGAGGGCATCGACGCCGCGGCGATCGACGACGAGCTGCACGACGAGGCCAAGCCGTGGCTGCGCCGCGGCGCACTGTTCGTCCCTGGCGATGCGGTCGGCGGCGCGTGGGTGCAGCTGACGTCCGAGGGCTGCGCGCCGGTGGGCGCGGTCGAGTCGCCGCACGAGTGGACCGACGATGCCGATGCCGTCGAGCCGGTGCCGCGCGGCGACCTCGAGCTGTGCAGCGGCTGCCTCGCCGACGTCGACTGCGACGCGCTGCTGCCCGGCGGCTGATGCCGCGGGTTCGCGTGCACCGACGCGCTCACACGCCGCCCACGACCGACTCGTCCGGCAGCGCGGCGACCTCGTCGGCGGCGGGCGGCGTCGCTTCGGCCTGGGCGCGGCCGGCCCGGGTCGCGCGACGCACCTGCAGCACGCGTCGGAACGCCAGCATCGTCGGCAGGAAGCCGTAGAACAGGATCGGCACCAAGATGGTCGCGGCCGCGCCGCGGGCCCCCCACACGCGCAGGCCGATGAGCAGCGCCACCGCATACACCGGCGCGCCGACCAGCGCACGGCGGTGCTGCGCCAGCGCGCGACCGAGGTGGCGGTAGTGGGTCGAGAACGAGACCATCTGCGCGCAGGCCATGCCGACCATGAGCCCGATCAGCGCCGGCTCGCCGGCGAACACCAGGATCGACGACATCGTGATGAGGCCGCCGGCGGGGCTGGGCACGCCGCTGAAGTAGTTGGGGTCGCTGGTGGCCTTGTCGAGCGTGAAGAACACCAGCCGCGCGATGGTGAACAGCGAGTAGAACACGCCGATCGCCGCGCCCGAGATGCCGCCGCCCAGCGCGAAGTACAGCGCCACGCCCGGCGCGATGCCGTAGTTGATGCCGTCGGCGATGTCGTCGGAGTACACGCCGAAGCGCGTGCCGCCGAAGCGCCGCGCGGCCGCGCCGTCGAAGCCGTCGAAGGCGGCGCCGAGCACCACGAACAGCAGGCTCATCTCGAAGCGACCGCGGGTCGCGAACAGGATGCTGACGATGCCGCACAGCAGGTTGCACGCCGACAGCACGTCGGCGAGGAAGCGCTTGCGCAGCAGCCCCAGCCCCGACAGCGCCACCGCGGCGGAGAACGCGATGTTGAGGCCCAGCAGCGCCTCGACCGATGCGACCGTGAGCACGCGCGGCGCCCAGCCCTGGCTGAGCAGCAGCAGCGCCAGGAGCGTGGTGTACGACAACGCGGTGCGCAGGCGGTTGTCGCTGACGCCGCGACCGAGGGCGTACAGCGCCAGCAGCATGAGATCGAGCCCGACCTTGGTCACCAGCAACCACGGCGGCAGCACGTCGGCGTTGAGGTAACAGACCACCACCAGCAGCGGGTAGTCGGTCAAGCGATCGAAGATGCGGCCGAACGGCGTGGCGAGGCCGCGGTGACGCGCGACGATGCCGTCGAGGTAGTCGAGCACGAAGAACGCGACCACCAGCGCGACCGTCAGCGCGGTCGAGTACGGCAACACGTCGACCTGCTGCAGCGCCAACACCAGCGGCGGCAGCACGACCACGAGCTTGACCGACGAGAGCACGTTGGGATGCACGCGGATCCGCGATGCGATCGCGTGCTCACGGGCCTCGACCCAGTCCGGCTTCGCCAGCAGCTTGCGCCGCCTCGCGGGGTTCGCATCGTCGGACTTCTGCATGGACCCTGGCGGACAGTGTGACGCCTGCGGCCGCGACGCGCACGGGGCCCGACCCCGTAGACACCGAAATTTCACACCGCAGCGCCCCGTCCAGCGCGTCCCGATTGAACCTGTGCATTTGTTCAGGTAGCGATCGGAGTCCAGGCGGAAGCGGGTCATGGAGCGGATCGCGAGCGTGGTCGTGCCGGCGTTGCCGCTGCAGTTGTTGCTGCGCGAACAGCCGAGCTTCCGCGACGCGCCCACGGTGGTGGTCGCCGACGATCGACCGCAGGCCAAGGTGTTGTTCGCCAACGCGCATGCTCGACGCGCGCGCATCCTGCCGGGCATGAGCTACGCGGCCGCGCGCAACCTCGCGGTCGATCTGCGCGCCGGCACCGTCGCACGCGATGCGATCGAAGACATGGCCGCGCAGCTGTTCGTCGCGCTGTGCGGCTACTCGCCGCGGGTCGAGCCCGTGCGCGGTGTCGACGGCACGCCGGGATCGTTCTGGCTCGACCCCGGCGGCCTGGTGCCGCTGTACGGCAGCCTGCTGGCGTGGGGCCAGTCGCTGCTCGACGATCTGCGCGCGCGCGGCTTCTCGTCGACCTGCGTGATCGGCTTCCATCGCTTTCGCAGCCTCGCGCTCGCGCGCACGCGCACCGGCGTGCTGCTGGTGCCCGAGCCCAGGCAGGAGCGACGCATGGCCGACGCGGTCGGGCTGCACCAGCTGACGATCACGCCGGCGCTGCGCGACGAGCTGTGGGTCCTGGGCATCCGCACGCTGGGGCAGCTGCTGCAGCTACCGGCGGCGGAGCTGCGCGTGCGCTTCGGCCCCGAGGCCGCGGCGCTGCACGAGGCCGCCAGCGACGGCTGGGTCACGATCGACGCGCGCCCGCTGGTCGATCCGGTGGTCGACACGCTCGCACTCGATCCACCGGACGACGATCACACGCGGCTGTTGTTCGGCCTGCGCGGGCTGCTGCACCGCATGCTGTCGCGGCTGGTCGCGCGGGGTCAGGCGCTGTCGGCACTGGCGCTGCAGCTCGAGCTCGACCACCAGCCGTCGCAGACGATCCACGTCGCGCCGGCGAGTCCCACGCTCGACGAGGCCCTGGTGATCGAGCTGGTGCGGCTGCGGCTGGAATCGCTGCAGCTGCCCGCAGCCATCGCCGGCGTGCGCGTGGAGCTCGAGGGCGTGCGCACCAGCGCGAGCCAGCTGGCGCTGTTCCAGGCCCAGCGCCGTCGCGACCTCGACGCGGGCAACCGCGCGCTGGCACGGCTGCGCGCGGCCTTCGGCGACGCCGCGGTCACGCGCCCGGTCGTCCGCGCCGCACACCTGCCCGAGGCCCGCGCCGGCTTCGAACCGATCACGCAGCTGCGAATGCCGTGCGCGGTGACCGAGGCCGATCCGCGCGAGCCCACGCCGCTGGCGCGCCGCGTGTTCCCCAAGCCGGTGCCGCTGCCGCCGCGACCGCGGCACGAACCCGAGGCCTGGCTCGGCCGACGCGGCGCGATCGTGAAGATGTGGGGGCCCTATCGCATCAGCGGCGGCTGGTGGGTGCGCACGGTCGAGCGCGACTACTACTACGCGCAGACCCAGCACGGCGAGCTGCTGTGGATCTACTTCGACCGCCCGCGCGGGCGGTGGTTTCTGCACGGCATCGTCGACTAGCGCGTCGCGTCAGCGCGCGCCGAGCAGGAAGTGGATCGTCGCAGCCGCGATCGGCCGCGCGCGATCCTCTTGCCACGCGTGCACGCGCACCGGTGCGACGCGTCGACCCGCGCGCACGATCTCGGCCGCAGCGAAGGTGGTCTGCGGCTTGCCGCTGCGCAGGTACTCGAACGTGCTCGAGATGGTCTTGGGCAGCACCGGCGCCTCGGTGCGCAGCAGCAGCTCGAACGCCGCGGTCAGCTCGAGCAGCGCCGCGATGGTGCCGCCGTGCAGCGCCGGCAGGGCCGCGTTGCCGACGTTGCGCGGCAGAAACGGCATCTCGCCGACGAGCACGTCGCCGTCGAGCCGCAGCGACACGCCCAGGAAGCCGGCGTAGGGGATCTCGGCCGCCAGCGCCGTGAACTCGCCGCGCTGCTTCGCCGCGGTGATGCGCGCGCGCAGGCCCTCGCTCACGGCGACACCTCCGGCGCCGGCCCGGGCTCGCGCAGACCGTGGAAGATCATGAAGCTGGCCGAGGCCAGGGCCACCGCCGCGTCGGGGTCGCCGTCGTGGATGGTCGCGCGCACGAACGCGATGTGCTGCGTGATGCGCTCGCACACCGCGTGGCACGTGAGCGCGTGGCCGCGCCGCGGCTGTCGCAGGTGCTCGATGCGCAGATCGAGCGTGGCGATCGGTCGCGGCGGCACGACCGCGAGGAACACCGCCGCGCCGCAGCTGGCGTCGGCGAGGCTCGTGAGCACGCCGCCGTGGAGCACGCCGCTGTCGGGGTTGCCGACCAGCTCCGGCCGCCAGGCCATGCGCACCTCGACGTCGCCGGGGTCGGCGCGCTCGAACTGCAGGCCCAGCGCGGCGTTGTGCGGCACGTGACTGGTGAAGGCCGCGGTCATGACCGCGAGCTGCTGCCGCCGCCGCTCGTCCTCGTCCACGCGCCGACGGTAGACGATCCCGCGTCCGCTCGCGACCGCAGCGGTGCAGCCGCCGGCTGCGTCGCACCGGCGCGGTGCGGCCGCATCGATCGGCAGGCCACGACCACGACACCCGCGTTGCGGCCGCCGCGGCCGCAACGCGGGCTCGGCCCGTTGCCGCGCTGCGTCAGCCGTCATAGCCTGTTCGCAGGTGCTGTCCGAACCCGTCCTCCGCCCGCCCTCGCGCGGGGACCTGCCGGCGCTGCAGCGACTGCTGCTCGAGCTGGGGTACGACGTCGACTCGACCCAGCTGGGACGTCGCGTCGAGCTGCTCGCCGCACACAGCGATCACTTCCTGCGCGTCGCGGTCGACGCCGACGGCGAGGTGCTCGGCGCGGTGCATGCGTTCCTGCTGTTCGATCTGACCGCGGGTGCGGCCACCGAGATCGCGGTGCTCGTGGTCGGCAGCCGCACGCGCCGCGGCGGCGTCGGGCGGGCGCTGGTCCACGCGGTCGAGGGTTGGAGCGCCCAGCGCGGGGTCTATCGCGTGCAGGTGCGCAGCCAGATCCATCGCGAGGCCGCGCACGCGTTCTATCGCGAGCTGGGCTACATCCCGGTGAAGCAGCAGACCGTGTTGGTGCGCGAGCCCAAGGAGCTGCGCCCGCGCGGCCCGACCACGATCGTGGACTGACGCCGCCGAGCGCCCGCGGCCGCGATCGCACGCGATCGCGGGTCCGCGCGCCCGCACTCTGGTATCGTGCGCCCATGACGATGGGGCATCGCGGTGGTGTGGCGCTGGTGGCGGCGGCGCTGGTGCTGGGCAGCAGCTGTGGCGGCGACGATGGTGGCGGGGCCGATGGCGGCGGCACCGATGCGAGCGGCTCGGGCTCCGCGGATGCCAGCGCCTCGATGACGCAGGGCTCCGCCGACAGCAGCACCACCGAGGACCTGCCGGGCCCCGGCGAGTGTGGCAACGGCGTGCTCGATGGCGACGAGCAGTGCGACGACGGCCAGTCCAACTCCGACAGCGAGCCCGATGCCTGTCGCACCGATTGCCGCGTCGCGCACTGTGCCGACGGCGTGATCGATCCCAGCCTGGGCGAGGAGTGCGACGACGCCAACGGCAACTCCAACGAGCCCAACGCCTGCCGCGTCGACTGCACCCTGCCCCGCTGTGGCGACGGCGTGAAGGACACCGGTGAGCCCTGCGACGACGGCAACGAGATGTGGGGCGACACCTGCTACGAGTGCAGCAACCTCTGGTACTTCGTGCTCAACTCGCCCGATCAGACCGGCGGCGGATCGCCGTCGATCCTCCGCAGCACCCGTGAGGGCACGCCGGTCGAGGTCGTCGGCGGCGACGCATCGCTCGACGGCATCGTGCAGATCGAGCTCGGGCCCATGGGCGCGACGTTGTACGCGCTGCAGTCGGCGGGAAACGTCGATCGCGTGGTCGCGCTCGACCCGCTCGACGGCACCACCGTCGGCGAGGTCGCGATCGACGCGGCGCTGCTGGGCAGCGATCCCGAGCTGCAGGGCCTCGCGCTGGGCTACGACGGCGCGCTGTGGGTCACGGCGCTGGCCGGCGGCAACACCCAGCTGATCTCGATCGATCTCGCGACCAACACCGCCACGCTCGCCGGCAGCCTCGGCAGCGACCTCGGCGTGGTCGACATGACCGCCGACGACATCAACTCGCTGTACGTCTCGACCGGCAGCAACAACACCGTGCTGCGCATCGATCCGGTCGCGGTCACGAGCTCGCCGTTCCTCGCTGGGCTGTCCACGCCGATCGGCATCACCTTCGACGCGGGCCAGGACATGATCTGGGTCGCCAACAATCCGCCGGGCGCCCCCTCGTCGATGATCCGCGCCGACCTCACCGGCACCATCACGCCCTACGCCACCGCCGGCACCGACGTCGATCCCTACGTGCACGGCGTCGCGATCGACATCGGCGGAGTCGTGCTCACGACCCAGCGCGCCTACGATCGCGTCGTCGCGGTGCAGAACTTCGACGCGGTGCAGGACTTCTTCACCGACATGATCGTCGCGCCGTCCGACATCGAGGTCCTCGACATGAAGCCCTGAGCGCCCCCACGCGGGCCGGCCCTGCCGCCCCGCTGGACCGCGAATTCCAGGGCACTGAACACTCGCTCAGCGTGCGCGCTACCATGGCCTCCGCCATGGCCTACGTGCCGCTGTGGGTGAAGAGCAACTTCTCGTTCCTCGAGGGCGCGAGCCATCCGCCCGAGCTGGTCGAGCGCGCGCACCAGCTGGGTCTGCCCGCGCTCGCGCTGACCGATCGCGACGGCGTCTACGGCGTGGTGCGGGCCCACGTGCGCGCGAGCGAGCTGGGCCTGCCGCTGCTGCTGGGCGCGCAGGTCACCGTCAGCGAGGACGCCAGCGACGTCGCGCGCATCGTCGTGCTCGCGTGCGACCGCGCGGGCTGGGGCGCGCTCACGCGGCTGCTGTCGCTGGGTCGCGCCGCGCGACCCAAGGGCGAGTCGCTGGTGACGCTCGAGGATCTGTGCGCGTTGGGTCGCGACGTGATCGTGCTGTCGCCCGAGCCCGCGCCGCTGCCGGCGCTGCGCGACGCCTTCGGTGATCGACTCTACGCCCTGGTCGCGCGCCACCGCGACGCCGCCGGCCGCAGCCACGAGCAGCGGCTGCGCCAGGCCGCCGCGGCGCTGTCGGTGCCGACCGTCGCCGCGGTCGAGGTGCTCTACCACGGCGCGTCGCGACGCCCGCTGCAGGACGTGCTCGCGTGCATCCGCGCCGGCACCACGCTGCACCAGGCCGGCACGGTCATCCGCGGCAACGCCGAGCACGAGCTGCTCACGCCCCAGGCCATGGCCGAGCGCTTCGAGGACGATCCGGCCTCGCTCGCGCGCACGCTCGAGGTCGCGTCGCGCTGTCGCTTCTCGCTGGCGCAGCTGCGCTACCGCTACCCCGGCGAGCGCATCCCCGACGGCATGTCCGAGATCGACTGGCTGCGCGAGCAGACCTTCGCCGGCGCGCGCGAGCGCTACCACGGTGCGATCCCGACCGACGTGCACGCCCAGCTCGAGCGCGAGCTGGCGCTGATCCACGAGCTCGACTACGGCGGCTACTTCCTCACGATGTGGGAAATCGTGCAGTTTTGCCGCCGCGAACGCATCCTGTGCCAGGGCCGCGGCAGCGCGGCCAACAGCGCGGTGTGCTACTGCCTCGGCATCACCGCGATCGATCCGGTGCGCATGGATCTGCTGTTCGAGCGCTTCCTCAGCCGCGAGCGCGCCGAGCCGCCCGACATCGACCTCGACATCGAGCACGAACGCCGCGAGGAGGTGATCCAGTGGGTCTACCGGCGCTACGGCCGACGCCACGCCGCGATGGTCGCCAACGTCATCCGCTACCGCGCGCGCTCGGCCGTGCGCGACGTCGGCAAGGCGCTCGCGATCCCCCAGACCGCGCTCGATCGCCTGGCCAAGCTGCTGGGTCACTACGACTTCACGCTGTCGCCCGACGCGGTGCGCCACGCCGGCCTCGATCCCGAGTCGCCCGCGTTCGCACACCTGGTGCGGCTGGTGCAGGAGATCTCGGACTTCCCGCGGCACCTGTCGATCCATCCCGGCGGCTTCCTGCTGGGCCACGAGCCGGTCGACACGTTGGTGCCGATCGAGCCCGCGACCATGGAGGACCGCACCGTGGTGCAGTGGGACAAATACGACGTCGAGGACCTGGGGCTGTTCAAGGTCGATCTGCTGGGACTCGGCACGCTGACGATGACGCGCAAGGCCTTCGCGCTGATCGAGCAGTACGAGGGCGTGAAGCTCGAGATGGCGACGGTGCCGGCCGAGGACGCGCCGACCTACGCGATGATCTCGCGTGCCGACACCGTGGGCGTGTTCCAGATCGAGAGCCGCGCACAGATGTCGATGCTGCCGCGACTGCAGCCGCGCACGTTCTACGATCTGGTGATCGAGGTCGCGATCGTGCGCCCCGGACCGATCCAGGGCGACATGGTCCATCCCTACCTGCGACGGCGCGCGGGCAAGGAGCCGGTCGAGTTCCCGCACAAGAGCCTCAAGCGCGCGCTGGCCAAGACCCTGGGCGTACCGATCTTCCAGGAGCAGGTCATGAAGCTCGCGGTGCTGGTCGCGGACTACACCCCGGGCGAAGCCGATCAGCTGCGCCGCGACATGGCCGCGTGGCGCAGCTCGGGCCGCATCGAACAGCACCGCGAGCGGCTGATCTCGCGCATGGTCGCCAACGGCATCCCGGCCGAGTTCGCCGAGCGCGTGTTCTCGCAGATCCGCGGCTTCGGCGAGTACGGCTTCCCCGAGAGCCACGCGGCCTCGTTCGCGCTCATCGCCTACATCACCGCGTGGCTGCGCTGCCACCACCTGCCGGCCTTCACCGCGGCGCTGCTCAACGCGCAACCCATGGGCTTCTACGCGCCCGCGACCATCGTCGAGGACGCCAAGCACCACGGCGTGGACGTGCGCCCGATCTGCGTGCAGCGCAGCGCGTGGGACTGCACGCTCGAGCCCGACGCGCACGAGCACTTCGCGGTGCGCATGGGCCTGCGCTACGTCAAGGGCTTCGGCGAGCGCGAGCACGCCGCGCTCGCGGCCGCGCCGGGGCCCTACCTCGATCTGAGCGACTTCGTGCTGCGCACGCAGCTGTCACGGCGTGCGCTCCACACCCTCGCCGAGGCCGGCGCCTTCGAGGCGCTGGGCATCGATCGACGCGACGCCATCTGGGCCCTGCGCGGGGTGCTCTCGACCCTCGGCGATCGCCTGCGGCTGCCGGCCGAGGTCAGCCCCGCGCAGCCACACTTCGCCGGCACCACCGCCGGCGAGGCCATCTTGTGGGACTACCGCACCAGCATGCACAGCACCCGCGGCCACCCGCTGGCCTGCATCCGCGACGAGCTGGTGCGGCGGGGCCTGCCGCAGGCCGAGCAGGTCGTGCGCGGGCGCGACGGCGCGCGGGTCGACTACGTCGGCCTCGTGATCTGCCGCCAACGCCCCGGCACCGCCAGCGGCGTCACGTTCTACACGCTGGAGGACGAGAGCGGCTTCGTCAACGTCGTGGTGTGGACGCGCGTGTTCGAGGCCGACGCGCTGCTGGCCCGCAGCGCGATCGTGCTCGGGGTCAGCGGGCGATTGCAGGTCCAAGACGGCATCGTGCACCTCGTCGCCGAGCGCTTGTGGGATCCGGACCTGCGGCTGCGCACCGAGGGCACGTCCGTGCGCAACTTCCACTGAACGCGCGCCGCCCCTGCCGCGACTGGCCTTCCCCGCGAGCGGCGTGATACGGTCGGTCGCGCCCCAGGGCGCCCGCAGGCTCGCTTCGATGGCCGACGACGAGATCGCATGTCGACGCGTGATCCTGATCCGTCACGGGCACTACGAGCGCACCGGCGGCCTCGGTGACACCGCGTGGGGTCTGTCGCCGCTGGGTCGGCGTCAGGCCGTGCGCGTGGGCAAGCGCGTCGCACAGCTGGTGACGTCCTCGACCGCGCGCTTCGAGGGCCTCTACGCCAGCCCGTGGCCGCGCGCGGCGCAGACCGCCGAGATCGCGGCGCGAGAGCTCGAGCTCGCGAGCGTGAAGATCAAGCCGTACCTGCACGAGGTCATCCCGGTGGTCGACCCCGCGCGCGTCGACTTCGGCACGCTGCCGCTGGGGCTCGAGACCACGCCGCCGCACGAGCGCCAGGCCGCGCACGAGCAGGTCGAGAAGGTGCGCGATCGCTTCTTCCGCCCGCCGCGACGCGCCGCGCTGGTGCTGCTGTTCACCCACGGCAACCTGATCCGCTACCTGGTGAGCCGGACCCTGCGGCTGCCGTACGAAGCCTGGGCGATGATGGACATCGCCCACTGCGGCATCACCGAGCTGCGCGTGTACGGCAGCGGCTTCGAGGCCCTGGTCAGCTTCAACGAGACGGGTCACTTGCCGCCGCCCATCATCACCACCGCCTGAGGACGAGCCCATGCCGACGCACCGATCGATCCTGCTGGGACTGAGTGTGGCCCTGTCGCTGCTGCCGCTGCCGGCGTGCAAGAAGGAGCCGCCGCCCAAGCCGCCCGTCACCGACGACGGCGCGCGGCCGCCGTTCGCCCAGACCGTCGACGGCGTGTTCTCGGCGTGGTTTTCGGCGCGGCCCGGCACCGCGACCGCGCTGGGCGAGCACAGCCACGACGGTGCGTGGCCCGACCTCAGCCCCGAGGGCATCGCCGCCGATCGCCGCCGCATCGACGACGGCCTCGCGGCGCTGGCGAAGCTGCCGGCGGGCAAGCTCAGCCTCGACGAGCAGATCGACGTCGGCGTGGTCACGGCCGAGCTCGAGCTGCAGAAGTTCGGCCACGAGGTCGAGCAACCGTGGCGCCGCGATCCCTCGTGGTACACCGCGATGATCGGCAGCGGGCTCGAGGACCTGGTCTCGCGCGAGTATGCGCCGCTCGAGGTCCGCGTCGGCGCGGTCGCATCGCGGCTCGAGGCGCTGCCCAAGCTGTGCGAGCAGGCCCAGGCCAACCTCGTCGCCGCCGAGGCCTACGCGCCGCAGACCGGCGTCGCGATCGGCCAGCTCGACGGCGTCGCGGCGCTCATCGAGTCGGTGATCCCCGAGCGCATCGCCGAGGCCTCGCCCGAGCTCAAGGGCCGCATCTCGGCCGCGACGCCCGGCGCGATGGCGGCCGTGCGCGCGCTGCAGACCATGCTGCGCGAGCAGGTGCTGCCGGCGGCCGCCGGGCAGTGGCGCCTGGGCCCCGAGGCCTTCGCGCGCAAGCTCGCGTTGACGCTGCAGACCAACATCTCCGCCGACGAGCTGCGCCGCGTCGCGGTGGTCGAGCACGGCCGCGTGCGCAAGCAGATGGCCGAGCTCGCGACCGAGCTGGCGCAGGTGCTGTTCTCCAAGGCCAAGATCGCCAAGCTGCGCTCGCGTGCCGCCGGCGACCCCGACACCGAGGTCGTGCGCGCGGTGCTCGAGGAGCTGGCCGCGATCCACGTGCAACCCGGCGAGCTGCGCGACGCCATCGAGGGCAAGCTCGCGCGGCTGGGCGAGTTCGTGAAGGCCAACAAGATCGTCACCACCGACGACGCCGAGCGGCTCGACGTCATCTGGACGCCGCCGCACCAGCGCGGGGTCTTCATCGCGGGGCTGGCCGCGCCCGGTCCGCTCGAACAACAGGACGCGGGCCTGCCGAGCTTCTACCTGGTGCAGCCGATCCCCGAGCAGTGGCCCGCCGACGTGCGCGAGTCGTTCCTGCGCGAGTACAACGACTTCATGCTCGAGGTGTTGTCGATCCACGAGGCCATCCCCGGCCACTTCGTGCAGCTGTACTTCGCCAAGCGCGAGCCGTCGAAGGTACGCAAGGTCCTGGGCAACGGCGCGTTCGTGGAGGGCTGGGCGGTCTACGCCGAGAAGGTGATGATCGACGCCGGCTACGCCGGTGCGGCACCGCCCTCGGACAAGCGCCCGCGCGGCGTCAGCAAGGGCGCATGGAAGATCGCGCAGGATCCGGCGCTGCGCGCCAAGGCCATCGCGCTGCACGGCCTGAAGTTCTACCTGCGCTCGGTCACCAACGCGATCCTCGATCACGGCGTGCACGCCGGCTCGATGACCGAGGAGGAGGCCATGGATCTGATGGTGCAGCGCTCGTTTCAGCAAGAGGGCGAGGCACGCGGCAAGTGGATTCGCGCGCAGGTGACCTCGACGCAGCTGTCGACCTACTTCGTCGGCGCGCAGGCGTGGCTGCGGCTGCGCAAGCACGCCGAGGTCATGGCCCGCGACGCGGGTCAGCCCTTCGACATGGCCGCGTTCCACGACGCGGCGCTGGCCCACGGCGCGCCGCCGCTGCAGCGGCTGCCCGAGCTGATGGGCTGGCCGGCGCAGGGCGCAGCGAAGCCCGCGGCCGCCGGCGCTGCGCCGCCGCCGGCACCGTCGGCCGAAG
>JAIBBS010000090.1 GCA_019694555.1 Nannocystaceae bacterium
CGAAGCCGGCTCGAAGCCGGCTCGAAGCCGGCTCGAAGCCTACTGGGAATGGGTCGACGCTCGCGATGCGGCTAGACTGGCGAGGCTCGCCAAGCTCGCCAAGCTGGCTAAGCTCGACATGGTGGCCAAGCACGATCGCACCCAGCTCGATTGCGTCCTGCAGTTCGAAAAGTCCCGCAAGGACGAGCTGTGGCTGACCCAGCCGGTGACGTCGGCGGCCGGCGGCACCGAGCTGCGCGAGTTCAGCTTCGGCGCGGCGGTCGCCGAGGCGCGCCGAATGGCCGCGCACCTGCTCTCGCTGGAGCTGCCGGCCGGATCGCACATCGCGATCTTCGCCAAGAACAACGCGTGGTGGTTTCTCGCGGACCTGGCGATCTGGATGGCGGGCCACGTCTCGGTGCCGCTGTACCCGATCCTGACGCCCGAGACGATTCGACAGATCCTCACCCACGGCGACGTGCGGCTGGTCTTCGTCGGCAAGCTCGACGGCTTCGACGAGATGGCGCCCGGCATCCCCGAGGAGCTGCCGCGGATCGTGCTGCCGTTGGCGCCCGAGAGCGTCGCACTCGCCCAGGCCCCGCGCTGGGCCGACATCGTCGCGCGCACCGAGCCCATCGCCGGCGATCCCCACCGCGAGCCCGACGAGCTCGCGACCATCATCTACACCTCCGGCACCACCGGTGTGCCCAAGGGCGTGATGCACAGCTTCCGCAGCCTCGGCTCCGCGCAGGGCTACATCGACGAGCTGGGCATGCGCCCCGACGATCGCATGCTGTCGTACCTGCCGCTCGCGCACTCGCTCGAGCGAACGCTGGTCGAAGCGACCTCGATGCTGATCGGCTTCCACGTGTTCTTCGCCGAGAGCCTCGAGCGCTTCGTCGACGATCTGCGGCGCGCCAAGCCCACGCTGTTCGTCAGCGTGCCGCGGCTGTGGCACAAGTTCCAGACCGGCATCTTCGCCAAGCTGCCACCCAAGCGCCTCGCGCTGCTGCTGAAGATCCCGATCGTGTCGTCGATCATCCGCCGCAAGGTCCTGACCGGCCTGGGCCTGTCCGAGGTTCGCTTCGCCGGCTCCGGTTCGGCACCGATCCCGGCAGAGCTCATCGCGTGGTACCGCGGCCTCGGGCTCGAGCTGCTCGAGGGCTACGGCATGACCGAGAACTCGTCGTACTCGCACATGTCGCGCCCCGGCGAGGTGCGCGTGGGCTACGTCGGCCGGCCGCAACCCGGCGTCGAACACAAGCTGTCGAGCGAGGGCGAGATCCTGGTCAAGAGCCCCGGCAACATGATGGGCTACTACAAGGCGCCCGAGCTCACCGCGGAGGTGCTCGACGCCGAGGGCTTCGTGCACACCGGCGATCTCGGCAGCATCGACGAGATCGGTCGCCTCAAGATCACCGGCCGCGTCAAGGAGCTGTTCAAGACCAGCAAGGGCAAGTACGTCGCGCCTGCGCCGATCGAGAACGAGCTGCTGCTCAACGAGGCGCTCGAGCAGGTCTGCGTCACCGGGGCGAACCGGGCGCAGCCGTTCGCGCTCGCGGTGCTGGCGGACCACGTGCGCGCGCGGCTGCACCAGCCCGACGCGCGCACCAGCATCGAGCAGGCGCTGTCGGAGCACATCCACGCGCTCAACGCCCGGCTCGATCAGCACGAGCGGCTCGACAAGCTCGTGGTGGTCGCGGAGTCGTGGACCATCGAAAACGGCATGTTGACGCCGTCGCTCAAGATCAAGCGCGCCGCAATCGAGTCGCGCTACCACGAACACGTGCAGCAGTGGTTCTCGCGCAAGGGCCTGGTGATCTGGGCCGACCCCGGCGAGCGCTGACGCGGTGACGGTCGTGGTGCCGGCGCGGCCGCGGCGCGCGGGCGTGCGGGGATCCGAGCGCGGCCGCGGCGGGCGCAACCCGGGGGGCCAGGGCTCAAGTGGGCCGCCGCGTCCGCCGATGGACCGAGGCGCACATGGACGCGTTCGCCCCCCCGAGCCCGACCGTCACCTCCGTCGCCACCCGTGCGACGTCGCGACCGCGACCGCGGCTGCTGGGCCAGTGGCTGGTCCATCGCGGTGCGATCACGGCCGCAGATCTGCGGGACGCGCTCGCGCTGATGCGCGCGGTCAACTCGACCATCGGCGAGCTCGCGGTCGCGCGCGGCCTGGTCACGCCCGAACAGGCCGACGAGATCAACGCGCTGCAGCGTCACGTCGATGGCCGCTGGGGTGACATCGCGATCGCGCTGGGCGTCGGCAGCGCGACCGCGGCGAAGATCGAGCAGCTCGCGTGGGAGCAGCAGCTCGAGAACCTGCGGCTGACCGACGCGCTGGTCGAGCTCGGCGTGCTCAGTGCGACCGAGGTCGACGATCTCGTGCGGCAGTTCGAGGCCACCAGCGCGAGCGAGGTCGACATCGCTGCGGAGGCGCGCGCGGTGGTCGAGCCGCTGGCCGAGGGACTCTCGCGCATGCTACGACGCGTGCTGGGCACGCCCGCGCGCGTGGGCGCGCCGGTACCGTGGGATGGTCGCGGACTCGAACACCACGCGCGCTGCGTGATCGAGGGCGACTCGGGCTGCATGTTGGGGCTCTCGGTCGACCGCCGGGTCGCACGCGCGCTGGCCAAGGCGCTGTTCGACGACACCGTCGGTCCCGGGGTCAAGCTCGACGCCGCCGTGGGCGCGTTCTTGGTGCTGTTCGGCAGCCACGCGGCGCGTCGCCTCGAGTCCGGCGTGGACCACAGGCCCCACCGCGCGTTGCCGCCCGAGGCCGGCGCGCTGCCCTCGGGCGGATGCGCGGTCGAGCTCGCCCTGGGCGAGGGCGTGGTGCTGCTGATCGTGTCGCCCTGACGATCCGCTATCCTCGCCGCATGACCTCTGCTCTTGCGTTGCATGCGGCGCGCGCCGCCCTCGTGTCCTCGCTGCTGCTGCCGCTGGCGGCGTGCCCCAGCGGTGCCGATGCCGGCGAAGGCTCCGCGGGCTCGAGCAGCAGCGGCACCAACGCGACCACGACGTCGGACGACACCACCACCACCGACGCGAGCGTCACTGCGAGCACGACGGTCTCGACCAGCGCGTCGACCACGGTCTCCACCACCGACGCGAGCTCCGAGGGCGGGTCGAGCTCGACCGCGGCCGACAGCAGCAGCGGCTCGACCACGTCCTCGTGTCCGGTCGGCACCATCGACTGCCCCTGCGACACCGAGGGCCACTGCGACGAGGCGACGATCTGCGTCGACGGCACCTGCGAAGCGGTGGTCGACTGCGGTGTCGACGGCTACGAGCCCAACGACGACGAGGCCAGCGCCGTCGACCTCGGCGAGCTCGGTGACGGCGATGATCCCGGGTCGTTCGCCGGCGAGCTCGACCATGCCAGCGACGAGGACTGGTACACCTACCAGGGCCTCGACAACGTCGGCCTGCCGCCGGGCGTCGCGCCCGCGCGCACGCTCATGACCGATGGCGGCTTGCGCCTGTGCAAGTTCCTGCAGTGCACCGACGACGCCGCCGAGGCGGTGGTGTCGTGCCCCGACGGCAGCGAGGCCACCGACTCGCCGTCGGGTCGCCACGGCTGTTGCGCCAACGATTCGATCGCGATGCCCGACTTCGACTGCACCGGCACGCTCGACGACTCCGCGCGGGTGTGGATCCGCGTCGATCAGGGCCAGGCGCAGTGCGTCGAGTACACCGTCTCGTACGAGTTCTGATCGCGCTCACTCGTCGGGCGCGCCGCCGCCGGCGCTCGCCAGTTGATCGGCGCTGACCTTGGCCGGGTCGAACTTGCGCGCCGCCGCGGTCATGCTCGCGATGGTCTCGTCGAACTCGCCGCCCGCGTCCTTGCGGAAGCGCAGCGGGTTGATGCGCGCGACCACGAACGCGCGCAGATACGGGCTCTCGAGCCCGCGTTGCTTGCACAGCTCGACCGCTGCGGTGACGGCGTCGTCGAGCTCGAGCAGGGCCTGCGCCCGTTGCTCGCGCACCCCCAGCGCCTGCGGCAGCGGCTGCGCGAGGAAGCCGTCGACGCGCTTGAGCACGGGGTTGTACGCGCCGCCGGAGAAGCGGCCGCGCTGCTCGTAGCAGGCGCCGAGCGTGACCAGCGAGGCCTCCTCGAACTCGAGCGCGAACTCCTGCTCGGGACGCGGGTCGAGCGACGCGAGCGACCGCGCCATGCGGATGACCTCCAGCGCCTTCTCGCGCAGGTTGTGGGCCTTCTCGGTGTTGAGCGCGAGGATCTTGTAGGCGACCGAGTACTGCGGCACCAACAGCGCGACGATGGCCTTGGCGCCCAGGGCCTTCATCGCCGACAGACGATGGTTGCCGTTGGGCGTCAGATAGGTGCCGTCGTCGTTGCGCACCACGACGATGGGGTCGAGAAACCAGTCGAGCTTGTCGATGACCTCGCCCAGGCGCTTGACGTGCGTCGCCGAGAGGTCGCGCTGGAACGGCGTCGGCGCCACGCGGTCGATCGGCAGCGACGCGAACAGCGTCACGTGACCGCCGAGCGGATCGCGGTAGCGCGCGAGCACCTCGCCGCCGTCGGCGACCACGCGCGCGCACAGCTCGGCCTCCGTGCCGGCGGCGGGCAGCTCGGTCGCCGCGAGCCCGCGCGAGCCCGCGGCGGCCGCGACCTTGCTGCGCCGCGTGCTGGTCTTCTTGCCCGTGCCCGCGGCGGCATCGGCCCCGCGCGCGCTCGACTTCTTGCTGGCCTTGGCCACGTGCACCTCCGAACGACGGGCGCGAGTTGGCCCGCAAACCCGGCCGCGGGCAAGCCCCCGCCCGACGAAGGCCCGCCGCGATGGATCGCTGGCCCGCGGGCGCTCGCGTCACGCGTCGCGGCGCAGGCGACCGCGTCGGCGCAGCTCCTCGACGATGCCCTCGACCGTGCCCTCGACCGCGGTGCCCGCGGGGTAGTTGAGCCCGGGTGCATCGCCGGGCACGGGCGCGCCCAGGTGGACCGTGAACACCGGCCGCGGCGCGACCAGCGTCTCGATCACGCGGTGGTCCGCCAGACCGATCACGTTGGTGGTCGAGATGACCAGCAGGCCCGCGTCGAGCAGCAGGTGCGCGACCTCGCCGAAGCGCCGCACCAGCTCGTCGCGATCGTCGAGCGCGAGGTCGGCGTCGACGCCCAGGAAGACGTTCTTGCCGTCGAGCAGGTAGGCGTGGTGGCCGCGCTTGACCAGGTGGGCCTCGAGCGCGCGCGCGACCGCGTGCTTGCCCACGCCGTGCTCGCCGGTGAGCATCACCAGCGTGGCGGGGTGTCCGTTGAGCTCGGCCCGCTGACCGGGTGTGATGTCGCCGCGGACCCACTCGATGTCGCGCAGGCGGCTCTGCATGCGCAGGTCGTGGTGCTCGTCGGGCACCAGCTCGCGCACGATGCCGCCGCCGGCGATGTCGTAGCCATCGACGATGACGAAACGCCCGGTGATCTCGTTGTCGGCGCTGCGATCGAACGCGATGGTGTGCCGCGTGACCAGCACGACGTCGGCGACGTCGTGGCGGTCGACCTGGGGCTTGTCGATGCGCGCCTGCAGGTCGCTGGCATCGAGCACGCGGTGGATCTCGTGCAGGCGCACCTCGGTCGCGGCGGTGCCGAGCTTGAGCTTGTACGCGCGCCCGCGCTCCATCGGACGCTTGCCCAGCCAGAACAGGTTCACGCGCAGACGCGTGCCGACCTCCGGCGCGTCCTGCAGGTGGCTCAGGACCTCGCCGCGCTCGACGTAGATCTGCTGATCGAGCGTGACGCCGATCGAGCGGCCGGCCTCGACCGACTGCTCCTCGGGCGCGGCCCAGCGCTCGATCGACGCGACCGTCGCGGTCTTGTTCGAGGGCGAGAACAGCACGCGATCGCCGACCCGCAGCGTGCCGGACTCGACCCGGCCCGCGATCACGCGCGCGTCGTCACCGCGATGGCCCCACTTGTACACGTCCTGCACCGGCATTCGCAGCGCCGCGCTCGCGCGCGAGGGCAGCTTGGCGAAGCCGTCCACGGCTTCGAGCACGGTCGGGCCGTCGTACCACGGCGTCGCGTTCGAGCGCGTCGCGACGTTGTCACCGCTGCGCGCGGCCATCGGGATCACGTGCGCGGGTCGGATGCCGACGTCGGCCAGGAACGCGCGGTACTCCGCGGCGATGCCGTCGAAGTGGGCGCGGTCGAAGTCGACCAGGTCCATCTTGTTGACCACGACCGCGACCTGACGGATGCCGAGCATGCTCAGCAGGTAGCCGTGGCGCCGGCTGTTCTCGCGCACGCCTTCCTTCGCGTCGATGAGCAGGACCGCAGCCTCGGCCCGCGCCGCGCCGGTGACCATGTTCTTGAGGAACTCGATGTGGCCGGGCGCGTCGATGATGATGTAGTCGCGCAGCGCGGTGCGGAAGAACACCCGCGCCGCATCGATGGTGATGCCCTGGTCCTGCTCGGCCTCGAGCGCGTCGAGCAGGAACGCGTACTCGAACACCTTGCCCTGGCGCTCACAGGTCGCACGGACCTTCTCGAGCTTGCCGTCGCCGAGCACGCCGGTGTCGGCGAGCAGGCGGCCGACCAGGGTCGACTTGCCGTGATCGACGTGGCCGACGATCACGATCTGCATGGTCTCCCGCGGGCTCGCGGGCGTCAGCGGCGCATCCACGTCACATGTACCCCTCGCGACGGAGCTTCTCCATCGCGTACGTGTCTTCCTGGTCCTGGGCCCGGCCGGCGCGCTCGGGCACGTTGGTGCGGCGCAGCTCGACCAGGATCTCGGCGGTGTCGCGGGCGGTCGATGCGATCTTGGTGGTGCAGCACTCGCAACCGATCGAGCGGTAGCGATGGCCGGTGCCGTCATCGAAGTAGATGTCGATGATGGGGATGCGCTCGCGCTCGATGTACTCCCAGATGTTGATCTCGGTCCAGTCGAGCAGCGGATGGATGCGCACGTGCGTGCCGGGGGCGAAGTCGGTCTTGAACTGATTCCACAGCTCGGGCGGCTGCTCGGACACGTCCCAGTCACCCGCGTGATCGCGCGGCGAGAAGTAGCGCTCCTTGCTGCGCGAGCCCTCTTCGTCCGCGCG
The DNA here is from genome assembly GCA_019694555.1 of Nannocystaceae bacterium. Classification (GTDB taxonomy): domain Bacteria; phylum Myxococcota_A; class Polyangia; order Nannocystales; family Nannocystaceae; genus Xiheibacterium. The sequence goes on from JAIBBS010000090.1 coordinate 7,036, forward strand.
CGCGCCGACGATCACGCCGGTGAACGCCTCGCGCTTCTCTTCCTCGCGGTAGTTGCCGTCGGGGCCCATGCGCAGCCGCGGCCACGAGCCGTCGAGCGTGTGGCGCAACGCGTCGGTCTTGAGCGCACGGCAGCACGTCAGCCGACCGCGGGTGTGGTTCATGCCCTGCGCGAGCGCGTCGCGGTTCTGGCCCACGATCATCTGCAGCTTCCAGCGCCGCGCGAGATCGTCGCGATAGCGGATCATCGACGGCACCTTGTAGCTGGTGTCGATGTGCACCAACGGAAACGGCACGTGACCGAAGAAGGCCTTGCGGGCCAGCCACAGCAGCACGGTCGAGTCCTTGCCGATCGACCACAGCATGCAGAGCTGGCGGAAGTGCTTGTAGGCCTCCCGGAAGATGTAGATGCTCTGCTCTTCGAGCGCTTCGAGGGGGGTCATCGGATTCACCGGCGAGCCGCTGTATTTCAGCAGCCTGTCCGAGCAGCCTCGATGCTAGCGCACCGTTTTACGCTCGTCGATGCCCAGACACTTTCCCGGTCCCGGGCAGTGATTTAGCCCCTGCCCGGACCCGTGAGGCCTGCGGGTGGCGGGCTTGAATACCGGCCGCGCGCGCCGGCGTCTATGCTCCTCGCGCGAACTCGAGGACGCCGGCCGACGCCGCGCCTCGAACGCCCCGAGGATCCCGCCCATGCACCTCGCCACCCGGCTCGCCCTGCCCGCCTTCGCCCTCGCGGGCGCCATGCTCGCCACCTCGTCCGCCGAGGCCAAGCCCAACATCACCCGCCGCGGTGGCCAATTCGGGCTGACGCTCGGCGGCTCGATCTGCATGCCCGGCCAGGCGAAGTGCAAGCGTGCCGACGACGGCAGCGACGTGACCCCCGACGGCAAGACGCGGCCGTCCTTCGGCCTGGGCGCGGAGCTGGGCTACCGCATCAAGCCGTGGATCTACGCCGGCGCGCAGTACAACGTCGGCTTCTTCGACACGCAGTACGAGGTGAGCGGCGCGGGCAACTTCAAGCGCGCCTACCAGAACAGCGTGTACGGCGTGATCAAGCCGATCCTGCCGGTGTGGCGCTTCGACTTCGGCCTGGGCATGGGCCCTGGCTTCTCGCGCCAGGCGTTTCTCATCTCCGGCGGCGACAAGCAGTACTCGCAGGGCTTCTCGTGGATGTTCTCGCCCAGCATCGACATCTTCGTCAGCCGTCGGATCTTCCTGGGCGTGAAGGCCGACATCCTGCTCAACGGCCACAACAAGGTCTGTCACGAGGTCGGCAACACCACCAGCTGCGTGAAGCACGACGACCGCCAGGACCTCGCGCCGGTGCACCAGATGATCTTCGGGCTGCACATCGGCGGCACGTTCCTGTGACGCCGCGCTAGCGTCCGCCGAACCAACGACGAAGGGGCGAGCCGTTGCGACGGCCCGCCCCTTTTTCGTGCGTCCACCCGCGGCGCGCCGCCGCGGGCAGCCCCATCACTCCGGCTCTTCGTCGGCCGCGTCGGCCTTCGCGTCCGCCGCCTCGGCAGCGCCGGCGGCCGACGCACCGCGACGGGCACCGAGCGCCTTGACGTCGCGCTTGCCCGCGGGCGCCTTCTTCTCGGGCTCGGGGCCGAGGGTCGGCGCGATGTTGTCGACCACGGTGTACTTCGCCATCAGCTCGTCCTTCAGCTCGCGGCGGCCCTGGTGCAGCTTGCGCTGCTCGAGGCGGCTGACGATCTGATCCTCGAGCGCCTCCTTGGGCAGCTCGCCCGCCGGCCACTTCCCGGTGAGCTTGATGATGTGGTAGCCGAACTTGGTCTTCACCGGCTTGCTGATCTCGCCGACGTTCATCTTGAACGCGACCTCGCTGAACTCCTCGGCCATGCGATCGGCGGTGAAGATGCTGATGTCGCCGCCCTTGGCGGCCGACGGACCGGTCGACTTCTCCTTGGCGATGGCGGCGAAGTCGGCGTCGGGCGCGGTGACGGCCTTGTAGATCTCCTCGGCCTTGGCCTTGGCCTCCTCGTCCCACTTCTTCTGCTCCTCGGGCGTGCCCTCGGGCGTGGGCTTGTCGGTCGAGCCGGGCTCCACGTGGGGATCCATCGCGACCTTCGCGGGACCGATCGGAATGAGGATGTGCGACGCGCGAACGCGGGGCTGGTCCGACTTCCAGTTGCCCTTGATCTTCTGATAGTCCTCCTCGATCTCCTCGGGCGTCACCTTGAGCTTGCCCGACTTGTCGAGGATGGCCTTCTCGAGGAGCTCCGCGATGTACATCTCGCGCAGGCTCGCCTCGGTCTCGCCGCGCCGCTCGAGGTGCTTGTCCCAGTCGCGAATGCCCCGCTTCTGCTGCTCCTCGCGGTCCTTGAGCGCGGCTTCGTCGTACTTCACGCCGAGCTTCTCCGCCTCTTGGCGCAGCACCTCGTGATAGATGAGCCGCTCGGCGATCGACTTGCGGTAGCGACGATCGGCGGACGCCGGGATCTCGCGACCGCGGTCCGCGTACTTCTTCACCTTGAGGTCGTAGATCTCGCGGAACTTCGCGTTGGGGATCTCGACGCCGTTGACGGTCGCGATGGGCCCGTCGGGCACGGCCCCGAGCGCGGCGGCGCTGTCGCCCCCGCCGCTCTCCTTGGGCTGGATCTTCTCGAGGTCCTGCGCCTTCTCCGGCTTGGGCGGGTTGCCGCACGCCGACGGGAACAGGAAGCTGCTGACCAGTAGCGGATAGATTCGACGCATGACACTCCGAATGCGGCGGGCCTTCGCATCGCGAGAGCTGATCGCGACGTGGCCTCGCCTTGGCTCGCCCACCGCGCGAGGCGGCGGGGCGGCGGGACTATAACGACCCGGCGGGCGCTGGGCAAACCGCACCCTTGGCGTGCGGTGGCCCTCGGCAGTGCGCGCTGGGTCACGTCGCCGGTCGGCGAACGCGCCGCTGCCGACGCCCTGCCCCGCGCCGGCGCACCGTGACGGCACCCCGGCCTGGGCGGCGCTGGACCGCGGCCGGCGTTGGCGTGAAGATGCCGCCGCCCATGACCCAACTGGTGCGGATCCGTCCGATGCGCCGCGACAGCGACGCGGGCGCGCCGGCGACGGTCGACGCGACCGAGGCCGGCGCCGGCAGGGTCTACCTCGAGACGTTCGGCTGCCAGATGAACGAGGCCGACTCGGCCCTGATCGCCGGTCAGCTGGGTCACGCCGGCTACGAGCGCGTCGAAGACCCGGCGCAGGCGGACGTGATCCTCATCAATACCTGCGCGATCCGGGAGAAGGCCGAAGATCGCGTGTGGGGCCGCACCAGCCAGCTGCTGCAGCACGCGCGGACCAACCCCGCGCTCGTCATCGGCATCACCGGCTGCATGGCCGAGCACCTGCGCGACAAGGTGGCCGCACGCGCGCCGTACATTCGCCTGGTCGCCGGACCCGACAGCTACCGCGGCATCGCGGGGCTGGTCGCGCGCGCGCGCGCGGGTGAACGCGTCGTCGACGTGAAGCTCGATCGCAGCGAGACCTACGAAGGTCTCGACGGCGTGCCCGACGACGACGGCGTCAGCGGTCAGGTCACCATCCAGCGCGGCTGCGACAAGTTCTGCAGCTTCTGTGTCGTGCCCTATACGCGGGGACGCGAGCGCGCCGTGCCGGCGCCCGAGGTGCTGCGCGCGGTCCGGCGCCTGGCCGAGGCCGGCTACCGCGAGGTCGTGCTGCTGGGGCAGACCGTCAACTCGTACCGCGACGGCGACATCGACTTCGCGACGCTGCTGCGCGCGGTCGCGACGGTCGACGGCATCGCGCGCGTGCGCTTCACCAGCCCGTACCCACGCGACATGTCCGACGCGCTGATCGAGGTGATGGCGAGCGAGCCCACGATCATGCCGCAGCTGCACCTGCCGCTGCAGTCGGGCGCCGACGCGGTGCTGGCCCGCATGGGTCGCGGCTACGGCCGCGACGAGTACCTCGCGCTGGTCGAGCGCCTGCGCGCGGCGATCCCCGGCCTGGCGCTGTCGACCGACCTCATGGTCGGCTTCTGCGGCGAGACCGAGGACGACCACGCGCAGACGTTGTCGCTGATGCGCGAGGTCCGTTTCGACAGCGCGTTCATGTTCCGCTACAGCGATCGCGGCGTGACCCAGGCCGCGCGCAAGCTCGTCGACGACGTCGACGACGAGACCAAGGGCCGGCGCCTGCGCGAGGTCATCGAGCTGCAGGAGCAGCACACCCGTGCTTCGCACGACGCCCAGGTCGGTCGCCGCGTGCCGGTGCTGGTCGGTGCGCTGGCGCGTCGCGGCGATCGGCTGCTGGGCCGCACGCCGCAGGGGCACAACGCGCTGCTGCCCCTGGGCAGCGCCGAGCGTGGCGCGATCATCGAGGTGATCGTGACCGAGAGCACCGGCCACTCGCTGGTGGCGCAGCCCGTGGTCGCCGCCGAACGAGCGCACGCCGTGAACGAGGACGCACCATGAACCGCTCCCGCCCCAAGTCGAAGCCCGCCGGCGCGCCGGACGAGGCGCCGTCGGTCGAGACGCCGACGCTGGTCGAGCCCTCCGCACGGGTCTCGCGCCACATCCAACCGCTGGGGCCGCGCGTGCTCGTGCGCATCGTCAAGCACCCCGACCGCTCGGAGGCGGGCCTGTTCCTGCCGCAGGGCGTCAAGGACAACCACGCCGCGGCGTTGCTCGGCGAGGTCGTCGAGGTCGCGCGCACGATGCCGAACACCGAGGCGCCCGACGACGAGGACCTCGACGCCGAGGCCCGCGCCGAGCTGCGCGCCGACCTGGGCAAGAACGTCAGCGGCGTGCCCATGGGCGCCAACGTGTTGTTCGAGAAGGATCGCGGCGTCTCGGTGCCGTGGGACGACTCCCTGCGCATCCTCGAGGTCCGCCACGTGCTCGCCATCGTCGACATCATCTCGCAGGACGAAATCCAGTGATGCATCGCCGTCTCCCCCTCGCGATCGCAGCCACCCTCGGCGTCGCGATCGCGGCCCCCGTGCACGCGGCCCCGCCGGCGGCACAAGAGCGCGAGATCTCCGACGACGTCGACCGACCGATCCACGACCTGTCGGCCGAGGGCGACGCGAGCAGCATGGTGCTCAACCCCGCGTTGCTCAGCGCGGCGCCGACCCTCGACATCGCACTGTTGGGCTACCAGGCGTTGTCGCAGTTCGCCCGCGGCAGCGGCTTCGGTGCCTTCATCGCCGCGAACCTGCGCTTCGGCCTCGCGATGGGCTTCGGCGCACAGTTCGTGCAGCCGCGCCTGGGCAAGGGAATCTTCGACTTCGCCGAGCAACGCAACCCGCCGGCGACGAAGTTCACCTGGGCGCTCTCGGGCGGTCTGGGCGACAAGGGCTCGTTCGGTCTGGCGGTGCACGGCCTGCGCAGCGAGGGTCAGTGGCTGCGTCGGCCCGATCTCGATCTGGGCACGATGATCCGCATCCGCAACTACGGCTCGGTCGGCGTGGTCGCGCGGTTGGGACCCGGCGACCTGCGCGACGCGGACTTCCGTTCGCAGGCGTCGCTGTCGGGCGAGCTCGCGTTGCGCCCGCTGGGCACGCGCACGCTCGAGCTCGCCGGTGGACTCAAGGCCGTGCTCGCGCGCGCCGAGCCCGGCAGCGAGCTCGATCGCGTCGGCGGCACCAGCGGTCTGTTCCCCCGCGGGCGCATCGCGGTGCGTCACCACGGCATCGCGCTGCTCGGCGAGGTCGAACAGGTCGGCGTGACCACGCTCGATCCCGACTCGCTGCAGCCGCTGCGTCAGGACAAGGCCGTGCGCGGCTCGGTCGCGCTCGAGCTGGGTTGGGACTTCGTGCGCGCGCGCGCGGGCCTGCACGCGGGCCTGTCGGACGGCGTCGACGGGCTCGGCTTCGAGGCGCACTTCGGCACGCGCCGCAACGATCGCGTGTACTGGCCGCGCCGGGTCGAGGCCGAGCGCATCGATCTCGCGGCGCTGCGCGACGAGGCCGACCTCGTGGCGATGCTCGAGCGACTCGAGCGGGCCCGCCGCGCCGGCGATCGCAGCGTGCTGGTCGTGTACCCCCCGAGCAAGGGCGGCTGGGCCACGATGCACGAGCTGCGCGAGGCGCTGATCCGCGTGCGCGATGCCGGCGGCCACGTGTTCGCCTACGTCGAGGCCGCGTCGCTGCCGGCCTACTACGTCGCCAGCGCGGCGGAGAAGATCTACATCCACCCCGCCGGCTCGCTCGACACGTGGTCGCTCGCGTCGACGCAGCTGTACTTCCGCGACGTGTTGGCCAAGCTCGGCGTGCGCGCCGAGGTCGCACACATCGCCGAGTACAAGAGCGCAGGCGAGGCCTTCACCGAGCAGGCCCCGACCGCGCCCGACCGCGAACAAAAGGAAGCGTTGCTGTCGGCGACGTGGCAGCAGGTGCTCGGGGACGTCGCGCGCGCGCGCGCGCTGCCGCGATCGACGGTGCGCCAGCTGCTCGAAGGCGCCCCGCATGCGCCCACGGACGCGGTCGAGGCCAAGCTGGTCGACGAGGTCGTGTTCCGCGACCAGCTGCTGCCGCGGATCTCCGACGTGCTCGGCACCGAGGTCGAGCTGCGGCGCTTCGACGACACCGCGCACGACACCCCGAACTGGGCCGGCCAGCCCTACGTCGGCGTCGTGCTGGTCGAGGGCACCATCATCGACGGCGAGAGCCGCACGATCCCGCTGGTCGGCGTGCAGTTCGTCGGCGGCGACACCATCGCGCGCACGCTGCGGGAGCTGCGGGAGGACCCTGCGTGCGAGGGCATCGTGCTGCGCGTCAACAGCGGCGGCGGTTCGGCGCTGGCGTCGGACGTGATGTGGCGCGAGGTCAAGCTCACCGCCGAGGCCCACGCGCGCGCGCCCAAGTTCGAGCCACCCATCGTGGTCTCGATGGGCGACGTCGCCGGCAGCGGCGGCTACTACGTCGCGATGGGGACCGACACGGTGTTCGCCGACCCGCTGACGATCACGGGCTCGATCGGGGTCATCTCGATCCACCCCGACGTCTCGGGGCTCATGGCCAAGCTCGGTGTCGACGCGGTCACGCTGTCGCCGGGCAAGAACCTCGACCCCAGCGCGCCGTGGCGGCCGTGGTCGGACGACCAGCGCGCCCGCATCGAGCGCAGCATCGCGAGCACCTACGATCTGTTCCGCACCCGCGTCGCCGACGCGCGCGGCCTCACGCCCGAGCGCGTGCACGAGCTGGGTCGCGGCCACGTGTACGACGGTCGCAAGGCGCAGAGCATCGAGCTGGTCGACACGCTCGGCGGCCTGCACGAGGCCATCGCGGCGGTGCGGGCGAAGGCCGGCGTGCCGCGGCGCACGCAGCTGGCGATCCGCGTGCTGCCCGAGCGCCGCACGTTGGTCGAGCTGTTGCTCGGCGCGCTCGGGCGTGGGCGCGAGCCCGACGAGCGCGGCGCCCAGCTCCGCAATCGTCGCGGTCGGCGGACGCAGGCGCGACCGCAAGCGCCCTCGCTGCTGCCGCCCGGCCTCGAGCTGCCGCTGGTGCGCGCCGCGTTGCCGCTGTTGTGGCTCGAGCCGGGCCAGGCGCAGACCCTGATGCCGTGGACGCCATGACGCTGCGACCGCTCGCGTGGGCGCTGCTGCTGGCAGCGACGGCCTGCAAGTCCGAGCCGGACTGGGTGCCCGACACGCTGTCGCCGGCGGCAGGACTCGATCCGGATGCACCGCCGAGCGCGATGATGCCGGCGTGGACGCCCGCCGCGGACACGACGTGGCAGTGGCAGCTGCAGGGCACCATCGACACCTCCTACGACGCGGCGCTGTACGACGTCGACCTGTTCGAGACCCCCGACGACGTGATCGCATCGCTGCACGCCGCCGGGCGCCGCGTGGTCTGCTACTTCTCCGCAGGCTCGGGCGAGGACTACCGCGACGACTACGATCGCTTCCTCGACAGCGATCTCGCCAAGCCGCTCGACGGCTGGCCCGGCGAGCGCTGGCTCGACGTGCGCTCGGCCAACGTCGTGCAGATCATGGCCGACCGCATCGCCTACGCCGCACAGCGCGGCTGCGATGGCGTGGAGCCCGACAACGTCGCCGCGTTCGAAGAGGACACCGGCTTCGCCATCACCGCCCGCGACCAGCTCGCGTTCAACCGTCACCTCGCCAACCTCGCGCACGAGGCCGGGCTCGCGGTCGCGCTCAAGAACGACGGCGGGCAGGCGCTCGAGCTGGTCGACTACTTCGACCTCGAGCTCAACGAGCAGTGCCACGAGTACGACGAGTGCGACGCGCTGGCGCCCTTCGTCGACGCGGGCAAGGCCGTGCTCAACGCCGAGTACGCCGGCAGCGAGGCCAAGGCCGAGGCGCTGGCGCAGTCGCTGTGTCCGGCCGCGGCCGCGGCCCACACCCGCACGCTGGTGTTGCCGCTCGAGCTCGACGACGCCTTCCGCGTCGCGTGTCCGTGACCGCGGCCCGCGTCACACCCACGCGTGGACGACGTGCGCAGGGGAGTGCAGCCGCGCCAGCGCGGGCACGCGCGCGACCCAGTCCTGCGGCTGCAGCCGGCGTGCGTCGGTGAACCCCGCGTCGAGCAGCGCGGTGCGCAGCGCCGGTAGGTCGGCGAAGGGATCGAGCGCGTGGCGTCGGCGCGTGAGCATGCGGATGGCCTGCCGCAGCACCCGCGTCGCGCCGCCGACCTGCGCCTGCGCATCGGCGGTGTGCAGATCGACGACGAAGTGGCCGCCGCCGCGACGGCGCAGCGCCGCCGCCACCGCCGCGAACAGGCGCACGCGCGCCGTACGATCGAAGTAGCTCGCGAGGCCCTCGGCCACCACCACCGGCGTGCGCGCGTCCGCGAGCTGCTCCGCCAGGGTGTCCTCGAACTGCGGCGCGAGCACGTCGGCCGCGACCAGCGTCAGCGCCGCGGCGGCACGCGCCCGCAGCGGCGCGGGCAGCCGCAGCAGCGCGGCGCGCTTGACCGCGATCATCGCCGGCAGATCGATGTCCACCGCCGCGACGTCGCGATCCAGCGCCCACTGCAACGTGCGCGGGGTCAGGCCCGCACCGAGCTCGACCAGGCGATCGGGGCCGAGCGACTCGACCAGCGCGTCGATCAGCAGGTGCCGGTACGCGAGGTAGCCGCGCATCGTCGGCACGCCCGGCACCACGCGCGTGGTCCACTCGCCCAGCGCGAAGAAGCCCCAGTACAGCACCGCGCCCTGCCGCGTCGCGAGGTGCCGCGCGTAGGGCAGCCCCAGGCGATGCCACACGTACGCGGTGTAGTGCGCGGTCGGGCCGATGCGCTCGGCGTCGTGCGCGGCGGACATCTCAGCGATCGAGCATGCGCTCGGCGTCGGCGCGGGCGATCGCCACGCGCTCGGCCAGGTCGAGGAACAGGTTGCGCTCGCGATCGCCGGTGAACGACGCGCGCACCAGCGGCACCAGCGAGACCAACGCGATCGCGCGCTCCTCGGGCGGCAGCGCGGTCAGCCGACCGACCACGTCCGCGAGCGCCGGCGGTGCGTCGATCAAGCCCGCGAGCGCGCCGCGCTGCGCCGCGGTCACGGGCATGCGCGCGAGCAGGTCGTCGAACTCCGCGCGTTCGCCACTTTCGGCGATGCCGTCGGCGTTGGCGAGCATCGCCGCGAACGCGACCACCGCGTCGGCACGGCGCGCGGCCGACTCGCTCCAGCGCTCGCGCAGGGCCACGACCTCGGCCGGGTCGGCGCCGAGCCGCTTGGCGATGTCGTCGTGCACGTGGCGCTCCTCGTCGCTGCCGCGCCCGTCGGCGAGCGCCATCCGCCACGCCCGCTCGAGGATGGTCTCGGTGAACAGCGGCGGCGGCAGCGGCAGCTCGCGCAGCCGCGCCTCGAGTCCCTCGCGATGGGCGAGCAGCTCGAGCCACGCCTCGGCCTCGTCGGCGGCGAGCCGCTCGTCGAGCATCCACAGCACCTGCTCCCACTCACCGACGTCGAGGATCCCGTCGGCGTGGGCCACCAGCCCGCAGGCGACCAGCGTCCACTCTTGCTCGGGTGAAAGCGGCATCGGCCGCGATGCTACCACGGCCGATCGCCCACGCCGGGCCGAGCCCCGCGAACGTGCTTCAGGTCCCCGTCACCGGCAGCGGACGCTTGCGCATGGTGAAGGTGTGTTCGCTGCCGGGGAATTGCCGCCGCTTGACCTCGTCACAGAAGCCGCGCGCCGCCGCGACGACGCGGTCGAAGCCCTCGTCGTAGCGCTTGACGAACTTGGGCCGCAGCTCCGCGGTCATGCCGAGCAGGTCGTAACAGACCAGCACCTGTCCGTCGCAGTGCACGCCCGCGCCGATGCCGATCGTGGGGATCGCGATGGTCTCGGTGATGCGCGCGGCCAGCTCGCCGGGGATGCCCTCGAGCACGAGCGCGTAGGCGCCCGCCTCTGCCACCGCGACGGCGTCCGCGAGGATTCGCTCGGCGTCGTCGTGCTCGCGGCCCTGCACGCGGAAGCCGCCCAGCGCGTGCACCGACTGCGGCGTCAGACCGACGTGCCCCATCACCGGGATGCCCGCGGCGACGATGCGCGCGACCGTCGGCGCGATCGCAGCGCCGCCTTCGAGCTTGACCGCGTGGGCCCGCCCCTGCGCGAGGATCCGTCCGGCGTTGCGCACCGCGTCCTCGGGCGTGACCTGGTAGCTCAGAAACGGCATGTCGCCGACGATGTGGGCCATCCGCGCGCCGCGGGCGACCGCGCGACAGTGATAGACGATGTCGTCGACCGTCACGCCGAGCGTGTCGGCGTTGCCCTGCACGACCATGCCCAGCGAGTCGCCGACCAGCAGCAGCTCGACGCCGGCGTCGTCGAGCATGCGCGCGAAGGTGGCGTCGTAGGCCGTCACCATGGTCAGCGGATCGACGCCCTTGCGGGCGCGGATCTCGGGGACCGTCATGGGCTTGCGCACGTCGAGCTGCGGCGCTGCGCTCGGCCGGGCGTACTTCACCTCGGGTGTGTCGCTCACGATGTCTGCCTCCCGCCTCCGGTCGCGGCCGGGCGCCATGCCCGGTCCCCGCCTGGGGGTGCGCTCGCAGCATAGCACCGGCGGGCGCGTCGCCGTGCCGACGCGGGCGCGATCACTGCACGTCGGGGCTGCGCGCGTGCGGCTTGCATGGCGCCCTGCGGCGTGGTGTTCGGGCGGCCGCCGCGGTTTGACGGCCCGGCGGACGCGTGCCACCCTCCGCCCGCTCCGGCTCCGTCCGGGCAATCGAGGTCACCGTGAGCTTCACGCTTCCCCCGCTGCCATTCGCCAAGGACGCGCTCGTGCCCCACATGAGCGCCGAGACCTTCGACTACCACTATGGCAAGCACCACCAGGCCTACTTGAACAAGCTCAACGAGCTCACCGCGGGCAAGCCCGAGGAGCACAAGACGCTCGAAGAGCTGGTGCGCACGACCGAGGGCGCGCTGTTCAACCAGGCCGCGCAGGTGTGGAACCACACCTTCTTCTGGAACAGCATGAAGCCCCAGGGCGGCGGAGCGCCCAAGGGTGACATCGCGGCCGCGATCGATCGCGACTTCGGCGGCTACGACAAGTTCCGCGCCGAGTTCGCGGCCGCGGCCACCGGCCGCTTCGGCTCCGGCTGGGCGTGGTTGATCAAGGACGGCGACAAGCTCGTCGTCACCAGCACCGCCAACGCCGACACGCCGCTGCGCGAGGGCAAGCGCTGCATCCTCACGCTCGACGTGTGGGAGCACGCCTACTACATCGACTACCGCAACGCGCGGCCGAACTTCATCAACGCGTTCCTCGACCACCTGGTCAACTGGGACTTCGCGAACGAGAACCTGAAGTAGTCGCTTCGCGACGTGCCCGGCCGAGCCGGTCCCGGGACCCCTCTCCTTCCAGTCGCTCCGCGACGAGAGCCCGTCAGCATCCGCGGACGGGCTCTCAGTCCTCGATCACGAAGGTCTCCTCGGCCAGCGCCAGCGCGCCGGGCCGATCGCCGAACCACAGCGACAGCGGCAGCAGCCGCAGCACCCGCGACAGCGGCAGCGGCAGCGTCCAGCCCATCGCGACCGCACCCATGCCGCGGATGCTCGGCTGCTCCGTCAACGGGCTGGGCAGATCGAAGCCCAGGATCGCGCGCAGGTTCGCCAGCGGCCCCTTGGGGTCGGGCACGAACACGACCTCGCCCTCGTCCTCGCGCAGCCCCGCGATCGCCCGGGCGCGCGCGATGGCCTCGCGCAGGCCGCCGTAGTCGTCGACGAGTCCGACCTCGATCGCGCGCACGCCCGACCACACGCGACCGCGCGCGACCTCGTCGACCTGCGCAGCGCTCATGTTACGCGCACGCATGACCCGCGCGGTGAACTCGCGATAGCCCTCTTCGATGCTGCGCTGTGCCGCGGCGCGCTCGTCGTCGTCGTAGGGCTTCCACCACGAGCGCAATCCGGCGTGGTCACCGAAGTCGAACTGGTCGATGCCCAGGCCGATCTTCTCGGCGAAGCCCGACAGGTCGAACTTGGGATAGAAGATGCCGATGCTGCCGGTGACGGTCGTGGCGTCGGCGTAGATGTACTGCCCCGCGCTCGCGATGTAGTAGCCACCGCTGGCGCAGAAGTTGCCCATCGAGACCACGACCGGCTTGCGCTTGCGCGTCAGGTCGAGCTGCCGGGCGATGTCGTCGGAGGCGCGAACCGAGCCGCCGCCGCTGTCGATGCGCACGACCACCGCGCGGACCGAGTCGTCCTTGCGCAGTCGCTCGACCTGCTTGCTCAGGGTCGTGCCGCCGGCGACGCGGCGGCCCAGCAGCGGCACCGTGAAGCTCTCGCCCTCGACCAGGTCGCCTTCGACAGTGAGCACGGCGATGCGCGGCGGCGGGCCGAACATCGTTGGGTGCTCCTTCTGCTCGTCGGGCGGCTCGATGCGGACCTTGCGGTCGAGCCACTTCTCGAGCCGCGCATCGAGCTCGTCGGGGAACGACAGCTCGTCGACCACGCCGTCGCGCCGGGCCTCGCGCGGGTCGATCGGCGCGTGATCGATCCAGTCCTTGACCACGAGGGGATCCTGGCCGCGATCGCGGGCGATGAGCCGCAACACGTGGTTCCACAGATCGCTGACGAGCTGCTTGCGTTGCCGCGCGACCGGCTCGCTGGCAGCCGGGAGTCCCCACGTGTCGGGCGAGCCCTTGTACTCCGCGACGCGCACGAAGTCGGCCTTCACGCCGAGCTTGCCCAGCAGCTCGGCATAGTGGAACGCCTGGATGCGCATGCCCAGCAGCTCGAGCCCGCTGTTGGGATGCGCGACGATGCGGTCCGCCGCCGCCGCGAGCATGTACGCCCGCATGCCGCCGCCGTGGAGGTAGACCACGACCTTGCCGCCGCGCTCGCGCACGCGCAGCAGCGCCTCGCGGACCTCTTCGAGCTGCGCCCAGCCGAGCTTCATGCCGTCGGTGTGCACGAGCGCCACGCCGCGGCGCTTGCCCACGGTCTCGAGCTGGCCGAGCAAGCGCCACATGCCGCGATCACCGGCGTACTCGTCGAGCTCGAACTTCGTCACGATGTGCGGCCGCGCCCCGACCACGCTGCGGTAGCGCTCCTGCGACGCGCGCAGGCGCATCACGCCGCCGTCGGCCGCGAACGACGAGGCCCCGCCGGCGGAGGTCGAGGCCCCGGCCATGAAGCCGAAGTGACCGAAGTCGAGCCCGAAGCCGGCGTTGATGCGCACCGCGTCCGCGGCCGCGGCACCGCCGGCCGAGAGCGAACCAGGGAAGTACTGGAAGCGCTCGGCCTCCGCGAACAGCTTCACGCCGCGCAGGTTGAGCAGCAGGCGACCGCGCGGATCGGCGTGGTGCGTGCGCCAGCGCGGCTCGCCGGGGACCGCTGGCGCGAGCCGGGCACCGGCGGCCAGCTCGAGTGCGGGCGTGCCCAGCGGCCGCAAGGCGAACTCGGGATCGAGCACGTACGACTGCGTGATGATGTCGCCGGGGCCGGTGCGCGGCACGTTGATGCTGCGTGCGACGAAGCCCAGCGCGACGAAGCGCGTGGGCCACCAACCCAGCGCGAGGTCGACGGCGTTGGTGCCGGCGGCGTGGAAGTTCTGGCTCGAGATCAACCGCGAGTACGACAGGCCGACCGAGATGTCCCGCAGCGCGCGTGGCATCGCCGGCGCGAAGCGCTTGAACCACCACTGCAGCGGGAACGCGGCCGCGAGCGTGACCTTGCTGTACGCATCGTCGGGGTTTTGCGGCTGCTGCTCGCCGCTTTGCGTGGTGTTGGGCGTGAACGGGCGCAGGAACTGGTAGGCCAGGCCCAACGACGCGATCTGCCACGGCAGCGGGATGCCCAGCAGCAGACCCAGACCGTTGCCGCGGCGCATGGCGCTGGGCTTGTTCCACGCGAAGTCGAGCACACCGTTGACCCCGCGCAGAAAGCCCAGGTTCGCGGGGTTGGTCACCACCGCCGCGCCGTCGGGCTCGCCCGCGACGGTGGTGTACACGCGATCGGCGTCGCGCGTGATGGGCCGGGCTTCGCCGTCGTTGGGACCGGCCGACGCGACCGTGGTCTGCGCCGCGATCGCGATCGCCATCACGCCCGCGCCCCACCGACGCCCGCGGCTCATCCCCGAACCCATACCACGGTCACGGCGTCGCCGCCCTCTTCCGGCAGTCCCGGCCGCTGCCGCGCGACGTGGGCCAAGCTCGGCAGGTGCTCGCGCACCGCCTTGCGCAGCGCGCCCGTACCGTGGCCGTGGCGCACGACCACGACCTCGATGTCGGCCTCGAGCGCGCGCGAAAGCTGGCTCTCGAGCAGCGCCAGCGCCTCGTCGGCCCTCGCACCGCGCAAGTCGACGACGTTGTCGATTCCGGGATCGACGGGCCGCGCGTCGGCACCGAAGTGGCGCCCGGCCTCCGACACCGGCGCCGGTCCAGGGCGCGCGGCCGCGGGCCGCGACGCCCGTGCCGGCGCCGCCGCCGAGATCGCCGTGCGCTCGACGGTGACGCGACCGCTGGGCAGCTGCACGCTGACGCGCTCCCCCTTGAGCGCCACGACCTCGCCCTCGGCCACCAGCGCGCCGTGGTGCAGCGTCACGCGCACGCGATCGCCGACCGCGAGCTGCGGCGGTGTCGCGACCGGGGCCGGTGGCGGCGCGGGCAGCTGCGCGCGCAGCTGCTCCAACCGTTGACGGCCCGCGCGAAGGGCCTCGCCCGCGCCGTCGAGCGCGGCCGCGTCCGCGCGCCGCAGCGCTCGCCTCGCATCGCGGAGCTGGGCCGCGAGCCCGCGCAGCTCCGCGGCCGCGGCCTCGTTGGCGCGCAGCAGCTTGGCCGACGCGCGCGCGGTCTCGTCGGCCTCGAGCGCCTCGAGTCGTTGTCGCGCGGCGATGGTGGCGGCGCGCTCGGCCTGCAGCGCCTCGGTCTGCGCGGCGAGCTGCTCGCGCAGCGCCGCGAGCTCGACCAAGACCACGTCGAGCTGCGCGCGACCGTCGTCGATCAACGCGTGCGCGGCGTCGAGCACCCGCGGCGACAGCCCCAGCCGCCGTGCGACCGCCAGGGCGCTGGAGTTGCCGGGGATGCCCACGTGCACGCGGAAGGTCGAGCTCAAGCTCGCCAGATCGAAGCCGACCGCGGCGTTGACGAAGCGGGCATCGCCGTGGGCGAGCAGCTTGAGCCGCTCGTAGTGGGTCGTGACCACCGCGGTCGCGCCGTCGTCCACCAGCCTGCGCACGATCGCCTCGGCCAGCGCCGCGCCTTGATCCGGATCGGTGCCGACCGCGACCTCGTCGAGCAACACCAAGGTGCCGGCGCCGTCGGTCGCGGCGGCCTCGCACGCGCGGCGCACGTGGCCGATGTGCGCCGAGAACGTGCTGAGATCCCGCGCAATGGACTGGTCGTCGCCGACGTCGGTGACGATGTTGCGAAACAGCGGCACCGTCGCGGGCGCGCCGGTCGGCAGCCGCACGCCCGCGCGCGCCAGCAGCACGCACAGCCCCATGGTCTTGAGCGCGACGGTCTTGCCGCCGGCGTTGGGGCCACTGACGACCAGCGCGGTACCGGTGCCCACGCGCAGGTCGTTGGGCACGACCTCGCGCCCGCGCAGCAGCATCAAGGGATGGCGTGCCTGCGGCAGCGTCAGCGCGGCGTCCGGCAGCGGCTCGCACAGCCGCGGCGTGATGCCGGCGAGCGCGCGCGACAGCTCGAGCCGCGCCGCGATGCCGTCGATGGCGATCAACGCGGCGAGCGAGCCGGCGATGGCGTCGCGGCGCTCGGCGACCTGCCGCGACAGCGCCTCGAGCACGCGCTGCTCCTCCGCCCGCACCGCGACCATCGCGTGGCGCAGCGCGTTGTTCTCGTCGACCAGCTCGTGCGGCTCGACGAACAGCGTCTGCCCGCTCTGGCTGGCGTCGTGGATGATGCCGGAGATCGTCCCAGGCGTGCCGCTGCGAGAAAACGCGCTGGTGCGCACCGGCAACACCACGCGACCGTCGCGCTCGGTGACGAACGCGTCGCCGAAGGCGTCGGCGAGGCTGGGCTTTCGCAGCAGTCGCTCGGCCGCCGTGCGCAGCTCGGCCTTGGCCCGACGGACGCGCTCGCGCAGGCTCGCCAGCGTCGCGCTCGCAGCGTCGGCGAGCGCCGGCACGCCCGCGTCGCCGTCGCGCTCGATCGCGCGGGCCAGGGTCTGCGCGAGCGTCCGCGGCGGCTGCAGCGACGCGAGCCGCACGAGCAGCGTGGGATACTGCACCTCGCCCTCGCGCCCGCCCGCGCTCTCGATGCCGTCGGCCCACGCGATCGCGGCCGCGAGCACGTCCGCGACCGCGAGCAGCTCGGCCGGATCGAGCGCGAGCCCGCCGCTGGCCCGCTGCAGCAGCGCCTGCAGCGGCACCACGCGGCCCAGGGCGCCGGCGCCCGCTCGCGCGCCGCCATCGAGCGCCGCGCTGCGCTGGATCACCGACTCGAGCTCGTCGACCTCGTCGTGCCGCGCCTGGCACTGCTGCAGGTCCCCGTGCAGCGGCAGCGACTGCGCTGCGACGGCGAGGCCGATCTCGTCGCCGCGCTCGTGATTCGCCGCCGGCCGCGGCGACGCGGCCATCCCCTCGACCAAGCCCGCCGCCGCGTGTGCGGCCGGACTCACGAGCAGCCGCGCGAAGGCAGAGCACAGCGCGGGCCATTCGAGATGGACGGCATCGGCTCCGGCCCAGCCGCCCGCCGCAGCATCGGCCCAACCTCGCGCCCCACCATCGCTCGCTTCGGTCCCGACCCCCCTCGCCGCCTCGTCCACTGCACGATTATCTACTAGCGGGCCAGCGCGACCGGGTCGTAAGATGCGCCAAGCTGGCGAATCTCGGCTCCCTCCCCCCGCTTCCGGCTCTCTCCTTCGAAGGTCCGCGCATGCTCGAGCCCCACCGTCGCGTCTCCCGCCGTGCTCCCTCCGCCGCCGTGCTCGCGCCCGCGATCGCTGCCCTGCTCGCGCTGGTGCCCGGGGTCGCCGCGGCCTCCGGCGGCGGCGGCGGCAGCCACACCGTGCCGCCGACGTGGATGGTCGTGTTCTTCGTCGCGATGCTGCTGTCGATCGCGATCGTGCCGCTGACCAAGCTCGAGCACTGGTGGCACAGCAACCTCAACAAGCTGATCCTCGGCCTCGCGCTGTCCGCCTACCCGGTCTTCTGGCTGGTCGTGCTCGAGCCGAACACCGCCGAGCTGGCGACCAAGATGCACGAGTACGCCAGCTTCATCACGCTGCTGGGCGCGCTCTTCTACATCTCGGGCGGCATCTATCTCGCCGGCGATCTCAAGTGCACGCCGGCCTCCAACACCATCTTCCTCGCCTTCGGCACGGTGTTCGCCTCGGTCATCGGCACCACCGGCGCCTCGATGCTGCTCATCCGCCCGGTGCTGCGCGCCAACGCCGAGCGCAAGTTCGTCGTGCACACGGTGGTGTTCTTCATCTTCCTGGTCTCCAACGTCGGCGGCTCGCTGCTGCCGCTGGGTGACCCGCCGCTGTTCCTGGGCTACCTGCAGGGCGTGCCGTTCCTGTGGACGCTGGGCCTGTGGGAGGAGATGGCCACCGTCGCCGGCCTGCTGCTGGTGATCTACTTCGTGCTCGACCGCTTCTACTACGCCAAGGAGTCCGAGACCGTCCGCAAGGCCGACCTCGCCCACGCCACGCCGCTCAAGATCGAGGGCGGCATCAACGTGCTGTGGCTGCTGGGCATCGTCGCGTGCGCCGCGTTCATCCGCGACGAGCACGGCATCTTCGTGCGCGAGGCCGCGATGATCGGCTGCGTGCTGGGCTCGCGCTTCACCTCGCCGGCCGAGACCCGCGAGAAGAACGCGTTCTCGTGGTTTCCCATCCTCGAGGTCGCGGCGCTGTTCATCGGCATCTTCCTGACCATGATCCCGGCGCTGCTGATCCTGCAGGCCAACGGCGATCAGCTCGGTGTCGACACGCCGGCGAAGTTCTTCTGGGCCTCGGGCTCGCTGTCGAGCTTCCTCGACAACGCGCCGACGTACCTGGTCTTCTTCGAGACCGCCGGCGGCATGACCAACAAGGGCCTGCTGTCGGGCGACATCGTGCCCGGCACCCACGTGCCTGCGATGATCCTGACCGCGATCTCGTGCGGCTCGGTGTTCATGGGTGCAAACTCGTACATCGGCAACGGCCCCAACTTCATGGTCAAGGCCATCGCCGAGGAGTCGAAGGTGCAGATGCCCAGCTTCTTCGGCTACATGAAGTGGAGCATCGGCTTTCTCATCCCGGCGTTCATCTTGGTGACGTTCGTGTTCTTCCGCTGACGTCGACGACGCGCTACGATCGCGACGTGCGGCAGACCCTCCTCGTCCCCCTGTTCACCTCGGCGGTGCTCTGGCTCGGCGGCTGCGACAAGGACCAACCTGCGTCCGCGACGCCCGGCAAGGCCCACGGCTACACCATCTCGGCCGCGACCTACCGCGACGACGCGAAGGTCTCCGAGCTGGCCAAGGGCAAGTGCAAGTTCGAGATCGAGTTGACCGAGACCGTCACCACGACGCTGCAGGAGAAGGGCGTGGGCGGCAAGAACGGCGAGGGCCACACGGTCACGCTGGTCATCGCGCACGTGCACGGCGCCGAGGAGGACTGGGACGGCGAGATCCGCGTGATGGTCGAGGGTCGGCTGGAGCTGCCCGACGAGTCGTTCCACGACTTCGTCGCGCACGGCAACTCGACCGCGCACGTCGGTCGCGGCAAGGCCGGCGTCTGCGACGGGCTCGAGGACATCGCGGCGGAGATCAGCGAGGACATCGTCGAGTGGCTCAAGGAGCCGCGGCACGAGGCCGAGCTCGGCGATCACCCGACTTGAACGCGGCGCGAGCGGACCGGGAGACGTCCGGCCACCGGCGTGGCCGGGCACGGGCAGAGCACGCCGCGCTTCCCGTGCATCGACGGAGCCCAGGTCCGCTGCGGGCCCCAACCGCGCGTCGGGCTCACGGGAACAGCTGCTTGCCGATCTCGGTGAGCAGCTTCTGTCGCGCGGCGTCCTTGAACAGGCTCGGCTCGAGCATGCGCTTGCCGTCGCGCTCGGTGTCGCGTTCGACCGCGCCGTGCTTGCCGACCTTGTAGCCGATGGCGACCGTGCGCGGGTCGCCGCCGCCGGCGACGAAGATGTGCTCGAAGCGGCCGTCGTCGTCGGCGTCGTAGAACGCCCACGACGCGCCGCTGCTGAAGCGCAGCGTCAGCTCGGCGTCGAACTTGCCGGCCTGCACCACCTCGAGCGCGGATTGCTTGGCGCGCTTGCCCTTGAAGCTGTCGTTGTCGAGGTCGACGAGGATCACGACGCTGTCGCGGTCGAACACCGAGACCACCTGGTTGCCGAAGCCACCCACGCTCGACAGCCCGGCGGCCGCCAGCGGCACCGGCGACGGGAACGAGCTGGCGTCGTCGCGGACGTTGGCATGCGGCGCGCCCGGGAACGCGGTGGTGATCATGGCCTCGAAGCGGGCCGCGCGGGCCTTGTCGGCGATCAACGCCGGCCGCAGCAACAGCCGACCGATGTGTTGCGGCGCCGGCGTGAGCCGCCCCGCGGCGTCGATGGTCGCGGCGCCCAGCGCGATGCCGCCGTCGATCGACGCGCCCTCGAGCGCGAGGTCGTAGTGGCCGTCGACGTCGGTGTCGTAGAACACGCGCGTCGGCGACGACTGCACGACCATCACGTCGGCGTGGAGCTTGCCCTGCCGCAGCTGGCGCAGCAGCATCGCCTGCGGCAGGCTGCGGACCTTGGCGCCGGGCCGGGCCGCGAGCGCGAGCATCTTGGCGAAGCGCGCCTGGTCGACGTCGAAGAGCACGCGCTTGTCGAGCCGCGTGGCCACCACCAGCGTGTCGGGCACGCCGTCCTTCGACGAGTCCGAGGCCTGCGCGGTGACGGCGTGCACGGTGTCGAGGTTGCCGACCTCGCTGACGCCGGTGGTCATCGCTGCGATCACGCGCCCGACCCCGGGTCGCAGCGCGGGCTTGGCGTACTGCGCCGCGAGATCGGGGAACGCGACACCATCGAGCGTGGTGTCGCGCGCGGGCGCGTCACCGCCCAGGGCGTAGCCGCGGGTCTTGCCGGTCTCGCCGTCTTGGACCACGAGCTCGTCGAAGCGTCCGTCGTCGTCGCGATCGAGGTAGGCCAAGATGTCTGCGACCGGCATGGGAAAGCCGGTGGGCTTGCGCGGCAACCTCGAGCTGCGCAGCACCGCGATCTCGGCGTCGAACGCCCGGCTGGTCTGCAGCTCGTCCGGCTTCGGCAGCTCCTTGGCGCGACGGAAGCTGTTCTCGTCGACGTCGCCCAGCGCGACCTGGCAGGTGAGGTTCTCGCCGCACGGGCCCGAGAACGTCAGCGTGTCGACCTCGCCGTCCTGGTCGAAGTCGAGCAGCTGACCCAGGGTCCCGGCCGAGGTCCACGGGTCCGGCAGGAACGTGCGCGGCGCCGCCGGCAGCGTCTTGGTGAAGTCGCGCAGCTCGACCGCGTGGATGTGGAACGCCAGCGAACCCAGCGACACGAACTGGCTGAACGCGGTGCGGATCGCGACGTTGAGGCCGACGAGCTCGCCGGTGGTCTCGTCGACGAGCGGGCCGCCGCTGTCGCCGGGCAAGATGCTGCAGTCGGTCTGGATCTGCCGCCCGGCATCGGCCGCGGCCTTGCGGATGCTGTCCTCGAGCTGCTTGCGCTCGGCCTCGGGCACGTCGCGTTGCAGCTGCACGATCGCGCTGACCTGCTCGTCGAGCGTGCCGATCGCGTTGATGCCACAGCGCTTGATGGCCCAGCCCAGGCCCACGCCGGCGTTGCCGAGCGCGAACACGCGGCTGCCCGGGTGGGGATCCTCGGGCGCGACCTGCAGCGACGCGAAGCGACGCGCGCCGCCGTCGACCTTGAGCAGCGCCAGGTCGCGCTTCTCGTCGACGGCGTAGGCGACCGCGGGCAGCCGCTCGCCCGGCGCGACGCTGCCGTCGGCGCGACGCTGTGCCAACGTCACCGTCGCAGAGATGCCGAAGTCTTCGTTCTTGCCCGACGCGACCACGTGGTAGTTCGTGAGCAGGAAGCCCGACGGGTCGATGAACACGCCGGTGCCCGCGCTCCACTCGGTGGTGACCAGCACCGTCGCATCGAGCGCGCGGGCCTGGATCTCCTCCGGCGTCGGCTTGGCCGGCTCGCGCGGCGCAGGCTTGCTCGGCGCCGGCGCGGGCTCGGCGGGTTCGGTCGTGCCACGCGTGGGGTGGCAGGCGCAGGCGCACAGGGACAGCAGCGCGATCCGATGCACCGCGCGAGGGTAGCAGCTGCAATCACGGCCGGCGGGCCAACGATGCAGCCTTCCAGAAGCCCTTGTTCGCGTCGGCGTTGCGCGGCTTGATCTTGCGCGCGTCGGTGTAGGCGTCCTTGGCCTCGTCGTAGCGGCGCAGGGCCATCAGCGCATCGGCGCGCAGCATCGACGCGCGGAAATCACCCGGCTTGAGGTTGAGCAGCTCGTCGGCGGTGGCCAGCACCGCGGCGTGGTCCTTGTGCCGCTTGAGGATCCGCGCCTGTCCGAACAGCGATTCTGCCAGGCCGTCGCGCGCGGCCTCGTGCTCGGGCCACACCGCCACCAGGTCGCGGAAGCCCTCCGCCGCCGCGGCCCACTGGCGTCGCTCGAGGCTCGCGGTCGCAGCCGGCAGCACCGCGTCGGCGGCCTGCTGCCGCAGCCGCGCGATGCCGGCGTTCGCGGGATCGACGATCGCGAGGTTGGTCAGCGCCAGCGCGACGCTGCCCTCGGCGGGCTCGCGCCAGTGCTTGGCCTCGACCGCGGTCTGGGCCAGCGCGAGCCAGTCCTCGGCCGTGGTCGGCCCGGCCGGTGCGACCGGCACCGGCGGCGGCACGGCATCGACCGCGGGCGTGGGCGACACCGGCACCGGCGCGTGGGGATCGATCGCGGCAGTGCCCGGCGTCGGCTCGGGCGCACGCGGCGTGGGCTCGAGCTGCGGCACCGGCTCGGGCTTGCTCGGCGGATCGGCCTTCGCCGGCTCGACGCGCGCCGCGGGCTTGGGCTCGGCGCTGCGCTCGTCGGCCGCGGCCTCGTCGCCGCCGCCGATGCGATCGAGCAGATCGGGCGCGAGCGCCAACAGGCCCGCGGCCGCGACCAGTCCCCCGAGCAACACGAACAGCATCGCCTTGCCCGCGGCCGCCATCGCCGACGGTGGTGCGGCCGCGCGGCCGCTCGACGGCGCCGCTGCGGGCGGACGCGGCGGCGCCGCGATGACGGTGCGCTCGGGTGGCTGGTAGCCCGGCGGGCGCGCGTCGATCGCCGCGATCGCGGCGCGGTGGAAGCTCGCCGACGCAGCGGGCGAGGGATCGTCGCCGGGGCGCGCACCGTCGAGCGAGTCGCCGGCGGCCTGCAACCCCAGCACGTTCGCGACCGCGTTGGCACGGCCATCGACCGCGCGCGTCAGCTCGTACTCGAGCGCGCGCATCGACGGCGGCCGCGCGGTCGCGGTGCGCGACAGACAGCGCGCGATCACGTCGGCGAGCGCCTCGGGCAGCTCGGGGCGGTACGAGGTCGCGCGCACGGCCTCGCGCGCGCCCTTCTGCATCAACACGTCGATGGCGTTGCGGCCCTCGAACGGCAGCCGCCCCGTGACCATCTCGAACAGGATGCAGCCGAGCGCGTACACGTCCGAGGCCACGGTCGCGTCGAGGCCCGCGCCCTGCTCGGGCGCCATGTACTCCGGCGAGCCCATGACCAAGCCCGGCGAGGTCTGCGAGGCGTCGGCGTTGACGTGCTTGCAGATGCCGAAGTCGAGCACCTTGACGAAGTCGGGGTCCTTGCCGCGGGTCGTGAGGATGACGTTCTCGGACTTGAGGTCGCGGTGGATGATGCCGACCTCGTGCGCAGCCTCGAGCGCGCGGCAGATCTGCCGCGCGATGTGGACCGCGCGACGGATCGCCAGCGGCCCCTGCTGACGGATGGTCGCGCCCAGGTGCTGGCCCTCGAGCAGCTCCATCACCAGGTACACGTCGCCCGACTCGGTGGTGCCGATGTCGAGCACGTCGATGATGTTGGGGTGACCGGTCTGCGTCGCCGACCGGGCCTCGCGCATGAAGCGGGTGATGATGTCCGCGTCGCGGGTGTAGATCGAGTGCAGCACCTTGAGCGCGAAGGGCTTGCCCAGCGCCAGGTGCGTGACGCGGAAGACCGCACCCATGCCGCCGATGCCGATGAGGCTCTCGACGCGGTAGCGCTGCGCGACGACCTGGCCGACCCAGCTCTGCGCCGACTCGCGCAGCGAGCGGGCGTTGGGCACGGTCGCGGGCCGCTGCCCCGGCGCGTCGAGCTCGACGATGTCCGACTCGCCCAAGGTGATGGTCGAGTTCGCGGTGCGGGTGTTGGGCACCGCGCCGCCCTCGAGCGCGATCACGTCGCTGATGCTGATGGCCTCGCTCTCGGGGCCCTGCGCGTGGGCTCGCGCGCGCAGATCCTTGAAGTCCTGCTGCGCCAGCTGGGCGTAGTCGCGGGCCTCGATCTTGAACTCGCGCGAGAAGATCTCGCGCATGAACGCGGCGATGCGGTCGGCGTCGCAGGTGGGGAAGTCGCGCGCGAGGATCTCCGACAGCGCGGCACGGAAATCGCCGGCGCTCTGGTAGCGCTGCGCGGGGTCGGCCGCGAGCGCGGCGAGCACGACGTCGTCGAGCCCCGCAGGCACGCCGGGCACCAGCTCCGAGGGCGCGCGCACGCTGGGGTTGCGCACCGCCGCGAGCGCCTCCTGGTGCGTGCGGTTGTTCGACGGGAACAGCTGCCGCCCCGTCAGCAGCTCCCACAGCACGATGCCGCAGGCGTAGATGTCCGTGCGGCGATCGGCCGGCAGGCCCTTGGCCTGCTCGGGCGAGAGGTAGCTGTAGCGCCCGAACACCACACCGGGGCTCGTCATCTCGCGCTTGATCGCGCTCTTGGCCAGGCCGAAGTCGGTCAGCTTGACCTCGCCGCGATAGCCGATGAGCAGGTTGGGCGGCGAGATGTCGCGGTGGACGAGATCGAGCGCCATCGCGTCGTGCACGTAGTCGAGCCCGCGCAGGACCTCGCGGATGACGTGCATCGCGACGTCGACCGGGATGCGGCGGTGCAGCTGCGCGCAGCGGTTCCACACCGCGCGCAGGTCCTTGCCCTCGACCAGCTCCATCGCGAGGTAGTACTCGTCGGCGACGCGGCCCGCGTCGAACACCTGCACCAAGTTGGCGTGGTTGAGGCGCACCACGACCTTGGCCTCGTCGAGGAAACGCCGGTGCACACCGGCGTCGTCGAGGTTGTGCAGCACCTTCTTGACCACGCACGGCTTCTCGAAGCCGCGCTCGCCCGCGGCCGCGAGGAACAGCTCGCCCATGCCGCCCCGCGCCATCGGCCGCACGAGCACGTACTTGCCGAACAGTTGCGGGAACCCCTCGGCAGACGCGCCCGATCCCGCGCGGTTGTGGCTCGGGACGCTCACCAACCGCCACTATAGCCGAGCCCGGGCGTCACGCGGGAAGCGCGATGTGGACCCTCAGCACGCGCGCGCTCGCCCCCCCGGCCGCTGCCGCAGCGCCGGGCGCGGGCGCTGGGCCGGCGGAGGTCGTGTCGGGGTCGACGTGCAGCGCGTGCTCGACGGTGGGCGATCCCGAACTGCGCACGCGCAGGATGTAGTCGCCTGGCATCGCCTGCTGCGCCCGCACGAGCCCCAGGGCGTCGGTCGATGCGCCCCGGAACGGCCCGCCGTCGACGCGCACGCCCGCCAGCGGCACGCCATCGCGCGTGATCAGCACCTCGACGTCGGGCCCGACGGCCAGTCGATCGCCGCGCAGCGCGATGTCGTCGCCCGGGCGGACGGCGGCGCTGCGCGCCAGCTCGACGCCGTCTTGCAGCACGCGCAGCTCATACGGTCCCGGACCGAGCGACTCGAACGCGAAGCTGTCCCCCTGGACATCGGCGTGGTGCTGTTCGAGCACCGGGGCGTCGCGCCCCGTCTCGGAGGGGCGCGCGTAGACCTCGGCGCGGGGATAGGCCGCGCCGCGCGGATCGACCACGGTGCCGCTGAGCACCTCGGCCGCAGCGACCAGGCGGATCGGCTCGAGCTCGACGTCGCCGGTCTCGCCCAGCTCGACCGCGACGCGCGCGGGTGCGAAGCCGTCGGCATGGACCGACACCCACAGGTGATCGTGCAGTCGCAGCGGCGCCTCGTCACAACCCGAGCTCGCCTCGGTGCACGGGTCGCACGGCGGTCGCTCGACGCGCGCGATGGAGAACACACCGTCGCCGTCGGTGCTGGTCGAGCCCGCGACGGTCGGCAGCACCGCCTCGGGGTCGGCGTCGGGCGGCGCACGCAGCACGATCCGCGCCGCGACCACCGGCTCGCCGCGGCCATCGACCACGCTGCCGTGCAACCGCGCCAGCCCGGTCGCCTGCAGCACCGCCGGGCGACCGAGCTCGAGCACCCACGGATGCGCCGGCCGCAGGCTGGGATGGAACAGCTCGACGCAGATCACACCGAGGCAACCGGGTGCCGCGAAGCGCCCCTGCTCGTCGAGCGCGACGATCGCGTCGGCGATCGGCGCGACCTCGTCGTCGTGCAGGCAGCGCAGCGCGACGCGACCGCCCTCGACCGGCTCGCCGTCGTCGTCGACGACCTGCGCGGCGACGCGACGCGACGCGACGTCCTGCTCGCGCGCGGACAGCCCGGTGCGCCCGCCGTCGTCGGGCTCGCCCGCCGCGTGCGTGCCGGCGGCCCCGCCCGCACCGCGACGCGCCAGCGCCCGCGCGCCCGT
>JAIBBS010000091.1 GCA_019694555.1 Nannocystaceae bacterium
CAGCGCCTGCGCGCGTGCGGCGGGCTCGTCGCTGGCGCGTGCGAGCAGCCGCGCGGCGTCGTGATGACGCTTGCGACGGGTCAGCCGCGCGGCCGCGGCCGCCAGCGTCGCGGCGTCGTCGATGGCCTCGAACGCGGCGATGGCCTCGTCGATCGCCAGCGGTGTCTCGCTGCGCAGCGCGGCCTCGAGCGCGCGCACCGGCTCGCCCGCGGCACGCCACTGCGCCGCGGCGCCGACGAACTCCCAGATCTGCTCGAGCACCACCGCCGCGGTGCGATGTCCACCCGCGGCGGCGAGCTCGGCGGCGACGCGCTCGTGCTCGCCCTGCTGCAGCCGCGCGCGCAGCTCGGGCGCCAGCGCGTCGAGCTCGGGCTGCGCGCTCACGGCTCGCCCGCCTCGGCCTGGCCCGGCGTCAGCGTCTCGACCTTGGTGTCGACCACCGCGTCGGGCTCGCGCGGTGGCCTCGCGGTGTCGATCACCAGGCCCAGCGGCAACCACCACAGCCGCTCGAGCGCGACCGCGTCGGCGGGGCCCAGCGCGAGCAGCCACAGGCCCAGCCCGCCCAGCGCCGCACGCGGGCGCGCGAGCGCGGCCTCGGTCCACGTGCCGCCGCTGCAGTGCTCGCCCAGCGCGGTGGCCATCGCCGCGTCGTCGCCCAGACCGCCGTGGATCCACAGCGCGGCCGCGGCCAGGCCCACGTCGTCGCGCGCGGCCGCGACCGCGCGCGCACGTGCGGCCTCGTCGCGCACGCCGGCGAGCACGGCGATCGCGAGCGCGTGGCGATGCGACGCGGGCGCGATGCGACCGCGCACCAGCGCCAGCACCCGCGCGGTGCCCGAACGTCGCGCGCGCTCGACCGGCTCGACCACGCCGAGCTCGACCACGCGCAGCATCAGGCCCGCGTCGTCGAGCGGGCCCGCGTCGCGCACGAACGCGGCGCCGTCGATCGCGGCGCCGGCCAGCGCGGCCTGGCCGGCGAGCAGCGGCGCGAGGCGCTGCCACGCGGCCTCGCAGCGCGCCGTGTCGACCGCACTCGGCGTGCCGGCCTCGTCGGGGCGCCGCTTCAGCATCGCGGTGAACTGCTGCAGCGGCGTCTGCAGCTGCGCGAACGCGGCCTTGGCCTCGGTGGTGAACGACTCCTCGACGTCGAGGCGCCGGCGCAGCTCGGCGCTGCCGAGCCGATCGGGCAGCCGCGCGACCGCGGCGGGATCGGCCGCGGCGCGCGCGGGCTCGCCCCACGCGATCGCCTTCGCCGACGGCAGCGCCGCGGCCACCTCGCCCAGTCGCGCGCGCGCGGCCGCGATCGCAGCCGACAGCGCTGCGGCGCCCTTGGGCGCCGGGGCCGGCAGCGTCGCGAGCTCGGCGGCGAGCGTCGCGAGGTCCTGCTGCGCCGCGGCCAACGTCGCGGCCGAGCACGCGCCCAGATCCGCGAGGCCCTGCTCGAGCGACTGCGCCAGCGCGGCCAGGGCCGCATCGATCGCGGCGGTGTCGCCGGGCGCGTGCTGCAGGCGCGCGCGCACCAGCGCCAAGCCCTGCGCGGTGGCCTCGACCGCGACGCTGGGATCGGTGCGCGTCGGCGGCCGTCGCTCGAGGCCGTCGCGCAGCCGCGCCAGCGCGAAGCGGGTCGCTCGCAGCAGCGCGCGCGGCTCGTCGTCGAGCACGGTGGCGTCGAGATCCTTGGCCTCGCGCCACGCCGCCTCCTGGGCCTTGCGCGCCGCCATCAGCGTGCTGCCGCCGTACGGCAGCGCCGCCGGCAGCCCACCGTCGAGCATCGCCGCACCCAGCGGATCGCCCAGCGAGAGCGCCGTCTCGGCCAGCGGCTGCAGCCGCGTCCACGCCTCGCGATGGGCCTGCGCGCGCACCTGCGGATCGACACCGCGCGCCGGTGCCGGCGTGCTCGCCGGCGGCGTCGGGCTCGACTCGCACGCCGCCAGCAGCAGCGCCAGCGCGAGCCCCCGCGCCGCGCCGATCGCCGCTGCTGCGCGCGTCGTGCTCACCGTCACAACCCGGGCGCGGGCCACGGCGCGAGGAACTCGCGCACGCGCGCGCGCATCGTCGTGCAGAACTCGTCGCTGGGGTTGCCGGCGGTGCGCGCGGCCTCGGCGATCGCGTCGTGCAGCAGCGTCGCGACGTCGTTCATCTGCGCGGTGCCCAGCCCGCGCGAGGTCAACGCCGGCACGCCCACGCGGATGCCCGAGGGATCGAAGGGCTTGCGCGGATCGAACGGGATCGCGTTGCCGTTGAGCTCGATGCCGCAGCGCGACAGCGCGGTGCCGGCGACGCGACCCGAGATCCCCGTCGCGGTCAGATCGACCAGCAGCAGGTGGTTGTCGGTGCCGCCCGAGACCAGCGTGTAGCCGCGCGCGAGCAGCTGCTCGGCGAGCGCCTTGGCGTTGGCGACGATCTGCTGCGCGTAGGCGCGGAACGCCGGCGTCGCGGCCTCGCCGAACGCGACCGCCTTGGCCGCGGTGGTGTGGTTGTGCGGTCCGCCCTGCAGGCCCGGGAACACCGCCTTGTCGATCGCGGCGGCGTGCTCGGCCTTGCTCAGGATCAGCCCGCCTCGGGGGCCGCGCAGGGTCTTGTGCGTGGTCGTGGTGACCGCGGCGCAGTGCGGCACCGGGCTGGGGTGCGCGCCGCCGACGACCAGGCCCGCGATGTGGGCGATGTCCGCGACCAGATGCGCGCCGACCTCGGCGGCGATGCTGGCGAACGCGGCGAAGTCGAGCTGCCGCGGGTAGGCCGAGTGCCCGGCCCAGATGAGCTTGGGTCGGTGCTGCAGCGCGAGCGCGCGGACCTCGTCGAGATCGATGCGGTGATCGTCGCGGCGCACGCCGTACTGCACCGAGCGGTAGTAGATGCCGGTGGCCGAGACCTTCCAGCCGTGGGTGAGATGGCCGCCCGCGGGCAGCGCCAGGCCCATGGTCACGTCGCCGGGCTGCAGCAGCGCCAGCAGCACCGCGAGGTTCGCCGGCGAGCCGCTGTAGGGCTGCACGTTGGCGTGCTCGGCCCCGAACAGCGCCTTGGCGCGATCGATCGCCAGCGACTCGAGCGGGTCGATGAAGTCCATGCCCTCGTAGTAGCGGCGGCCGGGATAGCCCTCGGCGTACTTGTTGGTCAGGCTCGCGGCGCAGGCCTGCAGCACCGCGCGCGAGACGTAGTTCTCGCTGGCGATGAGCCGCAGGCTCTCGCGCTGCCGCGCGTCCTCGCCCTGGACGAGGCGCCACACCTCGGGGTCGGCTTCGGGCAGCGGCGGATCGAAGGCGGGCTCGGTCATGGGCGAAGCATAGACTATGCTCGCGCCGATGCGGATCCACCCCGATCCGGCCACGTTCCGCCGGCTCGCCGCGCGCGCGCCGGTGGTGCCGGTGTGGTGCGAGCAACTCGCCGACGGCGCCTCGCCGCTGTCGGTGTTCGCGACCGCGAGGCAGCTCGATCCGCGCGCATGCCTGCTCGAGAGCGTGCAAGGTGGCGAGCGATGGGCGCGCTACAGCTTCGTGACCGTGGGCGCGCGCGCGAGCCTCACCGGCACGCTCGAGCCCGGCGGGTTGATCGTGCGCGCGCAGGCGAGCCCCGCGGCCGCGGGCTTGGGGCCGAGCGAGGGCGAGGCCATCGCGACGGTGCGCGCGTGGCTGTCGGCGCTGCGCATGGAGCCCCACGACGCACTGCCGCCGCTGCCCGGCGGCATCGTCGGCGTGTGGGGCCACGACTTCGTGCGCGCGCTCGAGCGGCTGCCGCGACCGGCGACGCAGCGACCCTCGCGGCTGCCGGTGCTCGATCTGGTCGCGACCGACATCGTGCTCGCGTTCGATGCGCTGGCGCAGCGCATGTTCGTGATCGCGGCGGCGATCCCCGGCTGCGACGGTGGCGTGGAGGCGGCGCGCGAGCACGCCGCCGCGCGCATCGGTCGCGTGATCACGGCGCTGCGCGAGCGTGCGGTGCCGCTGCCGCCGGCGGCGCTGCCCGAGGTGCCCGAGCCCACCGCCGCGGTCGAGCCGCCGTGGTCGCGCGCGCAGCACCTCGACGCGGTCGCGCGCGCGCAGCAGCACATCGTGCGCGGCGACGTCTTCCAGGTGGTGCTGTCGCAGGTGTTCACCACGCCGCAGGACGGGCTCGACCCGCTCGACGTCTACCGCGTGCTGCGGGCGACCAACCCTGCGCCGTACATGTTCGCGCTGCAATCGCCCGCCGCGACCCTGGTCGGGGCCTCGCCCGAGGTGCTGGTGCGGGTCGATCGCGACCGTCGCATGACGCTGCGCCCGATCGCCGGCACGCGACCGCGCGGCCGCGACCCGGAGCACGACGCCGCGCTCGCGGCCGAGCTCGCCGCGGATCCCAAGGAACGCGCCGAGCACGTCATGCTGATCGATCTCGGTCGCAACGACGTCGGCCGCGTGGCCCAGGGCGGCAGCGTGCGCGTGGTCGAGTCGTTCGCGCTCGAGCGCTACTCGCGGGTCATGCACCTGGTCTCCGAGGTCTGCGGCACGCTGCGGCCCGAGCACGACGCCCTCGATGCGCTGGTGGCCGCGTTCCCGGCCGGCACGCTCAGCGGCGCGCCCAAGCTGCGCGCGCTCGAGCTGATCGACGCGATCGAGCCGGTCTCGCGCGGCTGGTACGGCGGTGCGGTCGGCTACCTCGGCTACGACGGCACCGCCGACTTCGCGATCGCGATCCGCTCGGTCGTGGCCGACGGCGAGCAGCTGCGGGTGCAGGCCGGCAGCGGCATCGTGTTCGACTCGGTGCCGCAGGCCGAGGACGCCGAGTGCCACGCCAAGGCCGCGGCGGCACTGCGGGCGATCGCGATGGCGCGGCAGATCCGACAGGAGGGCGCATGGCCGTAGGCGAACACGCGCGGGTCGTGATGATCGACAACTACGACTCGTTCACGTTCAACCTCGTGCAGTACCTGCTCGAGCTGGGCGCGCAGGTCGAGGTCCTGCGCAACGACGCGACCGACGCGGCCGGCGTGCTGGCGCGTGCGCCCAGCCACGTGGTGCTCTCGCCGGGACCGGGCACGCCGGCGGAGTCGGGCGTGTGCCGCGAGCTGTGTGCGGTGCTGGCCGCGCGCGGCGACGTGCCGCTGCTGGGCGTGTGCCTGGGCCACCAGACACTGTGCGAGGTGCTCGGCGGCCGCGTCGGCGGCGCGCCGCGGATCATGCACGGCAAGACCTCGCCGATCGTGCACGACGGCCGCGGCGTGTTCGCGGGCCTGCCGTCGCCGTTCCTGGCCACGCGCTACCACAGCCTGGTCGGCTTCGAGCCGCTGCCCGAGGTGCTGATCGCGTGCGCACACACGCCGCAGGGCGAGCTCATGGGCGTGCGTCACGTGCACGCGCCGCTGCACGGCGTGCAGTTCCACCCCGAGTCGATCCTCAGCGAGCACGGCCACGCGCTGCTGGCCAACTTCCTCGCGATGGCGCCGGGGGCCGCATGAGCGCGGCGAGTCCCGAGCGCGCGATGCTGGCGGCGCTGCAGACCCTGCAGCGCGGCGAGGGCCTGG
Source organism: Nannocystaceae bacterium (assembly GCA_019694555.1). Taxonomy (GTDB): domain Bacteria; phylum Myxococcota_A; class Polyangia; order Nannocystales; family Nannocystaceae; genus Xiheibacterium. The sequence continues at coordinate 5,498 of JAIBBS010000091.1, forward strand.
GCGCGGCGCTGATGACCGCGACCATGCGCGAGATCATGGCCGGCACGTGCGAGCCGGCGCAGATCGGCGCGCTGCTCATGGGCCTGTCGCAGCGGCGCGAGCTGCTCGAGGAGATCGTCGGCGCGGCCGCGGCGATGCGCGAGCAGGTCGTGCGCGTGCCGACCACGCGGCGCGAGCTGCTCGACACCTGTGGCACCGGCGGCAGCGGCATCGCGCGGCGCAACGTCTCGACCGCGGTCGCGCTGTGCGTGGCCGCGTGCGGCCACCCGGTGGCCAAGCACGGCAACCGCAGCGCCGCGGGCCCGTGCGGCAGCGCCGACGTGCTCGAGTGTCTGGGCCTGCGGCTCGACGCCTCCGCCGCGACCGTGGGCGCGTGCATCGACGAGGTCGGGGTCGGCTTCCTGTTCGCGCCCGAGCTGCACCCCGCGATGCGCCACGCCGCGCCGGTGCGCAAGGCCCTGGGCATCCGCACGCTGTTCAACCTGCTGGGGCCGCTGTGCAACCCCGCGTTCGCGACGCGGCAGCTGCTGGGGGTCTACGATCCCGCGCGCACGCGCGAGCTCGCGGCGGCGCTGGGCCAGCTCGGCAGCACGCGGGTGGTGGTCGTGCACGGCTTCGCCGAGGGCGTCGCCGCCGACGAGTCCGCGCCGTGGGGCATCGACGACGCCAGCCCCAGCGGCCAGACCCTGGTGTGGGAGCTGCACGGCGGCGCGCTGACCCGCCGCGTGATCACGCCGGCCGACGCGGGGCTGCAGCCGGTGCCGTGGTCGGCGATCGCGGGCGGCTCCGCGCTGCACAACGCCGAGGCGCTGCTGCGGCTGCTCGACGGCGAGCCCGGGCCCTACCGCACGGCGGTGGCGTACTCGGGCGCGCTGGCGCTGCTGGCCGCGGGCGACGGGCCGTGGAGCGATCTCCCGCGGCACGCCCGGGCGATCGAGGCGGTGCTGGACGACGGCCGCGCGCGCACGATCCTCGCGGAGCTGGTCGCGCAGAGCCACCAATCGCGGTAGACAACGGGGGCACGAGTCACCGCGCCATGTCCGAGCCCACGACCTACCTCGATCGGATCCTCGCCGCGAAGCGCTCGCTGCTCGCGACCGGGCGGCATCAGGGCGGCAACTGGACCGAGGCCCAGCTCGACGCGGAGCTGGCCGCGCTGCCGCCGTGCCGCGATTTCGCGGCCGCACTGCGTCAGGCGGTGCGACCGCGCGTGATCGCGGAGTTCAAGCGCGCGTCGCCGTCGCTGGGCCCGATCCGTCAGGGTGCGGACGCGGCGGCGATCTGCAGCGACTACGTGCGCGCCGGCGCGGTCGCGGTGAGCGTGCTCGCGGACAGCCACTTCGACGGCAGCCTCGAGGACGTGCGGCAGGTGTCGGCCGCGGTGTCGGTGCCGGTGTTGTGCAAGGACTTCATCCTCGACCGGCGCCAGATCCTCGACGCGCGTCGAGCCGGCGCGGACGCGGTGCTGCTCATCGTCGCGGCGCTGCCGGCTCCGTCGCTGCGGCCGCTGGTGGAGTTCGCCCACCGCGTGGGGCTGGCGGTGCTGTGCGAGGCCCACGATCCGCACGAGGTCGACCGCGCGCTGGCAGCAGGCGCGCGCATCATCGGCGGCAACGCCCGCGACCTGCGGACCTTCGCGGTCGATCTGCAGCGGGCGATCGCGCTGCGCAAGCTGGTGCCGCCGGCGTTCTCGTACGTGGCCGAGAGCGGCGTGCACGGGCCCGAGCAGCTGCAGCAGCTGGTCGACGCCGGCGTCGACGCGACGCTGGTGGGCTCGGCGCTGATGTCGGCCGAGGATCCCGGCGCCGCGCTGGCGTCGTGGCTGGCCGCGGTGCGCTGACGCGGGCGGCCATGGTCGCGCTCAAGATCTGCGGGCTGGTGCGGGCGGAGGATCTGCAGTGCTGCCGCGCGCTCGGGGTCGGTGCGGTCGGGCTCAACCTGTGGCCGGGCTCGCCGCGCGGTCGCACGATCGCCGAGCACGCGGCGATGCTGGCGGCCGCGGGCGCTGCGAGCCGTCGCGAGCCGCTGCGCGTGGGCGTGTTCGTCGATCCGCCGGTCGCGCTGGTGTGCGACGCGATCGCAGCGCTGGGGCTCGCGGCGGTGCAGCTGCACGGCGATGCCGATCCGGCCGCGGTGCTCGCCGCGGTGACGGTGCCGTGGATCCGGGTCGTGCGCGGCACGCCGCCGCTGCACGAGCTGCGCGCGTCGCTGCAGCACGCGCCGCCGCCGGCGTGGCTGCTGCTCGACGCGAAGGTCGAGGGCTACGGCGGGCAGGGCGTCGCGACCGACTGGGCCTGGGCGGCGGCGGTGGTCGCTGCACTCGCACCGCTGCCGGTGTGGCTCGCCGGCGGGATCCATCCCGGCAACGCCGCGGCTGCGATCGCTGCGGTCGCGCCCGCGGGCCTCGACGTGGCCTCGGGCGCGGAGGCGGGCACGCCGGTGGGCGCGAAGGACTGCGACGCGATCGCGGCGCTCGTGCGCGCGTGCGCGGGCGGCTGATCGCGGCGCGGCGTCAGGGCTGCTCGACGAATGGACGGCCGCACGGCCGCGAAACGCTGGTTTTGCGCGGATCGGCAACTGCTCGCGGCACCGGCCTTGCTTTTTTTTTTCCGACAGCGCCACACTGCGATCTGGAGAACGAGGAGGTTCGCCATGACGGCCGCGGTACGCGCCAATCTCTGGATCTGTGCAACGACGACCGAGCGAGATGATCTCGGAAGCGCGGACGGACTGCGCGCGGGCGACCTCGCCATGGTGCAGGGTCAAGGGTTGTATCGGACGACGACGGTGGCCGCGGGAAGCTCCACCTGGCAGGTGCTCGCGGGCCTACCGGTTGCCGGCGTGTGGGCGATGGGCGGGCGAATCCAGGTCGCAGGCGCGACGGCATTCCAGCGCGTTGCGATCTCGTTCCACACGCCGCTGGGCGCTGCCCCGACGTCGGTGACGATTACACCGGGCGCCAACTCCGGCTGGGCCACGACGCCCGCCGTGGTCTACAGCGATGCGAACGGATTCGTACTCGAGGGCACGTCCGACGCGGCTGCCCTCAATGCTGCGGTGTGGACGCGCGGCACGTTCACGGTCGTGCCATAGAAACCGCGGATTGAGCCGCGCGCCTCGATGGGCGTCTGCGGGATCCCCACGGCGCGAGGCTGCGCCGCCGGTGTGAGAGACGAGCAAGGAGTCGCCCGATGCCATTCACCAGAGCTGTGCGAACCGACACCGTCGCGAACATCGCCGACTTCGGCGCCTTGCCCGGCGTGGACTCCGGCAATGCTTTGACCAACGCGGCGGCGTTCCAGGCCGCGTTCGCGGTCTCGAACCGCGTGCTGATCCCGGCGACCCCGGCCGGGCAGTTCTACGCGTTCCAGCAGTTCACTGTGGGCGGTAACCCGTGGTTGCCCGCAGGTGTGGAGCTGTTCGGTGAAGGACCCACGCGATCGCGCCTACGCTACTACCCAGTCGGGTTGACGCCTCCCGAGTCCGCGTTGCGGTTCGCACCGGGCTTCTCTCGCGGGCTGATGCACAGCTTCTATCTCGCTGGCCCCCGATCCTACCCCGACTCGACCAGGACCGGTATCAGCTTCGAGCAGTCGCAGTTCAACGCGGTGCGCGACGTCTGGATCGAGGACTTCGCGGTCGGTGTGCGCTTCAATACCGACGCCTCGGCCGGCTACAGCGCGTACAACGTGCTCGAGCGCTTCGAGATCCAGCGCATCACCGGCAGCGGCATTCTGATGGGCGACAATGCAAACTGCGAATCGGTGGGGCCGGGTCGGTGCCAGTACGTCCTGAACTCGGCAGGCACCGACGGCGTCGCGATCCACCTCGCCGGGTCGTTCGCGTCGCCGCTGGGTGTCAAGGGCCCGAATGGAATCATGATCCGCAGCGTCGCAAGCGACACGGCGTTCACGTGCCTTAGGATACGCAATGCTCGGGGCGTGGTCGTGGCGGGTTGCTACTTCGAGCCGTTCGACGGCAGCCCGCCCAGACTCATGATGGACATCGACTCCGCATCCGAGGACATCAACCTGTTGGGCAACGCGTTCTCCCCGCCGAGTCCACCCGCCAGCGAGGCGGACGCGACGCCGACCTTCGTGCAGCAGGTGCCGGAGGCACGCGGCCCCGCGCTGGAAGGTCCGAGCTTCCCCGCGCGGGGGTACTTCAACGCGCGGACTCAGGGAGCGTCGACGTCTGGCGCCACCGCTGCGCATGCGAACCGGATCAAGAACGGCGACATGAGTCGCGGCGTGTTGTTCTGGCCGACGCTCAACATGGGCACAGGGTCGCAGACGTCGGTGACGACGAGCTACGTGATCAGTGGGCGCTCGATCCAGCTCACGGTGGGCAGCAACCAACAGTTCCACATGTACCAGGACGTCGTGCTCAACAGCGGCCTGCGCAGCGTGACGGTCTGCGTGCGCTACAAGCTGCTGTCCGGCTCGAATGCGTTCCGCGTCGAGCTCGCCGACGTCGCCAGCGGCACGACCTTGGGCTTCTACTCGGACAACGCGGCCGGTGGGGCCAACTCCTCGTGGAAAATCCGCGCGCTGACCGGGCGCTTCGAAGGCTTACCGGGTGACGTGACCGGCCCACGGACCATGCGGGTGCGGATCTATCCGTACCGCAACCCGGACGATCTCCCGAGCGGTCAACAGGTGCTTGTCGACTCGGTCTGGCTCGTAGACGGCGAGTACGCTGCGCCCTACCGGCCGTACACCGAGGCCATCGAGTTGCTGCGGGGCGACGATCGCCAGATCCTCGTGGGGGCCCTCTACACGGCGCCGGTCGCCGCGACGGCGCTCGCGTTCGCGAACATGCCGGCCAACGCAGTCGGGGCGATCCTCGAGCTGTCGATCTCGGCGACCCAAGGCTCGACCGTTTCAACCTTCCTCCGCATCGATGATCTCGAAGGCGGAGCACAACAGCATCCGCGCGACCTCGCCGCGCCGGCCAATGCCCGCGTAGCACTCACCGACTTCCTCATCCCAGTCACACCCGGCGGCGCGATGCCGACGTGGCAGCTCGTGGGTCCTTCGGCAAGCAACTCCACGTTCGCTGGGATCCGGCTCAAGGCATGGATCATGAGGATGTGATGCGCATGCGCGCCCGGGTATCACGGCGGGTAGACCGCAAAATGCGCTTCGTCATCATTCGGAAACGCGAGCGAGGAGCATCCCGCGACGCCGATCCGTCCGTCGTCGGCCCTCGCCACCGCGTGCCAAGCATCGGGCCCGCCGATGAGGTCGAGGTCGCGGCTCCAGAGCAGCTGTCCGGCCGCATCGAAGTGGACGACCACCGCGACCATGTGGTTGGACGATACGGAATGTCCGCCAACCGCCAAGCTCCGGCCTTCGGCGGCGACACTCACAGCAAGGAAGTTGTCGGAGGCGTTCGCGCCGCCGTCGTAGTAGACGGTCCAGCCTTCATTCCCCGCTGCATCGTATTGCCGCGCCCAGAAGTCGAACGTCACGCCCCCGTTGCCCAACACCCCGCCGACGGCCACGCTGCGCCCCCACGCATCGACGCCGATGCCGGTTGCCCAGTCGGTCGTCGGCGTCGACTCGACCTGCTTCCACAGCAGTCCGCCATCGGTGTCGTACTTGCGCACGACGATGTCGGCGTCGGTCTTCTTGCCGTACTCGAACGCCGACACGAGGATCGAGTCACACGCATCGACGTCGACCGAGAGCGCGCCCTCCTTGGGACCGGAGAAATCGGACCACAGCAGGGTGCCGTCGTTCGCGAATTTCATGATCGCGGACTCGACCCCGTTCATTGGGTTCTCACGATCGCCGACCACGACGATTGCGTCGTGGCTGTCGACCGCGATCCCGTGGGGGAAGTCACCACGCATGACCGGCCCGTCGTACACCGTGCTCCACACTTCGCCGCCGTCGGGGTCCAGCAGGCCGACGAGCCAATCATAGTTGTCGAGAGTGCCGACCAGACCCGCGAATGCGATGTTGTCCTGCGAGTCGACTGCGACGAAGTTGTGAGAGATGTTGGCGCCCAGCGCGCCAGGATACGTCACCGTCCAAAGCTCCTGGTATGCCGGGTCGAACTTCCGGATCCACACGTTGCCGGTGACCAGCCCTGCGACGATCAGGTTGCCTTCGGAGTCGAACGCGACGCCGGTGCCGCAATCGGCGTAGCCGTCGGGGCCGCCCATGGTGAGGACGAACTCTGGCGGCACGTCGTCGCTGCTCGTGCAATCGGGCTCGCACCCGTCGCCGGGCACGAGGTTGCCGTCGTCGCAGACCTCGCCGGGCTCGAGCAACGCGTTGCCGCAGCCGCCGTCGGCGCCGAGGTCCAGCGGGGGGGCGTCGGAACCGCTGCTGCTCGAGTCCTCGGGCAGGACGCAGGCTGGTGCGGTGGTCGAGCTCTCACTGCCGCTCGAGCCGCCGGTGGACGTGTCCGAAGGACCGCCGGTCGAGCTCGACGACGCGGCGGTCGTGGTGCCATCGCCGGAGTCGGCCGTGCCGACCGACGTCGCAGCGCTGGAGCTGCCGCCGCTGCTGCTCGCGACGGTCGCCGTGCCGCTGCCGGAGCTGCTCGTGTCCCCGCTTCCTGCGGGTGCATCGCTGCGGCACGCGAGCACCAGCCACGTGCACGTCAGCGCGGACCACCGGATGCGGAGCATCGACGAAGTCTACGCGCGACTCGGTGCCGAGCAACCGGTTTCGTGCACGTGTACTCACGCATTCCAAACCGACTCGCGTCCACCTCGCCTACGGCCGGATGAGCGTACTCGTGACCAGGCGATGACGCGCGAACGACGTGCGCCGAACCTTCGCTCACCTCGATCCGCGTCCTCGCGGTGGGCTTGCCGCGTCACAGCCCCTGCAGGCTCGAGTTCACGATCGTCAGGCTGTGGCAGTTGGTGCCGACGGCGGTGCCGGCGTCGTGGAGGTCGCCGGTCTGCGCCTGCGTCCACGAACCGCCGGTGTTCTGCTGCATGCTCGAGTCGATGATCGAAAGGTCGCCGCCGAAGTCGTTGCTGGTGAAGAACAGGCCGCCACCGAACGCACCCTCGCCGGCGGCGTTGCCGGTGATCGCGGTGCCGCAGATCGTGACGTCGACGCTCTGGCCGTCGCTGTAGATCGCACCGCCGTTGCCGCCCGATCCGACCTGGTTCTGGCCCGCGTGCATCACCTGGCACTGTGCCGGATCGTTGCCGTTGGCGCCGTTGCCGGTCGCCGCGTTGTCGACGAACAGGCTGTCGTAGATCGACAGCTGGCAGAACAGCCCGCCCACGGCGCCCGCGTTGCTGGCGTGGTTGCCGCGGAAGGTGCTGCCGGCGACGACCATGCCCTCGAGGCTGCCCAGCACGTAGATCGCACCGCCGCCGGTGTCGGGCCCCAGCGGTGCGGCCTCGTTGTCCTCGAAGATGCAGTCGATCACGCTGAGGTTGCCGTCGCGCATGTACAGCGCGCCGCCCTGGCCGTCGTCGTAGCCCTGCGAGCACGGCGGCGGCGCCTCGGGGATCGTCGAGGTCGGCGTGGCCTTGCCGCCGACGATGCGCAGGTGCTGCAGCGTCACGCGCGTGGCCGTGGCCATGAAGTTGGGGCTGTCGTACTGCAGCACGCGGACCTGGTGCTGGCCGTCGAGCGTGACGGTCTGGCCACCGTCGATCACGGTGTCGACGTCGGTGCGCAGCGACAGCGTGGCCGTGATCGCGATCGTCACCGGCGCGTCGCCGCAGTCGAACGTGATGATGCCGCCCTGCGCCACCGCGGCCGCGAGCGCGTCGTGGGTGCAGCTGGGCGCGGTGCCGTCCCCGACCACGGTGGTCGGGCTCGACGTGTCGACCGCCTGTCCCAGGCTCGGCACGCCCTCGCTGCACGAGCCGTCGGGGTTGCCCGCATCCCACGGCCCGCCGCCGCCGGTGTCGGTGGCATCGCCGCCCGAGCTGTCCTGGCCGCCCTCGGCGCTGGCCGACGACGCGCTCGCCGACGACGCGCTGGCCGACGACGCGCTCGCGCTGCCGCCCGAGCCGCCGCTGCTGCCGGACTCGGCGCTGCCCGACGCGCTGCTGCTGCCGTCGTGGGTGTCGGCATCGGCATCGGCACACGCGCACACGAGCGCGATCACGAGGGTGGACGAGGGGCTCCGTGGCATGGCGTCGCGCTCCGGGTGCTGCCGCTCGGAGGGGGGCCGCGGCGGGGCAGGGTGAAGACTTTACGTCAGCCGCCGCGTCGCGTGCTGCGGTGACGACGCCCGCCGTCGGCGGATCCATCGGCGTGCGCGTGGGCCCGCCGCGGACGTGGCGGCCAGCAGCGGTGCGATCGCGGCGAAGCACGCCGCGATCGCGAGCGCACCGTAGCGCGGCTGCTGCGCCGCGACGACGGCATACGAGAGCGGGGCCCCATGCAGTCGCGGCCCGCCGCCGGACTCACGGCCGACCCGCGGCCTGCGACGAGGCCGGTGCCGACGCCGTCGCGGCGATGAGGGCTTCGCAAACGCAGGCTGCGATCCCGGCGAGCACGACGTGCGTGGTGGCCAAGGTGGGCAGCTGCAGTCCCGCGAACCCGGCATCACCGAGGGCGCCCACGATCGCGGCAACGGCAGCCAAGCCAACGAAGGCGCGGCGCGGCCACGACGCGCTGGCGCTCACGCCGTGCCCGACGCCGGCGACCAGCGGCGCCAGCAACAGCGCGCGCGGCCAGACGTCGAGCCGCGCAACGACGCCGAGCAGCGTTCCTCCAATGCCCAGCGCAACCAGCGTGGTGCCGGCGAGCGTGAGGTGAGCGCGCCGTGCGGCACGAGCCGAACGTGCGCTGCGGGCGACCAAGACGTGTTGCAGCACGTAGACGCAGCCGATCGCGAACGGCACGAGGGCGGACAACGCGAGCAACGAAGCGGCGAACGCAGCGAACACGAGCGCCGCGACGCATACGACACGCAGCAACTCGGCCACCACGACGCGAGCCATTGCGGCCAAGCTCGCGTGCGCTGCATCTGGCTGCGAGGGCAGTGGAACCGCCGCGACCGCGAAGCACGCCGGCACCACCAGCCGCACCGCGCTCGGCGGTGATCCGCCCAGCGATCTCAGCCACGGCGGCAGCGACGGATCCGACAGGACACCCTCAGACTGGCTCGACGTGTGCGCCGCGCCACCGTCGGCCACCAGCGCCCCGCCGATCAGGAGCAGGCCGACGAGCAGCCACGGCGTGTGCGAGCGGATCGCGAGCCTTCGCAACGCAACGAGCAGCCAGGCGAGCCCTGCGAGGACCAGTCCGACGCGCCCGTGCGTGACGAACACTGCGGCCGCGGACAGCCCCGCCGCGTATGTCGCGAGCCTCGCTGCCGGCTCGCCCGCACTCGACGGCCAGCCCGGTGGGGCCGGCCACTCGACGAGCGCGACCACGAGACACGCGGCGAGCGCGAGCCACCCGAGCGAGACGGTCGCCAGCGTGATCGCGACGAGCGCGGCGAGGCTGCCCAGCCACGTCACCCGCGACGTTGCACGGGTCACTTCGTTGCCCTCTGAAGCGAGAATGCCAGTCGTTCGGCTGGGAAGCCCGGAGCGGTGGGAAGCTCGGTGAACCGGCATCTCCAGTAGAACGACGCCCAGCTGCGCGGCATGCTTGGGTAGATCGTGTAGATCGAGTCATCCTTCGCGACGGCGTCACGGAGTAGATGCAGGAGACGATTGCTGACGAGCGACGGCCATTCGCCGATTGCGTAGCCCGCGCCATGATGGAAGAAGACTTGCCATTCACCCGCGCGGGGCCTAGTGGCCGCTGCGCGATACACAAGAGTGCCTGCCCGTGGAAACGACGCGAATATCGTCTGGTTCTCGGGGACACCTGGAGCGCCCGCTCTCGCGTACGGCGAGGTTCCGTCGAATCCACGGTACTGCTTAGTTGCGAGGGCGGGCGATGCGTCAGCGGCAGCACCCGCGTCTGCACCAGCCCACGCGGCCCAACGAACGTGGACGTGAACGCAATCGTGCACGCAGATGAAGACCATTGCGATGTCGTCCAAGTCGATGGTCTCCACTTGGCCGTCCTCGCGAAGCTCCGGGAAGCTGAGCTTCATTCGTGGCGCGAGGTGGACATTGTCAAACATACCCTGCCTCGCCACCTTGGCAATGCTCTCCCATTCTCCACCTTCGCGTTCAACGCAGTTCTCGAGTACGCGTTCCGCAGTGCGCGAGTCTGCGAGCGTTACTTCCGAGGGTAGCTGAGCGTCCCGGCCCAATGCGCGGTCCGGATCGACGAGGTAATAGTCGTATATGTTGCTCGTGACAGGGATGGGCAGGGGCGCGGCAAGCGTTCTTGCGGGAATGCCGGGGACGAGTGTCGTGTTGTTGCGGTTTGAGTCGGTGACGAGGAGCGTCTTGATCTCCTCCATCATCTCCGGGTCGCCGTGTGTCATCGCCTTCTTCGGACGCCGGATCTCGATTGAGATCTCTGCTGCCTCGATGTCGACGTTGCTCATGAACATGAGGTGCGGATAGAATCTTGCGAAGCCCACGAGTGCGCCGGGGGCGAAGTCCGGGCGTTCGCGGAAGGTTGAGAGGCTGATCAGAGCGAGGTAGCGGCTGCTGCCGACGCATACACGGGCGGTGACGTCGTCCCCTGCGACGAAGTCGAGGAATCTCGGGGGGAGGCCGGCGACCGGCATGAACGCGTCGCCGAGCGCGTCGATGTCGGCGCGCTGCATCGGCATCAGACTTCCGTCGACATCCTCGTAGACGAACGCGACCAGCACTGCGAGGTCGTGTTTAGCTTCGAGCTGCCATAACCCTTGGTCGCTAGGCGGAATCTCGCCCATCCCGATCGCCCAACGCCCGACCACGAACTCGGGCGTGAGCGGCAGCTGCAGCTGGCTTCCGTCTGCGCGCGTGATCAACAGATCGTCGAACGCGATGCGGTCGGCAACCTTGACCGGGTGGGAGTAGTTCATGCCCATCCCGCGCGACCACAGCCGAACATCATCGAATCTGGCCGGGGTTGCCGCGTTCTGGTCGAACTGCCAGATCCGGTTTACCTCGATCACTTCTGCAGACGGCGTTCCCCCCTCCTCGTCGCTGTCGTTGACCGGCTTCGGCGGTTTTGCGCGGAAGTCGTCGTCGATGGCGAGTCGCAGAGTCGGCTTGCTCTGCGTCGCCGTGAACGGCATTGTCGCTTCTAACAACTCGTCGAATGAAGGCATCAGACGAACCTCCCGAACTCCGGCGTCCCGAAGTCGATGATCCCGCCGCTTCCGGAGGCTTGTCGGGCCGACAGCAGCCGGACTCGGGTGCCTCGTAGCACCGTGAACGACACCATCCCATGCTCGTCGACGCGCATCTCACGGACAGGTCGCCCATCGAGCTCGACCAGCACCGAGGCTCGCGAGAGCCCTCTGAGCGCTGCATCGTGCACGAACAGGCGCACGCGGACCTCGGGTGGGACGCGAACGAAGGTGCGAGCGAAACGGCCGTCGTAGATTGCGCTGGCATCTTCGGTGAGCGCCTCTGCGGCGGTGGCGGCGTCCGGGAAGATCAGTAGGCTCGCCCGACGATGCGCTGGCGCCTCCGGGCCGTCGATGTCAGCGATTTCGATCGCTGGCGTAGGGTGACGTTCGCCGAGTGCCACGAACCCAGGGGGCGCCCAAGCGATCTCCCGCCGCAGCATCGCGAGACCGTCGGGGTCCGTCTGCATCAGCGCCACGAGGTCGGACTCGTACAACTGCGCAAACGCGAGCCACTCGCTTGCGTCGACGGATCGCCGCGGCGAAAGTCCAGCCCACGTTCGCACAGCAGCGAGGGCGTCCGCGAGCGCCGCGTCGTCGTCGAGGGAGATGGTCCCCCGCCCAAGGATCGCGTGGCTCGCGACCAGTGCGCATGCCAGGTCCGTTGGACTCGCGTTCGCGAACGCGTGGCCGGCCCAGCCGACGAGCTCCCCGCTGGCGAAGAGCTGCACGCTACGGGCACGCTCCAGCGAGATGGTATGGTTGTTGGCATCGCTCCCGACCGGGTCTGCATGGCCCGCGACGCAGAGACATCGACCCACGCCTGCTTCGAGTGCGATGCGAAGCGCTCCTCGTGCGGTCGCCACACAATCCGGGACCCGCGCGCGCATGCCGCCCCAGCGCATCACCACGGATCCCTGTGCCCAGCCATCGAGCACGACTTCTGTGACGCTTCGCTCGGCTGCGGCGCCGCCTGGCGCGTCATCCCGGCGAGGTTCGCTTGTGTCGCCGCCCATATTCGGCCCCGCGCTGTCCGGGACCGCGTCGTCGGGCTCGCCTCGCCGTGCGCTGGGGTCCGCCGCAGCACCCTTGCCGGCACCCGTTCCCGGACCGTTGCCGCCGTCGCCGCGTCGCGTGACCTGCAGCTGCAGCGGCATCGCCTCGCTGTCCACCGGCACGTCCACCCGCACCGTGCTCCCGTCGAGCGTGCCCGCGCCCAGCGGCGCGCTGCGCCACGTGCCCGACAGCGGCCGGCCGTCTTGATCGATCACCCGGAAGGCCACGAACGCCTTCGCCACCGGCTCGGTGCCTGCGGGTGGCTCGGCGGTGCCGCGGCCGCCGTCGCGGCGCGTGCGGGCGTCGCGGGCGGCGTCGGAGAGCGAGGCCAGCCGCGGCGCGTCGTCGTCGTCGTCGTCGAGCGTCGCGTCGCCCGAGCGCGGCACGCCGTCGCCTTGCAGCGGCAGGCGGATCACCAGCGCGCGCTCGCGCTCGAGCGCGTCGAGCAGCCACGGCAGCCCCGCCGAAGGTGGCGCCAGCATGGTCTCGCCCAGCGCGCGCAGCGACGCGGCCAGCGGCCACGCGCCGGCCGCGTCGCGCAGCATCCACGCGGCGTGGCCCGCGGACCAGCGCTCGATCGCGGCGGCCGGGACCAGCCAGATCTCGCGATCGCCGACGCGCACTCGCAATGGACCCGGCGGCGCCAACGATCCGCGATCATGCCCGTCGTCGCCCTGGCGCTTCAAGCCCTCGCTCCGCCTGCGCCGCGTCGGCCGGCGTCGCCGCATCGTTGCACCGCGGCGCCGCCCGAGCACCGGTGCTGGCGCGGCGCCGTGCGACTCGCTACCGTGCTGCGCACGCCCGTGGACCACCGCGACGACGACGCCCCCGGCAGCTTCGGTCGCTTCGGCGGCCGCTACGTCGCCGAGACGTTGATGCCGGTGGTGCTCGAGCTCGAGGCCGGCTGGAACGCCGCGTGGGCCGACCCCGACTTCCGCAGCGACGTCGCGCGCATGCTCGCGTGCTGGGCCGGTCGTCCCAGCGCGCTGTCACCCGCGCCGCGGCTGGCCCAGGCGCTGGGCACCGCCGCGCGGGTGTGGCTCAAGCGCGAGGATCTGAACCACACCGGCTCGCACAAGATCAACAACTGCGTCGGTCAGGTCCTGCTCGCGCAGCGGCTGGGCAAGCGTCGCATCATCGCCGAGACCGGTGCCGGCCAGCACGGCGTCGCGACCGCGACCGTGTGCGCCAAGCTCGGCCTGCCGTGCGTGGTCTACATGGGCGCCGTCGACGTCGCGCGACAGCAGCTCAACGTCTTGCGCATGCAGATGCTCGGCGCCACCGTCGTGCCGGTCGAGGCCGGCTCGGCCACGCTCAAGGACGCGATCAACGAGGCGCTGCGCGACTGGGTCGCGCACCCGCACGACACCCACTACGTCATCGGCTCGGTCATGGGCCCGCACCCGTACCCGACCATGGTGCGCGAGCTGCAGCGCATCATCGGCGCCGAGGTCCGCCACCAGCTGCACGCCGAGGTCGGCAAGGCGCCCGACGCCCTGGTCGCCTGCGTCGGCGGTGGCAGCAACGCCATGGGCCTGTTCGCCGAGTTCGTCGCCGACGCCACCGTCGCGCTGTTCGGCGTCGAGGCGGCCGGCTGCGGCCTGCACGATCGCCACGCCGCGACCATGGCCCGCGGCAGCGAAGGCGTGTACCACGGCATGCGCTCGCGCGTGCTGCAGGACGACGACGGCCAGCTGCTCGAGGCGCACTCGATCTCCGCCGGGCTCGACTACCCCGGCGTCGGTCCCGAGCACGCGTGGCTGCACGAGTGCGGCCGCGCGCGCTACCTCGCGGTCGACGACGCCGCCGCGCTCGCGGCCGCGCTGCAGCTCGCGCGCAGCGAGGGCATCCTGCCTGCGCTCGAGTCGGCCCACGCCTTCGCGGCGCTGCCCGAGGTGCTCGCGACGCTGGGCTTCGATCGCGGCCGCGGCGAGGGCCGCGACGTGGTCGTGAACCTGTCGGGCCGCGGCGACAAGGACATGCCGACCTTCGCCGCGCAGCTGCTGGCGCGCCCGGAGACGCCATGAGCAGCGACCGCATCGCCGCCGCCTTCGCACGCGCCGCGTCCGAGCGCCGCGCCGCGCTGGTGGCCTACCTGACCGCGTACGACGGCGGCTTCGAGCACTCGCTGTCGTGCCTGCTCGCGGCCATCGATGCCGGCGCCGACGTGATCGAGCTGGGCGTGCCGTTCTCGGATCCGTCCGCGGACGGCCCGACGATCTGCGCGGCGATGGTGCGCGCGCGTGAGCACGGCGCGACGCTGACCCACGTGCTCTCGCTGCTGGCGCAGCTGCGTGCGCAGCGGGACACGCCCGTGGTGCTGTTCGGCTACGCCAACCCGCTGCTGCGCCGCGGCGCGACGCGCTTCGCCGACGACGCGCGCGCGGCCGGGGCCGACGGCGTGCTCGTCGTCGATCTGCCGCCCGAGTCCGCCGCGATCCTGCGCGAGCCGGTGCGCGCGGCCGGACTGCACTGGATCGGTCTGGTCGCGCCGACCACCAGCGCCGCGCGCTGCGAGCTCGTCGCGCGCGGTGCCTCGGGCTTTCTGTACGCGATCACCCGCGCGGGCACGACCGGCACCGCGCTCGCCGAGGCCGACAGCGACGAGGACGCGGCGCTGCGCCGCCAGCTCGCCCTCGTGCGTGCGGCCACGCGACTGCCGGTGGTCGCGGGCTTCGGCGTGCGCACGCCCGAGCACGTCGCGCGGCTGGCCCCGCACGCCGAGGGCGTCGTGGTCGGCTCGGCGCTGGTCGAGGCCGCGCTCGCCGGTCCGTCGGTGCTGGGCGCGTCGGTGCGGGCGCTGCGGGAGGCGACGGCGCGATGAGTCGGTCAGCCGCGACCGAAGCGCGTGAGCGCCTGTCGTGCGGTCGCGATGGCACCGCGCAGCACGTCGTCTTGCACCGCCGCGATCGCCTGCAGCGTCTCGCTCGCGGGTTGGTTCGGCAGCACCGGCGCCGGCGCCTCGCGCGGTGGCGGTGGCGGCGGCTCGGGCACCGGCACGGGACCGACGCGCATGCGCAGGCTGCCGATCTCGCGGCCCAGGCCCTGCTCGCGCAGGCGATCGAGCACGTCGGCGCGCAGGTACGTCAGCTCGTGCAGCCACTGGCTGTCGACGACGTTGACCACCAGCGCGCGATCGTCGAGTGCGACCGGCACGGCGACGCGGGCGAGTCGCGGCGGCAGGGCGCGCTCCCACGCCAGCTGCAGGCGCAGCAGCTCGAGCCGTGCGGCGGGCACGATCGAGGCCACCGCGCGGGCGGCGAGCTCGGCCGCGGGCATCGCGTGGCCATGGTTGCGCCGGCGCCTCGCCATCGCCTGGCAGCATACGATGGCGGCGACGCAGCGTCGTGCGGGCCGCTGCCGCGCGCGCGCACGGGCAGGTTGGCGGCCGCCGTGGCCGGCGCGCTGGCGGTGATCGGACTGCTGGGCTGCGCGCCCAAGCTCGGTTGGCAGCGCGACGATCGCCGCGCGTGCGCCAGCGACGAGCCCGCGGTGGTGTGCGTGGCGTCCGAGCCCGATCGCGGCCTGGCCTTCGTGGTCGGCGCCGTCGAGATCCTGCCCGGCGAGTGCGCCCAGGCGCCCGACGGCGGTGGCCGCGTGCGCGTGGCGTGGACCGATCGCGACGGGCACGCCCACCACCGCAGCGTGCGGGCGCCGGCACATCGGCGCACGACCGTGGTGCTGCAGCCCGACGGGACCCTGCACGCGCAGGGCCGCGCACGCTGCGACGCGCGGCCCTGAGCGACCCTGGGCGCACGCCGACGGGCGCTGGTCACGGAGCGACCGCACGGGCCCCGTGACCAGCTCGGCCGGGCACGGGCAGCGCACGCGCAGCGCCTTCGCGCCGCGACGAGCGCTACTGCTCGACCAAGCGGCGGATGACCTCGCGCAGGCGGTGCACGCCGCCCATGTCGCGCGCGAGGAACTCGAGCCCGACGCCGTCGGGGTTGCTGGCGTTGCGCACGACCGCGAGCACCTCGAGCGCGCGCTCGCTGCCCGGCGGCGTGATCTCGACGATGATGTCCTCGCCCTGCGTCGGCGGCGAGCGCGTCAGCAACAGCGCGCCGCCCTCGCTGATCTCCGACAGCGCCGCCATCGCGTACTCGGTGCTGTTCTGTCGCCGCCACCGCACCTCGACCATCACCGGCAGGCGCACGTGACGGCGGCGCGCCGTCAGATCGATCGCGCCCGATCCGACGTCACGCAGGAACTCGAGCTTGCGCCACTCGGTGCCGGTGCAGCGCAACACACCGCCGGCGCGCACGCGCAACCGCGGCCGCGCGGAGTGCCACTCCTTGCCGATCGCGCGCACCATCATCTTGCCGGGCAGTCCGGCGAAGTACACCTCGAGCAGCACCTCTTCGCCGGGCTCGAACGGATCGGTCGAGAACACCTGCAGCGACTGCGGTTCGGAGTTCGGTTCGAGCGCCGAAATGTAGGCTTCGGCGGAGGGATAGTGGCAGCGAATTTTCCGCAAGGTCGGCTACCGGCAAAGGGTCACGCGTAGCGGACACTAGCACACTCGGGCAGCCGTGCGGGACGCTCACGCGGGTCGGTGCGTGGCGCGTCGGCGTCGACGCAGGGCCGCCAGGCCCACGACCGTCAGCGCCGCGAACCCGCTGGCCGGGTCCGCTCCGCCGCCCTGCGCGGCCGTGCAGGCGCAGCCGGCCGGCGCTTCGGGACCCTCGCCGAACGTATCGGGCAGTGCGCCCGGGCCATCGGGTGCCGCCGTGCCGCTGCTGGCCTCGCCGCCGCTGGTCCCGGCCGGATCCTCGGGCGCGTCCGAGGTGCTGCCGCCACCCTCGGAGCCGCCGCCCGAGTCGCCGCCGCCGTCGTCGGCCGGGATCGGCTGCAGCACGATCACGACCCGCGCGCCGGGGTAGCCCGCGAGCTCGACCTCGAGCGCGGCCGCGTCGTAGCCCGGTGCACCGGCCGACAGCGCGTGGGTGCCCGCCGCGACGCCGCCCAGCGCGAAGCCGCCGCGTTCGTCGGTGGCCGTGGCCGCGCCGCCGTCGAGCTGCACGCTCGCGCCCGACGGCACCATCGTCGCGGGATCGCAGGCGCCCGAGAAGTGCTCCGCGAAGGCATAGCCCTGCTCGGCGACCGCGGTGCCGGCACAGGGCCCGTCGTCGGTGAGCACCACGCGGACGTGGCCGGCGAGATCGCCCGAGGCATGCAGGTACGGCACCTCGGTGCCGGCGGCGACGAAGCAGCGCGCGTCGTCGCCCAGCGCGTCGGCGGACTGCAGCGTGGTCTTGATCCACGTGTCCTGCGTCGCGACCCACGGGCACGGCGTGCTGCCGTCGACGATCGCACCCTCGATGGTGTCGGCCGCGACCACGTCCTTCACCAGCGCCATGTACAGCGGCCAGTCCCAGTTGGGTCCGGGATCGGTGTGGGTCTGGTTGGGCAGCTCGACGTGGCCCACGATGTGATCGCGATCGAGCGGCAGGCCGAAGTGATCGGCGAGCCAGCGCGCGAGCTTGGCCGACTCGCGGTACATCTCCCAGGTGTACCAGCTGGCGTCGTCGACGAAGCCCTCGTGTTCGATGCCGACGGCGACGGCGTTCTCGGTGCCGACGTGCCAGGCCTTGTCGGCCAGCTGCACCATCTGCGTGATCTCGCCGTCGGCGCTGCGCATGCAAAAGTGCGCGGACACGTCGGCGTCGGGGTTGAGAAACCAGTTGATGCTGCCCTCGTAGGAGCCCTGCATCGTGTGCACCACGACGTACTGCACGGTGCCCATGCCGCCGGGACTGTAGTTGGTCGGGTCGGCCTCGATGAACTGCGCCGCGAGCGGGTACTCGGGCGCGAGCGCGCTGGCCGGTGGCAGCGACCAACCCGGCGCGGCGTACTGTGCCGGTCGCTCGTGGTGGTCCTCGGGCGGGGCGCCCGGCGGTGGCTCGGCGGCGGCGCGGGCCGAGCCCAACGCGATCGGGACGACCGCGAGCACGGTCAGGGCAACGGCATCGAAGCGCTCGCGTCGCGACATGGCGAACCTCCCCACGGCAGCCGGCAGCATCGCCCGGCGCCCGGCAGCACCGCCAGGGGGCGCGCGCAGCTGCCTGGGCCGCGCGCGGGCGATGCGTACGTAGACCTGCGTAGCCACTGGGCACTATGCTGCGCCCGCGGTGTCCGACGATCGCGATCCCAGCTCCGAGCGCGTGCTCGTGATCGTGCCGACCTACGACGAGCGCGAGAACCTGCCGCGGATCGTCGCGGCGATCCTGCGCGAGACCGCGGCCGACGTGCTGGTGGTCGACGACGCCAGCCCCGACGGCACCGGTGCGCTGGCCGACGCGCTCGCGGCGAACGAGCCGCGGCTGTCGGTGCTGCATCGCGCGGGCAAGCAGGGCCTGGGTCGCGCGTACCTCGACGCGTTCGAGCACGCGCTGGCGCTTCCGGCGGGCTACAGCCACTTCGTGCAGATGGACGCCGATCTGTCGCACGACCCCGCCGCGATCCCGTCGCTGTTGCAGGCCTGTCGCGACGGGGCCGACGTCGCGCTGGGCTCGCGCTGGGTCGCAGGCGGCGGCACCGTGCACTGGCCGCTGCGGCGAGCGCTGCTCAGCCGCGGTGGCAGCGCGTACGCGGCCACCGTGCTGGGGCTGCGCATCAAGGATCTGACCGGCGGCTTCAAGTGCTGGCGTCGCGCGGTGCTCGAGGCGCTGCCGCGCGCGCGCGTGGCCGCGCGGGGCTACGCGTTCCAGATCGAGATGACCGCGCGCGCGATCCGGCAGGGCTTCCGCGTGGTCGAGGTCCCGATCATCTTCACCGAGCGCGCGGCCGGCGACTCGAAGATGTCGGGCCGCATCGTGCGCGAGGCCCTGGGCGCGGTGTGGCGGCTGCGCCGCGAGCTGTCGCATTGACGCGGGCCGCGGCGGCGGCGACAACGGAAGCGCCGCCCGCGGGCGGCAGCAACGGCATGGGCGCCACCAAGGTGTATCTCTCGACGCTCGACGCGGTGGTCGATCCCGCCGCGGCGACGATCAGCGTGTTCGATCGCGGCTTCCTCTACGGCGACAGCGTCTACGAGACCATGCGCACCGTCGCGGGCGTGCCGGTCGAGCGCGCGCGTCACCTCGCGCGACTGCACCGCAGCGCCGACGGCATCGGCCTGGGCATCCCGTGGTCCGACGACGCGCTCGCCGACGCGCTCGCGCGCACGCACGCCGCGACCGGCAACGACGAGAGCTACGTGCGCATGATCGTCACGCGCGGCGTCGGGCCGCTCATGCTCGATCCGCGGCGCTCGGAGGAGCCGACCCTGGTCGTGATCGCGATGCCGCTGGTGCTGCCCGACGCCGCGGCCTACAGCCGCGGCATCTCGGCGGTCATCGTCGGCACCACGAAGGTCCAAGGCGGCATGCTCGATCCCGCGATCAAGAGCGGCAACTACCTCGGCAGCATCCTCGCGCTGCGCCAGGCCATCGCCGCCGGCGGCGAGGATGCGATCCTGTGCACGCCCACCGGCGAGATCGCCGAGGGCGCGACCAGCAACGTGTTCTTCGTCCGCGACGGCGTGGTCTGCACGCCCGATCTGCAGGCGGGCCTGCTCGCCGGCATCACGCGCGAGGTGGTGTGCGAGCTGGTGGTGGCGCTGGGCCTGACGCTGCGCACCGAGCGGGTGCTGCCCGAGCAGCTGCGCGCCGCCGACGAGGTGTTCTTGACCTCGTCGGTGCGCGGCATCATGCCGGTCACGACGCTCGATGGACGCACCGTCGGCAACGGCAGCGCCGGCCCGATCACCGTGCGGCTGTCGGCGCGCTACGAAGCCTACCTCGCGTCGCTGCGCTGACCCGCGCCGCGCGTGCGCGAGAGAAACGCCGCCGTACGCGAGCCGCGAAAGTGCGTCGACAGCTGCAGGCACGTCAGCTTGCAGGTCGCGCGCGCCGAGGCCTCGGCCCGCGGATCGCACGACGCCTGACACTTCGCCAACGCCGGCCACGCGTCGGGTGCGACGCCGTCGCGCCGCGGCGCCGCGCTCACCGGCGGCGCTGCCGTGCGCGTCGGCACCGGGCTGCTCGCCGCCTTCGCGGGGCTGGGCTCGCCCTGCTGCGTCACCGCGTGCGTGCCGCTGCGATCGCGCGTCGTGGTCGTGGTCGTGCGCTCGCCGTCGGCCGCGACGGTCTGCTCGACCGTGGTGCTGCCGGCCTCGTCGGCGTGCGCGCTGCCGGGCGGCGCGCCGCCGAGTCGCTCCTCGCGACGCCACGTGGTCATGCCGCTCTTCGACGGTTGCTCGCGCTGCTCGCACTGCAGCAGGCACGTCGATCGATCGGTGCCCTCGAGCGCGTCGCACTGCGCGGTGCAGGGCGAGCACGACTGCAACAGGGCCAGCAGCGGTGAGGCGAGGGTCGGCAGCAGCATCGCCCCACCAGGCTAGCGGGCCCACCGGGTAGGGCCGCTAGCGCCGGCTGTCGCACCGCCCGCGCGGCCGCGCCCCGCCGGCCCACGGCCGCGGCCCGCGAGCAGCCCGCTGGCCACGCCCGGGCGCGGCGCCGTTGCGAGGCCGGGTGTGTTTCGAGCTCCGAGCAACGCAGCCGTGGGGGCCCAGGGCGCTGTTCTCGTGTTGCCGGGTCTCACCACGGGCTGCTAGCCTCCCGGGCCCAGGCGCGCGCCTGGCCACGGGACTGTCTTTCATCATGAAGCCTCTCGAGATCTGCAAGCACCTCGGCCCCGAGCGGGTCGACGGGTTCTATGGCGAGCTGTCGGGCAAGGAGGTGCGCCAGGTGCTCAAGGCCGGCGGCGTCGGCTCGAACGTGCCCGAGACCGCCTTCACGCGCTCGGCCCGGCTCAAGGCCTGGCGCAAGCGCTTCGACGCCGAGTTCGGCGCGGGCAACGAGCAGCTCGCGCTCGCGCTGCTGATCGAGTGGCTCATGCGACACCACCGCACGATGCTGGTCGACTTCCTCGACTCGCTGGGCGTGCCGCACCGCCAGGGCGAGACCGACGAGGACTTCTGCGAGACCCGCACGCCCGAGCAGCTGCGCGAGGCCGCCGACAAGCTGCTCGAGAAGTACACGCCGTACCACGTCGCGGTGTACCTGCTGCTGGTCGGTCACCTGCAGGAGACGCCGGTGTTCGATCGCACGCCCAAGCTGCTCGCGGCGCTGGGCATCTCCGACGGCGACGCCACCGCGTACATCGCCGAGCACGAGCGCACCTGGCGTCCGAGCAAGAAGGGCGCGGCCTGAGCATGCCGCCCGATCGCCTGGCGATGCTGCGCGAGCTCGCGGCCAAGCACCCCGGCGATCCGTTCCCGCAGTACGGCCTGGCGATGGAGCTGCGCCGCCGCGGCGAGCTCGAACCGGCCGAGGCCGCGTTCGCCGAGCTGGCGCAGCGGCACCCCGGCTACGTGCCGTGCTATCTCATGTACGGCGAGATGTTGAGCAAGCAGGGCCGCACTGCCGACGCGGCCGCGGTGTTCGACCGCGGCATCGCGGCGGCGCAGGCGGCGGGCGACGGCCACGCGCTGTCGGAGCTGCAGTCGGCGCGCGCGGGGCTGCCGTGACCGTGACGATGCCGGCGCTGGTGTTCGCCAGCCCGCGCAAGCTGCCCAAGCCCAGCGCGTGTCCGGGTCGCGTGGTCGTGCTCGACATCGCGTTCGCGGCCGCGGCGATGGGCAAGGGCTTCGAGAAGACCACCGGCGTCTTCATCGCCAAGCTCGGCCCGCGGCTGGCCCGCTGGGTCGATCACCACGATCACCCGCTGCAGGCCGAGTACCGCAAGGACCCGCGCTTCGTGCTCGCGACCAAGGCCGAGCACGGCGCGTGCCCGGAGATGATCACGCCGGCGTTGGTGGCGGACACCGGGCCGGTGGACTGCATCGTGTGCCACTTCGATCTCGACGGGCTCTACGCCGCGGCCAAGTGGATCCGCGGCGGCGTCGAGCCCTACGCCGGCGCCGACGACGACGCGCGTGCGGTCGACACCCGCATCGGCACGCCCTCGGCCCAGGCCGATCGCATCGATCGCGCGCTGCGGGCCCACTGGACCGACGAGACGCTCAAGCTCCGCATCGTGCACCACCTGGTCGCGGGGCTGCCGCCCGGCATCGATCGCGACAGCATCGACGCCGCCGCCGCCGACTTCGGTCGCATGGCCGAGGTCGCGGGCACGCTCGCCGACCGCTTCGTGGTCGAGGACGGCATCGCCTGGCTCGAGGTGCCCGCCGGCGCCGCGGCGTTCGACAAGACCGAGCTGCTGCTCATCGGCCAGCGGCGCGCCGAGGTCGCGATCGTGATCGAGGCCGGCAACGCCACCATCGCCGCCGACTTCGAGAGCGGGCTCGACTTCGTGGCGCTGCTCGATCTCGGCGGCGGCATGCCCACGCGCGTGAACATCCCGCGCAAGCGCGTGCCCGAGGCCATGGCCCGGATCCGCGAGGCGCTGGGCCGCCGCTGAGCGAGCGCCCGCGACCGCGTCGACGATCGCGTCAGGGTTCGACGACGGGCGCGTGCAGGCTCGCGAAGCCGATCACGCCGGCCTCGCGCTGCAGCGCGGTGACGAGCTCGGCCTGACCGTCGGCGTGGTAGCTCGAGCGCACCAGCGGTCCGGACTCGACGTGGCGGATGCCGCGGGCCAGCGCATAGCTGCGCAGCGCCGCGAACTCGTCGGGGTGGACGTAGCGCGCGATCGGCAGGTGCTTGCGGCTGGGCTGCAGGTACTGGCCCAGCGTCAGGATCGTCAGCTGCATCGCGCCCAGCGCGTCGATGACCTCGTGGACCTCGTCCTCGCGCTCGCCCAGCCCGAGCATGAGCCCGGTCTTGGTCAGCGCGCCGCGGCGGCGGGCGTGGGCCAGCACCGCGTAGCTGCGCTCGTAGCGGGCCTGCACCCGCACCTCGCGGGACAGCCGCGGCACGGTCTCGAGGTTGTGCGCGAACACGTCGGGGCCGGCGTCGAGCACGGTGTCGACGTCGCGCAGCACACCCTTGAAGTCGCCCACCAGGGTCTCGATCGTCATCTGCGGCGCGGCGTCGTGGCAGGCCGACAGCGTCGCGGCCCAGATGCGCGCGCCGCCGTCGTCGAGGTCGTCGCGATCGACGCTGGTGATCACGGTGTGGCGCAGCCGCAGCGACGCGAGCATCTGCGCCACGCGGCGCGGCTCGTCCTCGTCGACCGGCAGCGGCCGCCCGGTCGCGACGTCGCAGAAGCGGCACGAGCGGGTGCAGATGTCGCCCAGGATCATGATCGTGAGCGCGCGGTGGTTCCAGCACTCGCCGATGTTGGGGCAGCTCGCGCTCTGGCACACGGTGTGGAGCCCGAGCTGCTTCACCTGCGCGTGCAGCTCGGCGTAGCCCTCACCGCCGGGCATCTTCACGCGCAGCCACTGTGGGTGGCGCGGTCGCGGCGTGTCCGAGGCGATCGGCAGTCGCACCGTCATGCACCGCCGACCATAGCTCAGAAGCTCTGGTTTTGCCGCGGATCCTGGCCCGCCTGCAGCTCTGCGAGCGCATCGAGCAGGCGCTGGTTGCCCGCCGGCGGCATGCGCACGTCGAGCGTCACCATGAGGTCGCCCGCGGGCTTGCCGGCCGGACGCACGCCGTGGCTGCGCAGCCGCAGGGTCTGGCCGTTCTGCGCGCCCGCGGGCAGCTTCACGGTGACCTGGCCCCACGGCGTGCGCACGTCGATGGGACCGCCGCGGTAGGCCTCGAACGCGGTGACCGGCACGCTCATGCGCAGGTCGTTGCCGTCGCGCTCGAGCCGCGGGTGCGCGTCGACGTGGACCGTGAGCAGCAGGTCGCCGGCGGGGTTGCCGCTGCCGCCCTGGCCGCGCAGGCGCAGCTTGCCGCCGTCGGCGATGCCCTGCGGCACCTTCACGTCGAGCGTGCGGGCCTCGCCGTCGTCGCCCTCGATGCGCACCGGCACGGTCACGCCGTGCAGCGCGTCGAGCAGCGACACGCGGATCTCGCCGGCGATGTCGACCCCCGGCCGCGGGCCGCGGCGCGTGCCACCCTCGGCGCGCACGCGGCCGCCGCCGAAGAGCCGCGAGAGGAAGTCGTCGAACTGCGTCTGCCGCGGGTCGCCGAGATCCTCGAACACGTCGGTGTCGTGATCGACGAAGCGCGACGAGCTGCTCGCGCGCGACTGCGCCTGCTTGTACGCGCGCGCGCGATCGGGATCGAAGCCCTGCGTCAGGCTCATCTCGCCGAACTCGTCGTACAGCGCGCGGCGCTGGGGATCCGAGAGCACCTCGTAGGCGGTGCTCACGTCCTTGAAGCGCTCCTCGGCCTGCTTGTTGCCCGGGTTCTTGTCGGGATGGAACTTCTTCGTGAGCGTGCGGTACGCCTTCTTGAGTTCTTCGGCGGTCGCGGTGCGCGGCACACCGAGGCTGGCGTAGAGGTCCTTCACGGGCTCTGGTCGAGGTTAAGGCCGGGCGGGTGGGGCGCAACCCCGAGCATAGCCGCCCTGCGGGCCGCGTGGGGCGCCCGAGGGCCGCCCGCAGGCCCGACGCCGCACTCGCGCCCACCGGGCCGATGGGGCAGACTCCGACCGCGATGCACGACGCTCCGCCCACGCGCGATCCGGCCGCGGTTGCCCGGGAGCACCCGTGGGCCGCGATCCTGCCCCGGGTGACCAAGCCCGCCCGCTACCTCGGCGGGGAGGAGCAGCAGATCGTCAAGGACCCGCGCACGGTGACGTGCCGCTTCGTGCTGGCGTTCCCGGACGTCTACGAGGTCGGCATGAGCCACCTCGGCACGCGGATCCTCTACGCGCTGGTCAACCGCGAGCCCGACCTCGCGTGCGAGCGCGCGTTCACGCCGTGGGTCGACGTCGAGCAGGAGCTGCGAGCGGCCGGCCTGCCGCTGGTGAGCCTCGAGAGCTGGACGCCGCTGTCGCAGTTCGACGTCGTGGGCCTGAGCCTGCAGTACGAGCTGTGCTACACGGGCGCGCTGACCAACCTCGCGCTCGGTGGCATCCCGCTGCGCGCCGCCGATCGCTCGGATCGCGATCCCATCGTGCTCGCGGGCGGCCCGACCGCGACCCATCCCGAGCCGATCGCGCCGTTCGTCGACGCGGTGCTGGTGGGCGAGGCCGAGGAGGTGCTGCCGTCGCTGCTGCGCGAGATCGGTCGCATGCGCCGCGCCGGCGCGCCCCGCCGCGAGGTGCTGGCGATGATCTCGCGGCAGCCGGGCATGTACGTGCCGTCGTTCTACGACGTCGTGCTCGAGCCCGCGACCGGCATGCTGGTCGTCGCCGGGCGCAACGCCGCGGGCATCGCCGCGGGCGCGCCCGAGACGGTCGCGCGCACGTGGGTGCGTCGGCTCGACGACTACCCGTTTCCCACGCGTTTCCCGGTGCCGCGCGCCGAGGCCATCTTCGATCGCGCCGCGGTCGAGATCACCCGCGGCTGCACCGAGGGCTGTCGCTTCTGCCAGGCCGGCATCATCTACCGGCCGGTGCGCGAGCGCTCGCCGGGCGCCATCGTCGACGCGGTGCTGCAGGGCGTCGACAACGCCGGCTACGCCGAGACCAGCCTGACCGCGCTGTCGACCGCGGACGTCTCGTGCATCGACCCGCTGATCAAGACGCTGGTGCCGGAGCTGGCGCGGCGCAAGGTCGGCCTGGGCGTGTCGAGCCTGCGCGCCTACGGCCTGTCGGGCGAGCTGCTCGACGAGATCAAGCGCGTGGGCCTGTCGGGCCTCACCTTCGCGCCCGAGGCCGGCACCCAGCGGATGCGCGACGTCATCAACAAGAACGTCAGCGACCAGGACATCCTCGACTCGGCGCGACGCATCTTCGAGCGCGGCTACGACCGCATGAAGATGTACTTCATCATCGGCCTGCCGACCGAGACCGACGCCGACGTCGCCGGCATCGTCGCGACCGGGGCGCAGGTCAAGGCGCTCGCGCGCAGCCTCGGGCTCAAGCGCCCGCCGGCGGTGACGCTGTCGGTGAGCCAGCACGTGCCCAAGCCGCACACGCCGTTCCAGTGGGCCGCGATGGACGCGATGGAGGACTTGGTCGGCAAGGTCGCGATGCTGCGCGGCGCGGTCAAGCGCGAGGGCCTCGCGCTCAAGACCCACGACGTGCGCGAGAGCTGGCTCGAGTGCCTGTTCGCGCGCGGCGATCGCCGCATGGCCGACGTGCTCGAGCACGCGTTTCGAGCCGGCGCGCGCTTCGACGGCTGGCAGGAGCAGTTCTCGCTGCAGCGCTGGCTCGACGCGCTCGCGGCCTGCGACGTCGATCCCACGGTGTACACGCGCACGCTGCCGGTCGGCGCGCGGCTGCCGTGGGATCACATCGACATCGGGCTCGAGCCCGACTTCCTCGCCGGCGAGTGGCGCAAGGCCGTGCGCGGGCGCGCGAGCCCACCGTGTGGCAAGCCGGTCGGCGCGCAGGTGCACCACGGCTCGCTGCCCGACGCGCTGGCCGATCGCCGCCGCCTGGTCTGCTACGACTGCGGCATCGCCTGCGACATGACGCAGATGCGCAGCGAGCGGGTCGACGCGCTGCGCGAGCTGCAGGATCGCGCGGCCGCGACCGCGGCCGAGGGCAGCGTGCCCGAGGCCGAGCCCGCCGAGGCCGACGTCGTGCCGCTGTCGCGCCTGCGCGGACGGCTGCCGCGCAGCGCCCTGGGCCCGGGCAGCGCGTTCTCGCCCAACGCCGAGGCGCCGCACTCGCGACTGCGGATCTTCTACGCGCGCGGCGGACCGCTGCGCTTCATCGGCCACCTCGACTTCCTGCGCAACCTGCCGCGGCTGCTGCGGCGCGCTCGCATCGAGGTCGGCTTCTCGCGCGGCTTCAACCCGGTGCCGCGGCTGTGGCTGGGCCCGGCGCTGGCGCTGGGCATCGCCAGCGACGGCGATGCCTTCGACGTCGACGTGATCCTGCCGGAGTCGGCGCGCGACATGGCCGGCGAGATGGACGAGGCCGAGCGCGCCGCGCTGGCGGCGGGCCTGCTCGCGCGGCTGCGTGCCGTGGCGCCGCCGGGCCTGGAGCTGCAAGCCGCGCAGCTGTTGGCCCCGCACGCGCCGCGGCTGACCGCGCTGGTGGACGCGGCCGAGTTCGCGGTCGCGTTGCCGAGCAGCAGCGACGCCGCGGCGCTGCGCGAGCGACTCGAGCAGGCGCTCGCGGCCGCGTCGCTGCCGGTCGCGCGGCGTCGCCACGATCGCCGCAAGGACGTGCGCGGCGAGGGCGGGGCCACCACCACCATCGACGTGCGCCCGCACCTGCTGCGCGCGGCGATCGACCACGATGCCGGCGAGCTGCATTTCGCGCTGCGCATGGATCCCACCGGCACCGCGCGGCCGCGCGAGGTCGTGCAGGCGCTGCTGGGGCTCGAGCTGGGTGAGCACGCGATGCGGCGGCGACGGCTGCTGACGCGGCAGGGCGACGACTGGGCCGCGATCGCGCCGTGATCGCGCCGCGACGGCGCTACGCCAGCGCGCGGC
>JAIBBS010000306.1 GCA_019694555.1 Nannocystaceae bacterium
CTGGGCCGGCGCGCGCGCGCGACCTGGACGCACCGGCGCGGGCGTGCGACCGCGGGCCCGACTCACGCGACCCCCGCCCGCGCGTAGGCGACCGCGGCCAGCATCGAGCGCGCGTCGGCGAGGCCACGACCCGCGAGATCCCGCGCCGTGCCGTGATCGGGCGACGCGCGGCGAAACGGCAGCCCCAGCGTCACGTTGATGCCGTCGACGAAATGCAGCAGCTTGAACGGGCCCAGCGCCTGGTCGTGATACATCGCCACCAGCCCACCGAGCTCGCCCTGGGCCTGGCGCGTGAACGCGGTGTCCGCCGGCAGCGGTCCCACGAACGCGATCTGCGGCCGCGCGCGCGACAGCTGGGCGATCGCGGGCTCGATCACGCGGCCCTCCTCGTCGCCCAGGTGACCTTTTTCGCCGGCGTGGGGGTTGAGCGCGAGCACGCCGATGCGCGCGGGCACGCCGGGCCACTGCGCCAGCGCGTCGGCCAGCAGCAGGCCCACGCGCACGATGTCCTCGCTGCGCAGCGACGCGGCGACCTCGCGCAGCGGCAGGTGGATCGTGACCAGCGCCACCCGCAGGGTCGTGCCCAGCATCAGCATCGCGAAGCGATCGGTGCCGCAGCGCGCCGCGAGGTACTCGGTGTGGCCGGGGTAGCGCAGGCCCTCGGCGTGCGCGATGGCCTTGTCGATCGGCGCGGTCACCATCGCGATGGGCTCGCCGCGGGCGCAGGCGGCGAGCGCGTGGTCGGTCGCCAGGCGCAGGGCCTCGAACTGTCCCAGCGCCGGACGGCACTCGGGATCGAGGTGGCCGCGCAGCACGGCGAGCGCATCGCCGGCCCAGCCCGCGCCCTGCCCGGCCAGCCGCGCTGCCAGCTGGGCGAGCGCGTCGGGATCGGCGAAGACGCGATCACCTTCGCGCACGAGCCCGGCCTGCGCCACGCGCAACAGCAGCTCCGGGCCGACACCGGCCGGATCGCCTTGCGTGAGCACGAGCGGCACCATGCGAGGCCGGGCACTCTAGCAGAGACGCCGCGCGCTTTTGCGATGGCGTGGTAGCCTGCGGCCGATGCTCGCGAGCCCCACGCGGTCGGTGCGGCGCCCGGTGCTGACCCGCCTCGCGCGGGCCGCCGCGGTGGCCTGCGGCACGATGGGGCTGTGCTTGGGCGTGGCCGCGGCGGCCCCGGTCGCGGCCACCGGCGTCGATGGCCCCGCGGTCGACGCGGCGCTGATGCCCGATCTCGACGCGCCGCCGGTGCCGCCCACGACGCGACCGGGCGGCAAGATCGTGCGCGACACCGCGGCCAGCGTCGGCTGGACCGCGGCGCTGGTGAACCCGCCGCTGCGCGACAGCCGTCGGCGCATGCCCCGGACGCAGCGGCCCGCCGACTTCGGCGCCAGCCTCGGCGTCGGCGAGCGCTTCCGCTTCGACGTCACCTTCGCCGGCAACTCGGCGGGTCTGGCCGAGGCCACCGTCGTCGCGCTCGAGCCCGATCCGCGCGGCGGTCCGCCCCACGGCGCGCCGATCCTGCGGCTCGAGGGCCACGCGAGCACCAGCGGCATCATCTCGCTGCTCGCGACCGTCACCGACGACATGGTCACGCTGCTCGATGCGCGCAGCGGCGCGACGATCTGGTCCGAGAACGTGCTGGTCTACAGCGGCTGGAGTCCCGTCGGCTACAAGCGCCGCGTCACCACCGCAGCCTACGAAGGCCGCGGCCAGGTCCGCATCGCCGACGACAAGGACGGCAAGACCCGCAAGCACCTCAAGCACACGCCGATCGACACCTTCGACCCGCTGGGGGCGATGGCGTGGGTCCGCGCGCAGCGGCTCGCGCCCGGCGAGCACGCCAAGGCCCACGTCATCGACGGCACCACCATCATGCGCATCGACATCGAGGCGCTCCCCGACGCGCCGATGGAGCGCCTGCCCGGTGTGGCGAAGGCGCTCGGGATCGGCAAGAACGACGTCGTCGCGATCTCGGGAACCCTGACCCGGGTCGACCCGTTCGACCAACCGCTGCCGGGCAAGCGCGTGTTCACCCTGCGCGCATGGCTCTCCGCGGACGCACGGCGGATCCCGCTCGCGATGGAAAGCGACATGTGGGTCGGCGCCTTGCGGCTCGAGCTGTCGAGCTACGATCCCGCAGCGTGAGCGGACCTCGGCCGGCCGCGGCCCGCCCCCAGCGGCCCGCGCGGACGCGCTCGAACGCGTCACCGTCCGCCCGCGTCGCGGCAGATGGCGCTACAATCCCGGCGAGTCCCTGCGCGCGAGATGGCTGACCGCTACCGCCCACTCTTCAAGCTCGATGCCGGCGGCATGGCCGAGGTCTACGTGGCCGAGGCCGAGTCGATGGCGGGCTTCAAGAAGAAGGTCGCCATCAAGCGCATCTTGCCGGGGCTGCTCAAGGACGAGCGCTTCGTCCGGATGTTCCTCGACGAAGCGCGGCTGTCGCTGCACCTGAGCCACGCCAACGTCGTCTCGGTCTTCGACATCGGCAAGAGCTCCTCGACCTACTTCATCGTGATGGAGTACGTCGAGGGGCCCAACCTCAAGCACGTCCTGCAGTACCTCTCCAAGCGCCGCGCGACCATGCCGGTGCACCTCGCGGTCTGGGTGCTGGGCGAGATCCTCAAAGGCCTCGACTACGCACACAACCTCCGCGACCCCGAGACCCGGCGGCCGCTGGGCATCGTCCACCGCGACATCTCGCCGCCCAACATCTTGTTCTCGTGGAACGGCGAGGTGAAGCTGACCGACTTCGGTCTGGCCAAGGCCTCGACGCAGCTCGAGTCGACCGACCCGGGCGTGGTCAAGGGCAAGTTCTCGTACCTGTCGCCCGAGGCCGCGCACGGCCACGAGGTCGACGCGCGCTCGGACATCTTCGCCGTCGGCATCCTCGCCTTCGAGATGCTGACCGGCGAGCGCCTGTTCTTGGGCGAGTCCGACTACAAGACCGTCGAGCTGGTGCGCGCGGCCGAGGTGCCCTCGATCAGCGCGCGCAACCCCGACGTGCCGCCCGAGCTCGAGCGGATCATCCGCCGCGCGCTGTCGCGCGAGCTCGACACCCGCTACCAGACCGCGAGCGACTTCGCCGACGACCTGCTGGGCTTCCTGTTCTCGCGCAGCCTCAAGGTCAGCTCGCGCGCGCTGTCCGAGCTGCTCGAGGAGATGCGCTCGTCGCAGCCGTCGCCGTCGCAGCCCAGCGCCGGCGGCACCAGCCTGATCCTGCAGCTCATCGACGAGGAGTTTCTCAACTTCAAGTCGCTGGGCGAGGACGACGCGCCCGAGACCGGCTCGCAGCCGCTCGACTCGATGATGAGCGGCGCCGCGGACTACGACGGCGCGGCACCGCTGGGCCTCGACGGCTTCGACGACGCGTCCGCCGGCGGCGCGCTCGGGCTCGAGCCCGAGCCCACCGCCAGCGCCTCGGCCGCACGCGCGATCGAGCCCGAGGCCGCCGCGGGCGAGGCCGCGCGCCGCGACAAGCCGGCGCGCGCGCAGCCCTCGGGCCCGCACCCGGCGGTGAAGGGCCCGCGTGCGCCCACGCGCATGCCCTCGCCTGCGCCGCGCAAGGAAGGCAGCGCGATGCCGTGGATCGTGCTCGCGCTGTTGTTGGCGCTGGGCGGCGGCGCGTACTACTGGCTGGTCGTGCTCGGCAACCTCGGTCGCTTCACCGGCTGACGCGCCGCGGTTGCGCTCAAGCGCGGCCCCATCCTGGCCGATGCCCGCCGGCGTGGACCACCCCGAGACCGTCCTGCAGATCCCGACGCCCCCCGGTGCGACGCCGCAGCACTGGACCGAGCAGGAGCTCGCGGCGATGTCGTCGCTGGGCGGCGCGGGTCGGATCCTGACGCTGCGCCCGGGCCACGGCCCCGACGGGCTCGACCGCTGCCTGCGGCGCGCGGGCTATCGCGTGGGGCGCATCGCGATCACGCGCGAGTGCACCCACCTGCCCCAGGCCGCGGCGTCGTTTCTGCCCAACGTGATCTACGTGGCGCTGGCGCAGCCGATCGACGCGTGCGTCGACGCGCTGGAGGTGCTCTCGAGCGATCCCCGGACCGCCGATCTGCCGCTGGTCGCGGTGCTCGACGGCGAGATCGGCGACGCGGTGATCGAGGAGGCCTACGCGCGCTCGGGCTGCGACTTCCTGCGCCTGGGCAGCCACGTCGAGCTGCTCGCGCGCACGCACCTGCTGGTGCGACTGTCGGGCGGCGCGCTCGCGCACGGCGGCCGCTCGCCGTGGCTGCGCGAGGAGCCCGAGGTCGCCAACGAGGCGGTGGGCACGCGGCTGGATCTGCGCGACGACGTGACCGGCGTGTACTCGGCGAC
Source organism: Nannocystaceae bacterium (assembly GCA_019694555.1). Classification (GTDB taxonomy): domain Bacteria; phylum Myxococcota_A; class Polyangia; order Nannocystales; family Nannocystaceae; genus Xiheibacterium. Next base: position 4,327 of record JAIBBS010000306.1, read on the forward strand.
GTACTTCCGCCACCGCCTGCAGCAGGAGGTCGCGCGCGCGCATCGCTACCAGCGCCCGCTGGCGTTGCTGGCGGTGCGCAGCGTCGCAGCTGCGGGCGACGACGGCGCGGCACGACTGGCGAAGATCCTCGAGGGCGCGTGCCGCAACGTCGACCTGGTCGCGCGGCTCGAACGCGACCTGTTCGCGGTGTTGCTGCCCGAGACCGAGGTCTCGCGCTGCGACGCGATCGAGGCCCGCGTGACGCAGGAGTGCAGCGCGCTGCAGCTGCGCTGCCGCATCGGTCGTGCGGGCCTGGGCGCCGAGGGCGACGACGGCGCCTATTCGGCCGGCTCGCTGCTGCGCCTGGCGTGCGCCCGCAGCGACGGCTGAGCGCGATCGTCGGCCCCGGCCGCCGCGCGCGTCACGGCAGCGGCGGCGGCGGCGGGAGCCCGGGCAGCGGCAGCCCGCACGCCTCGGCGAACGCGTCGCCGACGTGGGCGCTGCCGTCGTAGTCGGCCTGGGCACCGTTGCCGGCCAGGACGTTGCCCACGAAGACGTCGTCGTCGGCCTGGTGATCGGAGATGCCGGTGCCGGCGTTGCCGGTGATGGTGTTGTTGCACGCGACGTTGTCGGCCACGATCGCGCCGCCGTCGGCCCACAGCTGCAGGCCGTTGTTGGCGTTGTCGCTGATGGTGTTGCCGATGATGCGGTTTCCGCTGACGTTGCCGTCGGGATAGGGATCGGGCTCGAGGTCGATGGCGGAGACCAGCTCGCCGACGTTGTTGCCGCTGAAGCTGCCGCCGTCGACGAGCACGTCGTGCCCCTGCACCAGCGACAGGCCGTTGCGGCCGTTGCCGGTCGCGACGATGCCCGACAGCCGGATGTCGGCGACGCCGATCGGCACGCCGTCGACGTGCTTGTAGCCGAGGTAGAAGCCGTCGGCGCAGTGATCGCGCGCGGCCACGGCGATCACCGTCACGCGTTCGACCTTGGCCAGCTTGAGGCCGTGGCGGCAGTCGCCCGCACCGGCGCCGCGGCCCTGCAGCGTCAGGTCGCGCACGACGATGTCCTGCAGGCCCGAGCTCGAGTCGTTGCTGAGCAAATCGTCGTCGGGGGCGCCGTCGGCCAGGCGGATCACGGTCACGTCCATGCCTGCGCCGAACAGCGTGATGCCCGAGTGCACGCGCAGCTTCTCGGGCACGGACCACTGCCCCGCCGGCACGTAGACCGCACCGCCGATGCCCTCGAGGCTGTCGATCGCGTCCTGGATCGACGCGAATGCGCCCGCGTCGACGGTGCCCTGCGGCGGCGGCCCGCCGTCGCTGCCCGCGGTGTCGCTGCCGACGGCGCCGTCGTCGGCAGCGGCGCTCGAGCCCTCGCCGGCGTCGTCGAGCGACGCGGTCGTGCTGCCGTCCGCTGCGGCGCTGGCCCCGGTGCCGCCGCCGTCGCCCTCGTCGGCCCCACCGTCGCCGGACTCGCCCGCGGCCGACGCGAGCGTGCCCAGGCCCAAGGGGTCGCGTGGCGCTGCCACGGAGCAACCCGCGATCATCGTGGCGATCGCTGCGCGCAAGATCGTCGTGTGCATCTGCACGGAGACGACGATGCGTCCGGCGTCGCGATCGCGATCGTCGCTGCCCAACGCACGCGCGCGCAGTCGGAACGCAGGTTCGACGACGTCGGCCGCCGGGCGCAATCGACGCACGGGTCGCCGCGACACAGCCCGCGCGGCGGCAGCTGCGGTCGGGCTCTGCGACCGTGGCCGCGCGCGCCTATCATCGTCGCATGCGCCCCGGGATCGCGATCGCACTGTTCGGACTGTTGGCGGCATGCGAGCACGGACAGAACGTGCGCGCGGCGGAGTCGGGCCATCCGCCGCCGGTCGCCGGCGACGAGAACCCCGCGCTCGACGGCGGCAAGACCGAGACCGCGAAGAGCGGCCCGACCCACCACGGCCCCAAGGCCCACGCGAAGACCGAGCAGGTGCTCGCGATCGAGGGTGACCGGCCCGAGGCCGACATCAAGCGCGTGGTGCAGGATCACTTCACCGAGATCCGCAACTGCTTCGACCTCGCGGTCGTGCACGCCGACCAGATCGACAACCAGGGCGCGACGGTGATCAAGTTCACCGTCACCGCCGCCGGTGAGGTGCGCAGCGCCGAGGTCGAGCTCGCCGAGCTGGGCGACAAGGCCACCGAGGCCTGCATCGCCAGCGAGGTCGGGCACTGGAAGCTGCCCGCCGCCGCCGCCGACGCGGTCGTGCACATGCCGTTTTACATGCACTCCTTCTGAGCGCGGCCGCCGGCGCGCGCGATTGTGGCGCGCGCGCGCGAGCTTGGGCAAAACCGCGGGGCATGCCGACGCCGCCGAGCTCCCCCGCGACCGCGCGACCGCGCGCGGCGGCCACGGTCCTGCGCGGGCTCGCGTGCGGGGCCGG
>JAIBBS010000092.1 GCA_019694555.1 Nannocystaceae bacterium
GCCGCGCCCGCGTCACTGCGGCTGCAGCAGCTTGAACTTGATCCTGCCGCGCTTGCCACCCGAGCCGGCCTTCGACAGCAGCATGCCGGCGTCGCCCACCACGTCCCCGCTGAGCTTCTTGGTCTTGGGGTCGTACTGGATGTCGAGCGTGGTGTCGGCGTCGCCGCGGAGCACCAGCGGGGTCTCGTGCGGCGGGCACGGCGGGAAGTCGCCGTACGGGCCCCAGTCGCCGCACTTGAGCGGGACGCTGACGGGCGTTTGCTGGTAGACGCCGAACAGCGGTCCGGGCGAGACGTCGTAGACCTCGATCACGACCTTGTGCGGTGCGTCGGTGATCTGGCGCTGCACGGTCCAGTTGATCGCAGGCTTGTCCTTGTTGTCGCTGAGGGTCTTCTCGAGGCCGTCACCCGCGCCGATCGAGACGCGCACCTCGAGGTCCGCGGCGGTGCCATCGGTGTCGATGGGGTCGAGCGACTCGACCGAGCTCAGCAGCACCTTGACCGTTGGCATGGTCACCGGCGGCGCGGGCACGTCGAAGTAGATCGAGTAGGTCGCGTCGCCCAGCGGGTGGTCGTGGCGCAGCTTCCACGCGATGTCGCCGAAGCTCTGCGCCGGCGTGGCCCACAGGTGGTTGAGGTCGAGCGCGTCCTTGAGCAGCGTGCGCTGCACGGTGCCATCGGGCCATTGCGTGGGGTTGGCCAGGTGCAGCAGGCCCAGGGTGTAGTCGAGCCCGTACTCGAACGCCGCCAGCGTCGCGGGACCCTCGGCCTGCACCGCCATCACCTCGGCGAGCGCGAGCATCGTCGCGTAGTCCTCGCGCGGCGCGGCGGTGTCACCATCGGCCTCGAACGCCGCGGTGATCGCCAGCCGCGAGTCGCCCGAGACGTCGGTGAGCAGCGGCAGCGCCTGCGGCAGCTTGGTGCCGGCAGCGAGGCCCTCGAACGCGCCGGTCGCCGGCAGCGACGTGGTCACGGTGTCGTAGGTGGTCTGGCTCGCGACGCGCACGAACGAGGTCATCACGACCAGCTCGTCGCTGCCGTCGGCATCGGTGGCGGCCGTGCTCGACACACCGCTGCAGGTCACGTCGAAGGTCGCGGGCTTGGGCAGCGCCTCGGCCGGCAGCACGTCGGTGGGACCGACGCCGATGCCACCGTGGACCAGGCCGGCGCCGGCGGCGAGCGCCTCGGTCCACTGGCTGGCCGAGAAGCCCTCGTGGGTCGACTTGCCCGCGAAGGCCTCGGTCTTCTTGGCCGGCGGCAGGGCATCGATCGCGGCGAGGATGCGCTTGGCCGAGGTCTTCGCCGTGCGGATCTTGCCGAGCCGACGCGCGACCGCTTTGTCGATCGCGCTGGGATCCGCAGTGCCCTCGACGAAGCGGCGCAGCGTTGCGACCAGCATCGCGTGCACGGCCGGGCTGGGCGCGCGACGTTGGTGCCGCAGCTCGATGCCATTGCCGAACTCGATCACCTCCTTGGGTGACGGTGTGTCCACCGCGGGCTGGGCAGGGCCAGCCGGTTGTGCGGGGCCGATCGGCTGCACGGGAAGCGGCGCGAGCAGGGCGAGGCTCAGGGCACGGACGAGCATGTCGCCGATGTTGAGGCAGCGACCCCGGCCGATGTGACGCGCCGCCGAAGTGCCTTGCAACCTGCGGGTTTCGGGCGGCGTCACCGCCACGCCGCGCGCACGACCACGCCGCGACCTGGAGGCAACCCCGCGCGGAACCAGTCCCGGCGGCCTGCTTCGCGGGCCCGCTCAGCAGGCCTGCGTGTACAGCTGCGCGGCGCCGTCTTGGCCGGCGCAGAACCAGGCGTTGCCGCTCGCGTCGCAGCAACCGACGCCGGTGATGCCCATGTTGCCGCCGCAGTCGCCACCCTCGACGAGCTCGACACCCTCGGGGCAAGCGCTCGGGATCATGCCCGACGGATCCTCACCGTTGCCGCCGCAGACATAGCCCTCGGGGACGTCGGCCTCGCCGGTCGGGCCCCAGCCGCACGCACCACCCGCGGTCGTGCCGCTGTCCGCCGCGGTGCTCTCGCTCGCAGCGCTGCTGCCCGAGCTGCCGTCGGTGCCCGAGTTCGACGACGCGGTCGTTGCGGTGGTCGACTGCGTGGTCGCGTTCGACGAGTTCCCGGTCTCGCTGCCGCCACCATCGTCGTCGTCGACGATCACACATGCAGAGGTGGCGAGTGCCAGTGCAGCGAACAGGGACAGCTTCGTCATGGGCAAGGACTCCAAAGGTGCCCCGCGAACGACACCGGGCTGGCGTCGGACGGGAGGCGCGTCGCCCCGTATTCAGGTCCCGCGAGGGGACCGACGGTGTCCCGCGGAACACCGGGTTCTCCGGCGGGCCGCGAGCCGGGGTTTCGGCGAATGCCGTAACCACCGCGACACTGCTTACGCTAGCACGCGAAGTCGGGCGGGCAAACGCGGACCGTCCGTGCAGCCCCGCCGGGCCGCGCGCGACATCGCTGTCCGCGACACCGATGTCGCGGTCGAGCTGGCCGCGCGCGTCGCCGCCCGCGGCCAGCTGCTATGGTGCGCCCCGATGTCCGCCCGCGTTCCGTCGCAGCGTCGCGACCGCATCGAGATCCGCGGCCTGTCGGTCCAGTGTGTGATCGGCGTGCGCGCCGACGAGCGCGACCGCGAGCAACCGGTGCAGGTCGAACTGGCGCTCACGCTCGATCTCGGCGAGGCCGGCCGCAGCGCACGGATCGCCGACACGGTCGATTACGCGACCGTGGCCGACGAGCTCGCCGCGATGCTGCGCTTCCGTCGCTACAAGCTGCTCGAGAACGCCGCCGAGGAGCTGGCCGCGATGGTGCTGGGGGTGCATCCGCGCGTGCAACAGGTCGAGCTCGCGCTGTCCAAGCCGCAGGCGCTCGAGCACGGCCGTGGCGCCTCGGTCGCGATCACGCGCAGCGCCGAGGACTTCCCGCGACGCAGCGAGGCCGCGCGCTTCGGTGAGGTCGAGGTGCTGCTCGAGACCCGCGAAGCCGGGCTGTACCTGCTGCACGTCGCGGCGGGCAATCGCATCCCACTGCACCACCACGAGATCATGCGCGAGATGGAGTGGCTCGTCGCCGGCGAGCTCGTGCAGCACGGCGAGCCGTTGTCGCCGTTTTCGCCGCGCGAGTGGTCGCTGCACCAGCGCCACGCGTACGACAACCCCAGCCCGCGGCGCGCGACGCTGTTCTGCTGCGAAATGCCGCCGTACATCCCCGCCGACGAGATCGACGAGCACCCGGCCGTGGGGACCACGCCGTGAGCGAGACCGTGCTCGTGACCGGGGCGACCCGCGGCATCGGCCGCGAGATCGCGCGCCTGTTGGTCGGCATCGGCCACGACGTGGTCGGTGTGTACCGCAGCGATCAGAACGCCGCGGCGGCGCTGAGCGCCGAGCTGGGACCGAAGCTGCGCTGCATGCAGGCGGATCTGTCCGACGACGCGCAGGTGCATCGGTTGGTCTACGAGCTCGGCCACACCGCCGTGCTCCACGGTGCGGTGCTGGCCGCGGGCACCGCGGTGCACGCCGCGTTCGCGGCGCCCAGCCCCGCGGTCGCGGCCGATCCGCTCGATCGCATGCTGCGCGACGATCTGCGCGCGCCGCTGTTCCTGTTGCGCGCGCTGCTGCGCGCCGAGATCTTCGCGCGACCCGGCGCGATCGTGCTCGTGGGCTCGAACCTCGCGCGGCACGGCGTGGCCGAGCGCGCGCACTATGCCGCGGCCAAGGCCGGACTCGAGGGCGCGATGCGGTCGCTGTGCCGCGAGCTCGGGCCCCAGGGCCTGCGCATCAACACCGTCGCGCCGGGTCTGGTGCGCACGGCGATGACCGCCGCGGTCGGCGACGCCGGCTTCGCCGCCTACGCGCAGCAGGTGCCGCTGCGCCGCGTGGGTGAGCCCGCCGACATCGCGCCGCTGGTCGCGTTCTTGCTCGGCGCCGGTGCGCAGTACATCACCGGCCAGTGCATCGACGTCGACGGCGGCTGGGGCGCGTGAGCGCGCCGACGCGCCCGCAGGACACGTCGGCGATCGCCGTGGCGCCGCCACGGCCCGCGTCTAGTTCGGCGGGATGATGCCCAGCTGCTGGAACCACCCGTAGATGTCGACGTCGACCCAGTGCTCGACGACCTTGCCGTCGGCGATGCGGAAGAACTGGATCTCCGTCCACGTCGCAGAACGATTGGTCGCCGGGATGCCCAGGAATTCGGCGCGGTGGGTGCCGGACTCCGTCGCGCGGTACGAGACCAGATCGCCCTCGGCGGTGATGAGCTCGATCTCGACCTTGTCGTCGGGGAACGCCGCGAACAGGTGGCCCAGGAAATTGCGGTAGCCCTCGAGCGCGGGCCCGAACGACGCCACGGTCTCGTTGTGCTCGCGGTAGTCCGCCGCGAAGTACTCGCCGAGCTTGGCCAGCTGGCGGCGGTTCTTCACCTGCTCGACGAAGTCGCGGATGAGCTGCTTGTTGGCCTGCAGGCGGCGGGCATCGGCGTCGGGGAGCTTGTTGGCTGTGTCCATCGTGGTCCTCGGGAGGGCAGACGACGGTCGCGATCGGAAATCGTCGGTCGTTGACCGGCCGGTGCACTTTTTCTACGCTGGCCTCGGATGGACCTGCTCGAGGCCGCCCGCGGGGGCGACGAGGCCGCGTTCGCGGCACTGGTCGCCCCCCATCGTCGCGAGCTGCGGGGCTTCTGCTACCGCATGGCCGGCTCGCTCGACGACGCCGACGATCTCGTGCAGGAGAGCCTGCTGCGGGCGTGGCGGGGCCTGCCGGGGTTCGCCGGACGGGCCAGCTTGCGCACGTGGCTGTACCGCGTGGCCGCGAGTGCGTGCATCGATGCGCTCAAGCACCGCAGCGCGCGGCGGCGCGCGCAGGACCTCGGGCCCGCGGCCGATCCCGACGCGCCGATTCCTGCACCGCAGCCCGGCGAGTGGATCGAGCCTTGTACCGCGGCGCTGTACGACGACGACGCCGGCTCGCCCGAGCGTCGCCTCGACGCGCGCGAGGGCGTGGCGCTGGCGCTGCTCGCTGCGCTGCAGCTGCTGCCGCCGCAGCAACGCGCGGCGCTGGTCGCCTGCGATGTGCTGGGCTTGTCCGCGGCCGAGTGCGCCGAGCTGCTCGACACCACCACCACCGCGGTCAACAGCGCGCTGCGTCGTGCGCGGGACACCATCGCCGCGCGTGCGCCCGCGTGGCAGCCCGCGCGGCCGGGTGCGCCCGGGACCGCGGCCACCATCGCGCGGTGGATCGACGCATGGGACCGCCGCGATCCTGCCGCGCTGGTCGAGCTGCTGCACGACGACGCGAGCATGACGATGCCGCCGCTGCCGATCTGGCTGCACGGGCCCCAGGCCATCGCCGCCTCGATCGACGCGATGGTCTTCCGCGACGTCGGCCCGTCGTGGTTCCGCGCGCAGCCGCTCGAGGCCAACGGCGTGCCCGCGCTCGCGATCTGGCGGCGCATGGCCGACGGCAGCGAGCAGCCCTACGCGCTGCAGCTGCTGGAGCTCGATGGCGAGCGCGTGCGCGGCCTGACGGCGTACCTCGACCCGCGGGTGTTCGAGACGCTGGGCCTGCTCGCGCCGCGCTGACGCGGCCGCAGCCGCGGTGAGCCCGGCGCGGTCGCCCGCGCAGGCGTTGCTGCCCCGGCGAGCGGCCCGGCGCGTACATTGAGTCCGTGCTCGATGCCGATGCCGACGCCCGCGCTGCGATGGTCCGTGAACAGCTCGCCGCGCGCGACATCGTCGAGGACCGCGTGCTCGCAGCGATGGGCGCCGTGCCGCGCCACGCCTTCGTGCCCGAGTCGCAGCGCGCTGCGGCGTACGACGACCGTCCGCTGCCGATCGGCTACGACGTGACCATCAGCCAGCCGTACATCGTCGCGCTCATGACCCAGCTGGCCGCGATCGAGCCCGGCGCGCGCGTGCTCGACGTCGGCACCGGCTCGGGCTACCAGGCGGCGGTGCTGGCCGAGCTCGGCGCGCAGGTCTTCGGCATCGAGTTGATCGCGCCGCTCGCAGAGCAGGCGGCGGCGCGGCTGGCCGCGCTGGGCTACACGCAGGTGACGGTGCGCGCGGGTGATGGATGGCAGGGCTGGCCCGAGCACGCACCCTACGACGCGATCATCGTCGCGGCCGCGGCTGCGCGGGTGCCCGAGGCGTTGCGCGAGCAGCTCGCGGTCGGCGGACGGTTGGTGATCCCCGTGGGCGTGCGCGACTCGCAGGTGCTGCTGTCGATCGAGCGCACCGCGACCGGTTTCCGCGAGCGCGTCGTCGCGCCGGTGGCGTTCGTGCCGCTGGTCCAGCCGTCGTGAGGTCGCGGTTCACGAGCGACGGGGTCGCGGCGCCGGCGGTGCGGCCGTGCGCGGATCCTCGGGCCAGTCGTGCCGCGGGTAGCGGCGCTGCAGCGCCTTGCGGATCTCGGCGTAGTGTCGATCCCAGAAGCCCGACAGATCGGTGGTGATCTGCACCGGCCGACCGTTGGGTGCCAGCAGGTGCAGCGCCAGCGGCACGCGGCCCTCGCCGATGCTCGGGCCCCGCAGCGCGCCGAAGAAGTCCTGCAGCCGCGACTCGACCCACGCCGCGCGATCGTGCTCGTAGTGCACGCTGACCCGCCGCCCGCCGCCGAGCGTGACCGTGGCCGGGGCCAGCCGCTCGAGTCGATCGCGCGCGGCGCCCAAGGTCGCGAGCAGCGTGCCCAGCAGATCGGCGCGCCGCAGCTCCGCGAACGAGCGCCGCCCATCGCACAGCGAGCGCATCACCTGCTGCACCACCGCGTCGTCGAGCAGCGGCACCGTCGGATCGATGCCGTGGGCGAAGGCGACGCGCGCCTGCAGCTGCGCCAGCGCGTCGGGCTCCTCGAGGAAGGCCGCGGGCCCACGCGCGCGCGCGGCCTCGAACAGTGCGATCGCGGTCGCGTCGCTGGGCTGGGGGTCGCGCCGCGACTCGAGCAGCAGCCCGTCCCAGCGCGTCTGGAGCACCGCGTCCACGCGTTCGCGCTCGGCGTCGAAGCTGGCGATGCGTTGCTCGTCGAGACGGTCGGGGTCCTGCTCGAGCAGCCACTCGGGCTCGATCGCCGCGGCGCTGCGCACCAGCACGCGCGTGCCGTGGGCGCCCTCGTGGCGCTGCTCGGCCCCGAGCGCGACCACCAGGCTCGCGCCGTGCACGACCGAGTCCTCGGCGAGCTCGGCCTGACCGCCGCCGGCGAAGGCGAGCTTGCGCCGGGTGCCCGGTGGCCCGGGTCGCACCGCCGCCACGCGATCGGGGAACGCCGCCAGCAACGCCATGCCCAGCGCGGTGTCGGGATCGTCGGCGCGATCGCGGCCGCGCGCGCCGACCAGCTGCGCCAGCTGCTTGCGCACGCGATCGACCATGCGGCACGCGCCCAGATCGAGGCCCAGGCTGCCGGCGCGATCGGGATCCCGCAGCACCGCGTCGAGGTCGTCGAGGTCGATCGACAGATCGCTCGCGGCTGCCACCGCGGTGCGACCACGACGATCGAGGCCACCGCGACGGATCGATCGCTCCGACAACAGCGCGGCCGCACCGGCAGCGGCCATCGGCACGCCCGCGGCCGCACCGGCGTCGAGCAATCGCGCCAGCCGCGGGTGCACCGGGAAGCGCAGCAGCGCGGTGCCGCGGCGCGTGAGCGTGCCGTCGTCCGCGAGCGCGCCCAGCCGGCGCAGCAGCGACTCCGCGCCGCGCACCGCGGCCTCGGGCGGTGGATCGAACCACGGCAGCGCGGCCATGTCGTGCAGGCCGGCGCGGCGCACCGCCAGTGCCGCGCCGGCGAGATCGAGCCGCGCGATCTCGGGGGTCTCGAACGCGGGCCGGCGCTCGAAGTCGTGGCGCGGATACAGCCGCATGCACACGCCCGCGCGGGTGCGGCCGGCACGGCCCGCGCGCTGCTCGGCCGCGGCCTTGGAGATCTTCGTCAGCGTCAGCTGCGACAGGCCGGTCCACGGATCGTGGCTCGCCGAGCGCGCCAGGCCGCTGTCGATCACGACCGCGACGCCGTCGATCGTGATCGAGGTCTCCGCGACGTTGGTCGACAGCACCAGCTTTGGTCGCGGTCCCGGTCGCACCGCGCGGTCTTGCTCGGCGCTGCCGAGCTCGCCGTGCAGCACCACGACCTCGAGTCCCAACCGCGACGCGATCGCGCCGCAGGCCTCCGCGGTGTCGCGGATCTCGCGGGCGCCGGGCAGGAACACCAGCACCGAGCCATCGAGCCCGCGCGTGCCGAGCTCGCGCAGCGCCGCGGCGACCTGCTGCGCCAGCGGCTTGTCCGAGCGCTCGGCCGCGTGCTCGATCGCCACCGGGAACACGCGCCCGGGGCAGTGGAACGCCTCGCCGCCGAGGTGCTGCGCGAGCGGCTGCGGCTGCAGCGTCGCCGACATCACCGCCAGCCGCAGCTCGGGCCGCGCGCTGCGTTGCAGCGCCAGACACAGCGCCAGCGCGAGGTCACCGTCGAGGTGACGCTCGTGGAACTCGTCGAACACCACCGCACCGACGCCCGCCAGCGTGGGGTCGTCGAGCAGCCTGCGCGCGAGGATGCCCTCGGTGACGAAGCGGATGCGCGTGTCCGGGCTCAGCGCCGACTCGAAGCGCACCTGGAAGCCGACGGTCGCGCCGACCGACTCGCCCAGACCCTGGGCCACGCGCGCGGCGGCCATGCGCGCGGCGATGCGGCGCGGCTGCGCGACCCAGATCTCGCCGTCGCGATCCCAGCCGGCCTCGCGCATCACCAGCGGCAGCCGCGTGGTCTTGCCCGCGCCGGGCTCGGCCTGCACCACGACGTTGCGGCCGGCGGCGCAGGCCTGCCGCACCGCCGCCGCGATGGTCTCGATCGGCAGCTCCATCGCCGCGCGCCGCGGCTACCAGCGACCCTGGATCCGCGCCATGAAGTCGTAGGGGTAGCCGAGGTCGAAGGCCGAGACCTCGTCGAGCTTGCGCACCATCTCTTCGGGCAGCGCGACCGAGCCGGTCTCGAGGTTGTCGTCGAGCTGCGCGAGCGAGCGCGCGCCGAAGATGACCGACGTGACCGCGGGCTTGCGCAGCAGCCACGCCAGCGCGACCTGGGCCGGCGTCACGCCGAGCTCGGCCGCGATCATGACCAGCGCGTCGACGATCTTCCAGTTGCGGTCGTTGTCGAGGCGACCCCAGCGATCCTTCCACTGCTCGAGGCGGCTGCCCGCGGGTGGGCGCTGCGAGCTGCGGTACTTGCCCGACAGCAGACCTGCCGCCAGCGGCGACCACGGCAAGATGCCCAGGCCGTGCTCGCGGCACAGCGGCACGTGCTCGCGCTCGATCTCCCGCGCGATGAGGCTGTACTGCGCCTGCAGCGACACGAACTTCACCAGGCCCTGCAGCCGGCTGGTCCACACGCTGTCCGCGAGGCGGTACGCGGCGTAGTTGCTGGCGCCGATGTAGAGCACCTTGCCCTGCGTCACGAGATCGTCGAGCGCACGCAGGGTCTCCTCCTCCGGCGTGTCGACGTCCTGCATGTGGACTTGGTACAGATCGATGCGATCGGTCCGCAGCCGCCGCAGGCTCTCCTCGCACGCGCGCAGGATGCGGTAGCGCGAGGCGCCCGAGCCGTTGGGGCCGCGGGTCATGCGGAAGCGGAACTTGGTCGCGAGCACGATCTCGTCGCGTCGCTTGTCGCGCTCGAACCACTTGCCGATCACGCGCTCGGTCAAGCCGTCCTGACCGTAGACGTCCGCGGTGTCGAAGAAGTTGATGCCGCCGTCGAGCGCGCGGTTCATGATCGAGATCGCGGTGTCTTCGTCGCACCCGACCTTGTGCATGAACGAGCTCTCGTCGGCCTCGCCGAACGTCATGGTGCCGAGACAGAGCGTCGACACCCGCAGGCCGCTTTTTCCGAGCGTGCGGTATTCCATGGGAGGTCCTCGCCGGCCCTCGAGGCCGTGCTCGCGCCCCGCGACATCGGGCCCGTGGGGCCCCGCGCCGGGGGCGGATGCGGCTCGCAGCGTAGCAGCATCGGTCGGCGCCGCAGCGCGGGAGTCGGGCGAGCACGGCACCGGTGGCGTGACCCTGCTCGCGCGCGTGGGCCTTCACGCTGGCCCTCGGACGGGGCCGCCTTGACCGTGGCCCCTGCCGGGCTCGATCCTCCGTCGGTGCCGACGCGCGCACTCGACTCGCTCGCGGTGGGTGAAGCAGCCCGCGTCACCGCCGTCACCGGTGACGCTGTGATCGCGATCCGTCTGCAGGAGATGGGTTTCGTGCCCGGTACGACCGTGCGCCTGGTGAAGCTGGCGCCGCTGGGCGATCCGCTGCAGTTCGAGCTGCGTGGCTACCACATCTCGTTGCGTCGGGCCGAGGCCTCGCAGGTCCGCATCGCATGAGCCAGCCCGCCGAGAAGCCGCTGCGCGTGGCGCTGGCCGGCAACCCCAACGTCGGCAAGACCAGCCTCTTCAACGAGCTGACCTCGTCGCGCCATCGCGTGGGCAACTACGCCGGCGTCACGGTCGAGCGGCGTGAGGGCGAGCTGGCCGCGCGCTTCGACGTCGGTCGCGCGATGACGCTGCTCGATCTGCCCGGCTGCTACAGCCTCAGCGCGACCGCGGAGGACGAGGCCGTGGCGTACCGCGAGCTCGCCGGCGGCGAGCTCGACGCGGTGGTGTTGGTGGTCGACGCGACCAACCTCGCGCGCAACCTCTACTTCGCGCTGCAGGTGCGCGAGCTCGGACTGCCGGTGGTGGTCGCGCTCAACATGAGCGACACCGCCCAGCAGCTGGGCATGCCGGTCGATGCCAAGGCCCTGCGCGACGGCCTGGGCGTGCCGGTGATCGCGACCTCGGGGCGCACGGGCGCGGGCTGCGATGCGCTCGCGCGCGCGATCGTCGACATGCGTCGGCGCGCCGCGCCGGCCCTGGTGCCGCTGCGCGAGGGCGACGACGACGCGCGCGAGGCACTGCAGGCGTTCGGCGGCGACTCGGCGCGCGCGCGATGGCTGGTGTGCACCACCGCGGCCGGCACCGCGGCGAGCTTCGGCGCGAGCGCGGCCGAGCTCGCCGCCGCCGCGCCGCTCGATGCCGGGCGTTGCAGCGCCGCCGCGGCGCAGATCATCGCGGCGCGCTACGCCGAGGTCGATCGCCTGCTCGCGGCCGCGGTCGGCAGCAGCGAACAGGGCGCGCGCGCGATGGCGTTGTCCGAGCGCATCGATCGCGTGCTGACCCATCGGCTGTGGGGCCTGCTCGCGTTCGCCGTGGTCATGGCCACGATGTTCACCGCGGTCTTCACCTGGGCCGAGCCGCTGATGGGCGCGATCGAGGACGCCATCGGTTGGTGCTCGGAGCACCTGGCCGAGGCGCTGGGCCCGGGCCTGTTCACCGATCTGCTGACCCAGGGCGTGCTCGCCGGCGCAGGCAACGTGCTGGTGTTCGTGCCGCAGATCGCGATGCTGTTCCTGTTCATCTGCCTGCTCGAGGACAGCGGCTACCTCGCGCGCGCGGCGTTCCTGATGGACCGCATGATGGCGCGCCTGGGCCTGCACGGTCGCGCGTTCATCCCGCTGTTGTCGGCCTACGCCTGCGCGGTGCCGTCCATCCTCGGCACCCGCGCGATCGCCAGCTTCAAGGATCGCCTGGTCACGATCCTGATGATCCCGTACATGAGCTGCTCCGCGCGGCTGCCGATCTACAGCCTCGTCATCGGTGCGTTGTTCGTCACCGACGAGGACGGCGAGGGTGCGGGCCTGCGGCGCGCCGGCATCATGCTGGCGATGTACGCGCTGTCGACCTGCTCGGCGTTGGCGGCGGGCTTCCTCTACAAGCGCACGATGCTGCGCAGCCCCACGCCGGCGCTGGTGCTGGAGCTGCCGCCGTACCGGCTGCCGCGGCTGCGCAACACGCTGCTGGTGGTCTACGACCGGACCATGGACTTCGTGCGCAACGCCGGCACGGTGATCCTCGGACTGACGATCGTGCTGTGGGCGTTGCTGTCGTTCCCGCGCGAGGACACCGGGGCGGGCGCGGGCGGCAAGACCGAGATCTCGCGCAGCTACGGCGGCCGCGCGGCGCAGGTGCTCGAGCCCGCGCTCGAGCCCATCGGCCAGGACTGGCGCATCGGTGTGGGCATCATCGCCAGCTTCGCCGCGCGCGAGGTGCTGGTGGGCACGCTCGGCGTGGTCTACGGCCTCGAGTCCGAGGAGGACGAACCCGTGGGTCTGCGCGAGGCCATCCGCGACGATCGCAATCCCCAGACCGGCGCGCCACGGCACACGCCGCTGTCGGGGCTCGCGCTGATGGTGTTCTTCGTCTACGCGTGCCAGTGCATGTCGACGCTGGCGGTCGTGCGTCGCGAGACGCGATCGTGGCGCTGGCCGGTGTTCATGTTCGTGAGCATGACCGCGGTCGCGTACCTCGCGGCGTTGCTGGTCTTCCAGGGTGGGCGCGCGCTGGGCCTGGGCTGACGACGATGGCCTGCCCCGACGAGAACACGCTGGTCGCGTTCGCCTCGGGCGCGCTGCCGATGGCCGACGCCGCGCGGGTCGAAGAGCACCTCGATGGCTGCGCGGTGTGCTTCGCGTTGGTCGCCGAGCTCGCGCGCACGGCCCCCGAGGAGGCCGAGCCCACGCAGATGCTGCCGCTGGGCGACGATCTCATCGAAGACCCCGAGCCGACGCAGCACGCCGCGGCCTCGCCCCGGCGGGTCGAGCCCGCGGGCGTGGCCCTGCCGCCGCCGCGCGCGGTGCTGCGTCCGCCGCCGCCGCGTGGCATCGGCGACGCCGCGACCCACGGTGAGCTCGACACGCCGGCGTTGCCGATGCCGGCGCTCATCACCAACGAGACCGTGATCGCGCGCGTGATCGTCACGCCGCCGCCCACGCCGGTGCGACCGGTGCGACCGCCACCGCAGATCGGTCGCTACACCCTGCTGCACCGCATCGGTCTGGGCGAGTCGGGGGCGGTCTACGCCGCGCAGGATCGCGAGTTCCAGCGCCGCGTCGCGCTGCGGCTGCTCAACGCGCCGGTGCCCGATGCCGGCACCGAGCCGCCGTGGCAGGCGGCCGCGCGCGCGTTGGCCCGCGTCACGCATCCCAACCTGCTGACCGTGTTCGAGGCCGGCTGCGTCGACGAGCACCCGTTCATCGCCACGGAGTTGATCGAAGGCATCACGCTGGCGCAGTGGCTGCGCGCGTCGAGCCACAGCTGGCGCGAGCGGCTCGACAAGTTCGTCGAGGCCGCGCGCGGGCTCGAGGCCGCCCACGCCGTGGGCGTGGTCCACGGCGGCTTCCGTCCCAGCAACGTGCTGCTCGACGAGCAGGGCCGTGCACGCGTCACCGACTTCGGGCTCGACACCAACAACCCGTTCCACGACGAGGCGCGCACGGTCGTGCGCGGCAACCCGCTCGAGCTCGAGGCCTCCGGCAGCGTGGTCATCGGCGCGCGCACGCAGGCCTACGCCGCGCCCGAGCAGTACGAGGGCCGCATCGAGGCGCGCACGGATCAGTTCGCATGGTGCTCGGCGCTGTTCGAGGCGCTGTTCGAGCGCCTGCCGTTCGACGCGCCCGATCCCGGGCAGCTGCGTGCGCGCGTGCTCAGCGGCGTACCGCCCGACATCCCGCTGCGCTCCGACGTGCCCGACTGGCTGGTCGCGATCCTGCTGCGTGGGCTCGCACGCGACCCCGAGCGTCGCTTCGCCAGCATGGCGGCCTTGCTCGCCGCGATCACGGCGGCGCAGCGGCGGCGACGGGCGCTGCTGCGCGGTGGTGTGATCGGCACCGCGGCGCTGGTCGGCGTCACGACGCTGGTCGCGGTGTTGCGGCCCGGCGCGGCGCCGTGCGGCGACGCGGCCATCGCTGCGCGGGTGTGGGACGCGGCCGCGCGCGATCGCGTCGGCGTCGCGGTCGCAGCCGCCGACAGCAGCTACGGCAGCGCGCTGTGGGTCAGCGCGCGCACGCTGGTCGATCGCGAGGTCGAGCGCCACGACGCGCTCGCGGCCGAGGCCTGCGGCGTCGAGCCGCCGCTGCGTGCGGCCCGGGTCGAGTGCATGCAGCGATGGGTGCTCGAGCTCGAGGCCTTCGTCGCGCAGTGGTCGACGCTGCAGGCGACCGAGCTGCCGTCGCTGCTCGACAGCGCGCGCGCGTTGGGCTCGTCGGAGTCGTGCGTCGACGTCGGCGTGTCGGCGCGCGCGCCCGAGTCCGACGCCTCGTCGTCGGGCCGCGGCGAGGTCCACCGCGCGCTGGCCTCGGCACGCGCACTCGCCAGCGTGGGCCAGCTCGATCGCGCCACCGCGCGCGCGGGCGCGGCGATGACCACCGCGGACGCGCTGGCGGATCGCGGGCTGCGCGGCGAGGCGCAGCTGGTGCTCGGCGAGGTGTTGCAGGCGCAGGCGCGGCCGCACGAGGCCGCGGCGGAGCTCGATCGCGCGATGCAGTCGGCCATCGCCGCCGCGGATCCGCGGCTGCTGGTGCGCGCGGCCATCCGCGCGGCGCAAAATGCCAGCCTGGGCCTGGCGCGGCCCGAGCTCGCGCTGCAACACGTGGTGGTCGGACGCGGTGCACTCGAGCGCCTGCCGCACGAGCGCAGTGCCGCGGCCGAGCTCGCACACCAAGAGGGCCTGGCGCAGCTGGCCGCCGCGGCCCACGACGCGGCACGGCGTGCGTTCGAGTCCGAGCTCGCGGCGCTGCAGCGCGAGGGCGCAGGCGAGGACGTGCGCGTGGCGATGGCACTGCGAGCGCTCGCGCGCGCACGGGGTGCCGGCGGTCAGCTCGAGGCCGCGCTCGCGGATTGTCGCCGCGCGCACGCGATCGCCCAGGGGGTGCTGGGCGCCGGCCATCCCGTGATCGCCGATCTCGACGTCGAGCTCGGCGAGCTGCTCACGCGGCTGGGTCGCTACGACGAGGCCGACGAGGTGCTGCAGCGCGCGCTGGCCTCGGCGCCGCTGCTGGCCGCGCCGCGCGGGGCCGTGGCCGCGCACGCCCACTTCCAGCGCGGCCTGGTCGCGTACGGACAGCAAGCCTACGAGCGCGCCGCGTCCGAGCTCGAGCTCGCGCTCGATGCCCGACGCACGTTGCTGGGCGAGCGCGATCCCGCGGTCGGCGATTGCTGGTCGTGGCTCGCGCGTGCGCGACGGGAGCAGGGCCGCTGGGATCTGGCCGACGTCGCAGCCCGCAGCGCGGTCGCGGTGATCGATCCCAAGCGCCAGCCCGACGCGTGGGCCCACGGCCGCGCGGTGCTGGCGGACGTGTTGTGGCGCGCCGGCGATCAGGCCGGCGCGGTCGCGGGCATCGACGAGGCGCGTGCGATCCTCGGCACGATCACCGCATCGCCGGCGACGCTCGACATGCTCTCGACCTGGCAGGCGGCGCATCGGCTCGATGCGGCGCCGCCCTGACGGCGATCACAGCCGATCGGAGGCGATGCCGACGTCGGAGATGCCCGACTCGTGCGCGGCCGTCATCACGCGGATGACGTCGCCGTAGCGGGCTTCGCCCTTGGCCGTGACGACGACCTTGCTGTCGGTCTGGGCCTTCTCGTTCTCGGTGAACGACTTGACCATCGCCTCGTAGTCGTTCGACAGCACCTGCTGGCCCAGCTTCGCCGAGCCGTCGGGCAGGACCTCGACCAGCAGCGGCGAGTTGGGATCCGAGGGCACCGCCGTGACCGACTCCTTGGGCACGGTGATCTGGATCTGCTCGTTGGGTGGCGTAGGCGCTGCGACCATGAAGATGATCAGCAGGCACAGCAGCACGTCGACCATCGGGGTGACGTTGATCTCGCAGACTGCTTCGCCTTCTTGTCCGCCAGCCGAGACCGCCATGGCAGCCGCCAGTCTACGCGGCCGGCGGGCGGCCGGGCAAGGCTCGCGACGCGGCGCTCAGCGGAAGCGGGCGGCGCCCACGCACACGTCCTCGGGATCGGTGCCCTCGTTGACGAGCTCCAGGCGCGCGCCGCCGGGGTGGTCCTCGGGTCGGTAGTGCAGATCGGAGCGCAGGCGGCCCAGCTCGCGCAGGTTGTCGTCGGCGTGGATGCGCCAGCGCAGCGTCCGCGGGCCGCTGTCGTTGCTGCGTCGCGTGACGAAGCCGATCACGCGATCGCCGGGGCGGCCCAGGTGCAACACCGCGGTGTCGCCCGCGGCGAGCCCGAACGCGAGACAGCGGTACAGGTACGGATCGGCCCACGTGAACGCGAGGTGCGGACGATGGTCGCCCTCCTCGCAATCGACCAGCGCGTCCTTGCCCAGCAGGCCGTCGCACACGCGCCGGTCGCTGCGCTCGAGCGCGATCTCGCCGGCGAGCGCGAGGTCGTCGGCGAACTGCGGCATCGGCCCACGGATCCGCGTGAGCCGTGGCTCCGCCAGCGACTCCCACGTGCGCGCGAGTTGGTTCGACGCGCGACGCACCAGCAGCGCCGCGATCACGGCCGCGACCACCAACAGCGCCAGCGTCAGCGTGCGACGGCGGGCCGGCGTGCGCGGCCACGGCTGCGGCTGCCACGGTGCATCGCGCAGCAGCATCGCTGCGGCCAGCAGCAGCGCCACCAGGCTCAGCCACGGCGCGACGCGCTCCGCGGTGGTGCGACGGTAACGCAGCGTGAGCGTGCCGCCGTGCTCGAGCTCGACCGCGATCAGATCCATGCCGCCGCCGTGCACGTGGGCACTGGTGGTCTCGATCGGGGTGCCATCGAGCTCCGCGACCCAGCGATGCGACGGCGCATGCGACAGCGCAAGCGTGCCGCCGCGGGTGTCCACCGCGATGCGGGTGTGATCGGCGTCGTGCTCGAGGATCTCGGCGGTGCCGCTGCCACGCACGAAGCGCGGCGCGGTGTCGGGCTCGCCGCCGAAGCGCTCGAGCGTGTAGCTGCCGTAGTCGCCCACCGGCGTCAGCATGCTCGCGAGCGCGGAGTCGCCGTCGCCCAGCGGTCGGTCGTGGATCACGTGCGTGACCGCGAGCCGACGCAGCACCGAGACCGAGCGGCGATCGATCTGCCACTCGAAGTTGATCGTCGCGACGTGTCCGTCGAGCACCGCCGCACCGCCGGCGTCGGCGATCGCGAACATCGGCAGCATGCCGCCGCCCATGCCGCTGCGCAGGAACGCGACCCGCAGCGGGGGCCCGCCGGCGTCGGCGAGCGCCGCGGCCTCGGCGATCAGCGCCTCGCGCAGCGCGGCCTCGCCCTCGCGCTCGCTGCTGTGCGCGAGGGTGTCGATCGCACCGACGGGCCGGTGCACGAACGCGTCGCTGCGCGCGAGCGCGGTCGCCAGCACCGGGCCCAGCAACGCCGCGATCACCACGCGGCGCGGCCACGTGGGTGCCGCGGGTTCGCGTGGCTGCAGCTGCGCCAGCACGGCCGCGGTCGCGATCGCGACCGTGGCGCCCGAGAGCGCGAACAACAGCGGCTTGAGCGCGAGCGAGAAGCGGGGAAACTGCAGGTTCTCGAGCCCGGGCACGAGCAAGTCCAGCCGCAGCACCGTGATGCCGTCGGGCGATGCGACCACCAGCATCGCGATGCATGCGGCAGCGACCAGCCATGCGCGCGCCCGTCCGCTCCACAACGCGAGCACCAGGCCGGCGCCGAAGCCCGCGGTGGTCCACGCCCACTGCCCCGCGAACAGCTCGCCGGTCAGCAGCCGCGCGCCCAGCTCGCCCAGCTCCGACCACGCCACCGGCGAACGTCCGAGCTCGCCCGCGGCCGCGAAGAAGGTCGCGAGCCCGCCGGCCGCCAGCGCGACCGCGAGCGAGTGCACGATCGCGATGCAGCGCAGCGCGCCGCTGGGCATGCCCGCGCGGTCGTCGGCGAGCAGCGCGACCACGCAGAGCCCCGTGCACGAGATCGCGGTGGTGAGCAGGCCGAACGGATGGGCGAGCAGGCCGCCGGCGAGCCACGCCGCCGCGATGGCCATGCGACGCGGACTCGGGTGCTGCAGCGCGCGCGTGCACGCGTGCAGGCCCGCGAGCCACAGCGCGGTCGACAGCAGCTGCGCCCACACGCCGTGGAAGACCAGGTAGTTCCAGCCGCCCAGGCGCGAGCCGCCGGGATCGACCAGCCACGCCAGCGCCGCGAGACAGCCCGACCATCGCGCGATGTCTTCGCTGGCGAGGCCCGGTCGCAGCCGCGCGAGCACGTCGTCGGCGATCGCCGCAGCGACGCGCCAGGTGCCCCACAGCACCAGCAACCACAGCGCGAGCAGGCCCCACGCGTAGCTCGTGCGCAGACCGATCGCGCCGAAGCTCAGCAGGTGCGGCGCCGCGACCCACAGGTAGCCGAGCACGGGGTAGCCCTCGCCGTAGGGAAAGCCGTGGTTGAAGCGATCGGTCCAGCCCGACAGCCGTCCGTGCGCGAGCATGTCGTCGAGCAGCAGCCGCGTGGCGAAGTAGTGGATCGCGTGATCGCGGCTGGCCGGCGGCTCGCCGATCACCAGCGGCCACAGCAACGCCAACGCGACCAGCAGCAGCAGCGCCAGCGGCAGCCGTCGACGCAGCAGCGCCCTGCGATCCGGACCCACTCGCGCGGCCAGCCAGGCCCAGGCCTCGGGCGCGCACGCGATCGCGACCACGGCGGCGATCCATCGCAGCACGCCATCGCTGGCGATCGCGGCGGCGATCGCAGCCGGCACCAGCGCGGCGCGAAGCGGCGCGTGCCATCGCGGCGGCAGCAGGGACGCGAAGGAGCGCGACACGTGCCACCCGACTGTATGCGGCGCGGGCTGGCCGTGCTACTCGATTCGGCGCGAGCTGGCCCCGCGACGTCGGCGGGGCCCGAGGTGGCCTGGCGATGTCGCGAATCGAGACCGATCTGATCCACGCGGGCGAGCCGCGACCGCGTTTCGGCGGCGCCGTGGTCGCGCCGATCTTCCAGTCGTCGACGTTCGAGCTCGACGGGACCGACGCCGACTACCACGACATCCGCTACCTGCGGCTGTCGAACTCGCCCACCCACCTGCAGCTGCACGCCAAGCTCGCCGCGATCGAGGGCACGCAGGCCGCGGTCGCCACCACCAGCGGCATGGCCGCGATCTCGACCGCGTTGCTCACGGTGCTGCGCAGCGGCGATCACCTGATCGCGCAGCGCTGCCTGTACGGTGGCACGCACGACCTGGTCACCCACGACCTGCCGGCGCTGGGCATCGAGACCACGTTCGTCGACGCCGACGATCGCGACGCCTGGGCCGCGGCGCTGCGGCCGAACACGCGCGCGTTCTACTGCGAGAGCCTGACCAACCCCACGCTCGAGCTGGCCGATCTGCCCGGGATCGCCGCGTTCGCGCGCGCGCACGGCCTGGTCTCGCTGATCGACAACACCTTCGCGACGCCGATCAACCTGCGGCCGGCGAGCCTGGGCTTCGACCTGGTGCTGCACAGCGCGACCAAGTACCTCAACGGTCACTCCGACATCGTCGCGGGCGCGGTGATGGGCGACGCGGCGCGCATCGATGCGGTCAAGCGCAAGCTCGATCATCTCGGCGGATCGATCGATCCGCACGCGGCGTTCCTGCTGCTGCGCGGACTCAAGACCCTGGCGCTGCGCGTGCGGCAGCACAACCACAGCGCGTTGGCGCTGGCGCAGCAGCTCGCGACCCACCCGGCGATCGCGCTGGTGCGCTATCCCGGGTTGCCGTCGCACGCCCAGCACGAGCGTGCGCGCACGCTGCTCGCGGGCTTCGGCGGCATGCTGTCGTTCGAGCTGCACGGTGGCGTCGAGGCGGCGCGCCGCTTCACGCGGCGGCTCGAGTTCGCGACCGAGGCGCCCAGCCTCGGCGGCCCCGAGACGCTGGTGACGCGACCGGCCCAGAGCTCGCACGCGGGCGTGTCGCCGGCCGATCGCGCGGCGCTGGGCATCGGCGACGGGCTCGTGCGCATGAGCGTCGGGCTCGAGGCCACCGAGGATCTGCTCGCGGACGTGACCGCCGCGCTCGCGCCGTAGTCCGCCTCGGTCGTGGCAGCGCAGCGCATCCGCCGACGGCCTGTCAGCGCGCGAGCCAATCGGTGCACATCAGCAGCAGCGCCGGGTAGGCCGCGAGCCACGTCCACAGGAAGCGGTTGAGGCCCAGCACCGCGACGTTGCCGGCATGAAACGCGATCGCGACGCCGCCCAGCAGCAATGCCGCGCGTGCGTCGAGCAGTGCGAGCGGGAACAGGCACTCGAAGCCGATCACGATCCACGCGGCGGCGCGCGCCATGCCGCGGCTGCCGAGGCCGCGCCGGGCCCACGCGGGCGCGCGGTACTGCGGCAGTGCGAGCACCTCGTGCATGGCCGCGCCGCTGCGCCAGCTGGGTTCGCGCAACTTCACCAGGCCGGCGACGAAGTACGACAGCACCAGCTGCACCGCGACGTAGGCCAGGCCCAGCGATCCGAGCGCACCGTCGGGATCGCAGCGCGCGAGCGCGAGGCCGCCGAGCACCACCAACAGCATCGCGTCCGCGCCGCCGTGGTAGGCGCCGCGGAAGCGGAACGCACCCGCGAGCACGCATGCCCACGCGATCGCGGCCGGCCACGGTCCGGTCAGCCACGGCAGCGCGATCGCGGCCGCCAGCTGCAGCGCGAGCACGGCCGTGAAGCCGCGGGCCCCGAGCGCGACGTCGAGCAGCGACTGGGCCGCGCGCGGCAGTCGGCGCAGCTCGCCGCGCAGCAGCGGCCAGCCCCACACGCCGCGATCGCACCAGCTGCGGCGGACCTGCAGCAGCTCGATGGCCGCGATCGCAGTGGGGATCGCGGCCAGCCACGCGGTCGCGTCGCAGGCCGTGGCGCGATCGATCGCGAAGCCGATCACAGCGGCAACACCTCGGAGCGCGCGCGCTCGAGCCGGGCGCCGTCGTGGTCACGCACGCACCACTGGAACACGCCATGGTCGTGACCGAGCGCGGTGTGGGCACGATCGCGTGCGAGCGCGGTGACCTGCGCGAGTGTGACGTCCAGCGCGAGCTCGTCCTCGTCGGCGCTGACCAGTCGCTCGACCAGGCCGTGCATCGCCAGCGCGAGGTTGCTGCGCGCGGACAGCAACGCGCCGCGGCGCACCGCGGGGATGACCTCGAGCCACGCGCCCATCGCCGCGGCGGTGGCACCGACGCGGACGCACAGCTGCGGCGTGGGCTCGACGGTGTCGAAGAAGCGCCACGCCGGCAGCAGCACGCGCACGCGTCCCAGCAGCGCGCCGCCGACCGAGCGTCGCGCCGCGAGCGTCGCCAGCACCACCAGCAGCAGCACCAGCGCAGGCAGCGACATCGTGGCTGTCCTTGCGGTGCGGCCTCCCGCGATGCACGTCGAAATCGTCGTGCCCGTGCGATCCGGCCCATCGTGGGTCGACCGTCGCGCGCGCGGGCGCGTCGTGGGCCTGCTGCGCCGGGCTAGGGATCGGTGAGGATCACGCCCACGCCCGCCGGTGCACCGTCACCGCCGCAGTAGATCGCGAGGTCGGTCGCGCCGTCGCCGTCGAGCTCGGCCGCGACGATCTCGAAGCCGCCACACGGCGCCTCGAAGGCCTCGACCGGCGCGAAGTCACCGTCGCCCATGCCGCGCGCGAGCCACAGCGTGGGCTCGCCGCCGTAGCTGATCGCGGCGAGGTCGAGCGCGCCGTCGCCGTCGAGATCGGCCACGGCCACCGCACGCGACACGCCCTGGCCCAGATCGACGAGCGTGCCGGCATCGAAGCCGGCATCGCCGTCGCCCAGCTGCACCTGCAGACCGCCGGCCGCCGACATCGCGCCGACGAGATCGAGATCGCCGTCGCCGTCGAGGTCGCCGGTGGCGAACTGCAGGTACGGCGCGAACACGTCGAACGCGGTCCACTGGCCGGATGCGCGCACGGCGAGCCCGCCGTAGTAGTCGCTCACGACCAGCTCCGGCGGTCCATCGCCGTCGAGGTCCACGATGGCGGCGTCGCGGATCTCGCCTGCGCCCGGCGGCGACTCGTTGCTGCCGGCGTAGCTGCCGTCGCCCTGCGACTGCCACAGCTGGACCGCGCCGTCGAGCTGGCCGATCGCGATGTCGCCCAGCGCGTCGCCGTCGAGGTCGCCGATCGCCGCGGCGTAGCACGTGCCCGCGCAGCTCAGCTGCAGCGGTGCCGCGAAGACCCCGCCGCCTTGATTGACCCGCAGCTCGGCGTAGTCCGCGATCGGCACGACCACGTCGAGCGGCAGCTCGCCATCGACCGTGCCGACCGCGAGGTGCGAGCCCTCGGGTTCGGCGAGGAATGGATCGGTGGCATCGAAGCCGCCGCTGCCGTCGTTGACGAACACCTGGCTCACGGTGACGAGATCGGTGTCGCCGTCCGCGTCGAGGTCCGCGGCAACGATGCCGCGACCGCCCGACTCGCCGTCGAGCAGGACCCACTCGGGGCAGTACTCGCCCGCGTCGACGGCACCGTCGCCGCAGGCCGTCACCGCGCCGGTGGTCGAGCCCGAGCCATCGCTCGAGCTGCCGCTGGAGCCGCCGGTGCCGCTCGAGCTGCTGCCCTCGGTGGTGTCCGCCGCGGTGCTGCTGCCGCTGTCACTGCCGCTGCTGCTGCTGCCCGCGGTGGTGCCGGTGCTCGCGCTGGTGATGTTCGAGTCGCTCTCGAGCGTCGCGTCGGTCAGCAGCGTGTTGCTCTCGCTCGTGCTCGATCCGGCATCGCCGGTCGACGCGTCGTCGCTGCAGCCCACGGCCACGCCCATTGCGAGGCATGCGATTGCACCGCGGACGGTGCCGCGCCGCGTGCTTCGATCCAACACCATCCAACCACTACGATACCATCCACCAACCATGGCCCGGTTGTAGCACCGAGCGGTCGCGACGGACAGCCGCCCGCGGTGCGCTGGTTGTGCAGCCTCGTGCACATGCCGGGCGAACCACGGACGGCCGTGCGATCGATCCGCCGCGATGCCGCGAATTTCGGCAGCCGATCGACCCGCGGTCGGTGTGCTCGCGGGCGTCGGCTCGGGCTGACGCCGGTGGCGTGCCTCGCGTCGAGGCGATCGGCGCTCACCGATCGATCGCCAGCGGTGGTGGTGGTTCAGGCCGCAGCCGGCAGCGCCTTGCCGCCGGCGAGCATCCACTCGAGCGCACGCTCGAGCGCGCCTTCGGGCAACGCGTCGATGACCTCGCCGTGCGCCACCACCAACCGCCGCGGCGAGAGCTCGAGCACCCGACGCACGCTCGCGGCCGCGGCGGCACGATCCTTCACGCCGAAGCGCCACGCGCGGCTCTGCGCCAGCTTGCCGTGCACGCCCATCATGCGCAGCAGCAGCGGCGCGAGCCAGCCCTCGGCGGTGCGCAGGTTGAACACAAGGTCGGTCACGATCAAGGTGCGGCTGCGACGATGCACGAACACGGTCTCGGCGAGCTTGGGTGCGCCGTCGATCCGGATCGACTCGATCTCGTCGTGCCAGGGGTCCTTCGCGGTGCCGTGGACGCCGGCGAACTTCAGCTCGCTGCGCTTGTGCTCGAGCCCGGGGGCGCCCCACAGCTGCGCGCGCGGGAAACGATCGAGCCATGGCTGCACGAACAGGTGGTGCAGCTGGTTCGGCGCCACGACGAAGCGCACGTCGCCCTTGGCCGCGACCGCGTCGAGCAGCGCGGCGTCGGGCGCGATGGGTGAGTGCAGCCACATGCCGCCGCCCTCGAGCTGCACCGCGGCCATGCGGATGGGCAGGCGAAAGCCGGGGAAGCGCATGATCGCGGACGCGCTGTAGATGCCGTCCCCGTGATCGTCGAGCGGGCTGGTCATGATCGGTCGCTCCGCGGGGTCGCGACCGACCCCGTCGGGCATAGTCAAGCATCCCTGACGAATATCGTCAAGCAGACTTGACGACAGTTCCCGCCGCGGGGATGCTCGACGACGGTGGCCCGCACCCGACGTCCACGCGCGAGCCCGCCGGCGCCGACACCGACGCCGGCGGAGGTCGAGGCGCTCGAGGTGGCGAAGGCGGCCAGCTTCGCGCAGGTGCTGTTCCAGTGCGCGCGCCGCTTCGACGAGCAGGCGCTCGCGCGGGTGCGTGCGCGCTCCGGGCTCGCGATCCGGCCCGCGCACACGGCTCTGTTTCCCCACGTCGACCTCGCGGGCACGCGCCTGACCGAGCTGGCGCGCCGCGTCGGCGTGAGCAAGCAGGCGGTCGCGACGTTGGTCGACGAGCTGGTCGAGATGGGCGCGTTCGAGCGCGTGCCCGATCCCAGCGACGCGCGCGCGAAGCTGATCGTGTTCGCACGCCGCGGCGGTCGGCTGCGGATCCACGAGGGGCTCGCCGTGCTCGGCGAGCTCGAGGCCGAGGCCGCGCGCGCGCTCGGTCGCGATGCGGTGCGGCAGCTGCACCAGCGGCTCGGGGAGCTGTTGCAGTGGCTGCGCGATCGCGAGGCGTGAGCCTCACTGCCACGCCAGCGGCACACCGAAGATGCGATCGGCCTGCTGCGCGTGGCAGTCGCGGCAGCTCGCGATCACACCCGACTCGCGCACGGCACCATCGGGCGCGATGGTGGCGTAGACCCAGCCGTCGTCGGTGTCGGCGGGCTTGCCCGCCAGCTGCGCCATCACGAACAGTCCCATCGGCTCGCCCGCGACGAAGCTCTCCTGGCCCTTGCGCGCGGGCCGGACGAACGGATGCACGGCGGTGCCGCTGCCGGGCTTCGCCGGCACGAACGACTCCTTGACCAGCACCTGCAGCACGTCGCTGCGCGACGACAACACGTTGGCGTGCGCGAGCGTCTGCGGCAGCTCGGCCTTGGTGTCGGTGGCCTTCCAGTACGCCATCGCATCCTTGGCGAACAGCACGAACACCTTCTGTGCGTGCGCGGCCTCGCCGGGCGCGGTGCTGAAGTGCGTCACGCCCTCGGCCGGCATCGCGCACAAGCCCGGCGCCCAGTGGAACTGGTTGTCGACCATGCCCCAGTTGCGATACTTCGCCGCGATCTCGCCCAGCAGCGGTGCGAGTGCGTCCTGCTCCTGCTCCTGCTCCGGTGACGGCTCGGCCGGCGGATTCGCGACCGGGTCGGGCGCGGCGGTGGGGCTCGTGCGCGCAGCCTCGCTGGCGGGTGCCGACGACCGCTCCGGATCGACCGTGGTGCCGGCGCACGCGCCGAGGGTGCAGGTCCCGAGCAGCAGCCAACGTCGCATGGGCCCAGGCTACCGCAACCGCGACGCCACCGCTGTCACCGCGGTGTCACGCGCACGCAGCCCTGCTACGCTGCGCGGTCCGATGACCGGCAATCCCGAGCAGCGCGCGTTCTGGAACGAACAAGCAGGTCCCCGCTGGGTCAGCGCAGACGAACACGTCGCGTCGATGCTCGCGCCGTGCTCCGAGGTGTTGTTCGCCCGCGCTGCGATCGGCACCGGCGAGCGCGTGCTCGACGTCGGCTGTGGCGCGGGCCAGACCACCGTCGAGCTCGCGGCGCGCACGGGCCCCGACGGTCGCGTGGTCGGGCTCGACGTGTCGGCGCCGCTGCTGGCGCGTGCGCGCGCGCGCGGCGAGGGGCTGCCGCACGTCGCGTTCGTGGAGGCCGACGCACAGGTGCACGAGTTCGGCGACGCGCGCTTCGACGCGGTGGTCTCGCGCTTCGGCGTGATGTTCTTCGCCGATCCCACCGCAGCGTTCACGCGCCTGCGCGACGCGTGCGATCGCGGTGGTCGGCTCGCGTTCGTGTGCTGGCGTGGCCTGCCCGACAACCCGTGGTTCGTCGCGCCGCTGCGCGCGATGGCCCGCCACGTCGAGCCGCCGCTGCCGCCCGAACCCGGCGCGCCCGGACCCTTCGGTCTGTCGGACGACGCGCGCATCGCCGAGGTCCTCGCGCGCGCCGGCTGGACCCGCGTGGTGATCGAGCCGATCGACCTGTCGCTCGTGGTCGGTCGCGATCCCGACGATGCGCTGCGCGTGGCCCAGCTCATCGGCGCGACCGCAGCACCGCTGGCGCAGGCGGAGCCCGACGCACGGCAGGCTGCGTTGGCGGCGATGCGCGAGGTCTACGTCGGCGCGCAGGACCGCGGCGCGGTGCGCATGGCCGGCGCGATCTGGGCCGTCACGGCATCGGCGGGGTGAGGCCCGCGGACGCGCGCAGACGCTGCAGCAACCGCGGCATGACGCCCAGCGACGCGCAGCGGCGCGCGATCGGTTCGAGCACGCTGCGATCGCGCACCGCGTGCACCAGGCGCGCGCGCAGCAGCAGGTTCTTGGGCGTGTGGCTGTCGTCGACGAACTCCAGCACGTCGACCGACCAGCCCAGCGCGGTGAGGATCTCGACCCGCAGCGCGTCGGTCAGCGTCGCGGCGAAGTCCTGCCGCAGGAGGCCTTGGCTGGCGATCGCCGGCGAGAGCGTGCGCAGGGTGTCCTTGTCGCGCTCGAGCTGCCCTGCGAGCTCGTGCTGGCAGCACGGCGCGACCAGGATCGCCGGCGCCGCGGCCTCGATGGCCAGCGCGAGCGCGTCGCAGGTCGCGGTGTCGCAGGCATGCAGCGCCATCACGAGATCGGGCGCGCCACCCAGCAGCGCCGCGGCGCCACCGCTGTCGGCGATGCTCGTGCACAAGAACGACAGCGACACCGCCGCGCCCGGCTGCGGCGTCGCGGCCAGCACGGCGGCACGCTCGCGGCAGCGCTCGATGACGTCGGTGCGCAGATCGACGCCGTGGACGACCGCGGGCAGCTCCGCCAGTCGCAGCGCCTCGGCGAGCACGAACGTCAGGTAGCCGTTGCCGCAGCCCAGATCGAGCACGCGCAGCGGCGCGGCCTCGGCCCGCTGCGCGAGCGCGTCGCAGATCGGCCGGCACAGCTCCACGAAGTGCGAGACCTGCTTGTACTTCTTGGCATGCTTGGCGCTGATGGTGCCGTCGGGGTTCATGATCCCGATCAGCTGCAGCAGCGCGCCCGAGCGCTCGGGATGCAGCGCGCGGGCCTTGCCACCCATCTGCTTGCTCGCGCGCGCGTCGTCGACGGTCACGAGCTTGCCGCCGCCGTGACGCGCGTCCACGACCACGCGCGTGCGCTCGTCGATCACGAAGGTCTGCTTGACCCGGCCCGCCTCGGCCGCGGCGGTCGATCGCGCGAGCAGCTCGGCCAGCGCCGCGGCATCGGGTGGCGCACCGCCGGTCGCACCCTCGACGCGCTCGTCGTCCTCGCCACCGGGTCGCGAGAACACCGCGCGCACGAAGCCGCGTCGCAGGTGCCGCGAGACGGTGTGGCGCAGCTGCGACAGCGATCGCTTGGTGACCGGCATCCTCAGTAGGGCTTCCGGCGCGCCTTGGCGCGCGCCTCGGTCGCGGCGACCAGGCCCGACCACAGCGGCTCGAGCCCCATGGTCTCGCGCACGCGCGCGAGCGTGCCGTTGGCGACCTCGCGGGCGCGGATGGTGCCGTCGACGAGGATCTCGTCGACCAGGCCGGTCTGCGCCTCGAGCTCGCGGCGACGGGCGCGGATGGGCGCCAGCCGCGTCTCGACCGCGGCGATGATCGCATCGTGGGCGGCCGCGACGCTGGTGCTGCCGCTGCGCAGGCCCCGGCCCAGGCCCGCGGCCTCGTCGTCGCCGAGGAACGCGCGCGCGAACGAAACGATGGCGGCGTCGTGCTCGTTGCGGCGATCGACGTCGTCGAAGCCCAGCGTGCGGATCTTGCTCGCGACCGTCGCGGCGTCGTCGTCGAGGTAGACCGCGTTGCCCAGCGACTTCGACATCTTCGCGCCGCTGCCGACCGGGCCCAGCTCGACGCCGGGCAGCGCCGACGAGCGGGTGGTGCGGGCCTGCGGCAGCGGGAACAGCTCGCCGTACAGCTCGTTGAACACGCTGGCGCACTCGCGCGCGATCGCGATGTGCTCCTCGTTGTCGGCGCCCACCGGCACCACCGACGCGCGCGCCATGAGGATGTCGGCGGCCTGCAGCACCGGATAGCCCAGCAGGCCCATCGTCATCGCGTCGTCGGGCAGCGCCGCGGCGCGGGCCATCGAACGCAGACTGCCGATCTGCTCGAGCCGGGTCTTGGGCACCAGCATCTGCAGCAGGATCGCGAGGTCGTAGACCGCGGGTACGCCCGATTGCAGATAGAAGGTCGCGCGCTGCGGATCGATGCCGACCGCCAGCTGATCGAGCACGATCGAACGCACGAAGCCCGGCAGCGCCTCGATCTGATCGCGACGCGGCCGGGTCGTCAGCGTGTGCAGGTCCGCCACGATGATGAAGCACTCGTGATCGTGCTGCAGCGCGACGCGGTTCTCGAGGCTGCCGACCAGGTGGCCCAGGTGCAGCGGGCCCGTGGGGCGATCGCCGGTCAGCAGACGCGGCTGTGCGCGCGACTCGGTCGGGGACGACGGCGTGGCAGTGGCCATGGGGCCACCTTGCGTAGCAGGTTCATGCGGCCCCGGGAAGACCGCGACCCGGCGCGCATCGCATTGGTTTCGCGTGGGCCCGCGGATCGGCACCGCGGCGCGGCGGTGTGAAACCGTGGCATGGTCGCGCGCGGTCAGAAATGGCCGCCGACGGGCGACAGTTGCGGCGCGTCATGATCGAAAGCTCGCCGATGGACTCCAACGACCACGAGGCCGCGCGATGAACTCTGCCCGCACACGATGGCTCGCGCTGGCACTGGGACTGGTGGCGCTGCTGGGCGGGCTGGCGTGGTGGCTCGCGCGACGCGCCGAGCCCGATGCAGCGACCCCGGCGGCCGAAGAGGTCCCCGCGCGCGTGCGCATCGTCGCGCAGAAGCAGGCCGCGCGCGCCCGTGGCGAGGTCGACCTGCGCGCCGCGAGCGTCAGCGGTCGCGTCACCGGCAGCGACGGCAAGCCGATCGCGGGCGCGCTGGTGCTGCTGACCAGCAAGGGCCTGGGCCCGGCGGCGGGTGAGCGCCGCGGCAAGGCGGCGGAGCCGTTGCTGGCGCGCACCGACGCCGGCGGCAGCTGGCGCGTCGATGGCGTCTCGCCCGGTCGCTACACCATCGGCGCGTCGGCGCGCGGCTACCTGCCGGGGCGCATCGGCCACGCCGACATCGCCGCGGGCGTCGACAACCCCGGCTTCGATCTGCAGCTGGTCGCCGGTGGCGTCGAGCTCCGCGGCACCGTCTCCGATGTCGGCGGCGGACCGATCGAGGACGCGATGATCCAGATCATGCGCACCGACGAGGGCAACGTGATCGACTTCGGCCGCGCACCCGCGCCGATCGTCACCGACGAGGAGGGGCACTTCGTCGCGACCGTGCCCACGGGTACGTTCAGCCTCGGCGCGAGCCACCCCGACTACGTCGCAGACAGCAAGCAGGTGGTGGTCGCGGGGCCGCGTACGGTCGAGTTCGTGCTCACCCCGGGCGCCAGCATCAGCGGCGTCGTGCGTGCGCTGCCCGACGGCGCGCCGGTGGCGGGCGCCTTCGTGGTCGCGAACGACGATGCGTCCGGCGGCGGTGGTTTCGCGTTCGGCCTCGGCGCGCGCGTGGTCACCGACGACGGCGGCAACTTCGAGCTGCGCGGGCTCGCGTCGGGTGTGCACGGCCTGGTCGCGACCGCGCCCAAGCACGCCACCGCGGAGCCGGTCGAGGTCGCGCTCGGGGTGGCCGAGCAGGTCACCGGCGTCGAGATCTGGGTCGATCGCGCGTACACCATCGCCGGCTTCGTCGTGCGCCGCGGCGGCAACGACGATCAAGCGCTCGAGGGCGTGTTGGTGGGCGCGTTCTCGCTGCAGCCCACCGCGCTGTTCGTGGCCTCGGCCCCCAGCGCACAAGACGGCTACTTCGAGATCGTCGGCGTGCAGCCGGGCAACTACATGGTCGGCGCCATCGGCGAGGAGGCGCTGCCGAACCTGACCGGCACCAGCGCGATCGTCAGCGACGCCGACGTCACCGACGTGCTGGTCGTGATGGACCCCGGCGTCAGCGTGCGCGGCCGCGTGCAGCCACCCAAGCCCGCGACCGTGTCGGTGCGCATCGATGGCGAGTCGATGGGCCTGTCCGCGATCCTGACCTCGATCGGCAACGCGCTGCTGCGCACGCGCACGTCGGAGGACGGCAGCTTCACGCTCTCGCCGGTCGCCGGAGGCAAGCTCGAGCTGGTCGCGACCGCGGACGACGGCAGCGAGGGCGTGGTGCCGATCGAGGTCGGCGCGCAGGACCTCGACGACGTGGTCGTGTCGCTGGCGCCGCGCGCCAGCCTCTCGGGCAAGGTCGTCGACGCCGCGGGCAAGCCCGCCGCCGGCGTCACCGTGTTCGCGCGCTCACCCGAGCAGGCGAGCAGGTCTGGCGGCTTCTCGATCGCCTTCAACGGTTCGACGCGGACCGGCGAGCACGAGGCCGCGACCGCCGAGGACGGCAGCTACGTGGTGCGTGGGCTGCAGCCGGGGCGCTACAGCATCGCGGTCAAGGATCGATCCACTGCGCTCGCGTGGGCCGAGCCGGCCGATCCCGCCCACCCGGACGCACCGATCGAGCTCGAGATCCCCGAGCGCGGTGTCGAGGGCCACGAGCTGCGCGTCGAGGCGCGCGACGGCTCGTTGCGCGGCCGCGTGGTCGACGAGCAGGGCCAGCCCGTCGCCGACGCGTGGGTCACCGCGTACCGCGAGGGCACCAACCCGTTCTCGCGCCGTGCGCTGGGCGAGCCGGAGCAGCGCCGCGCCGAGCTCCCCGACGACGACGAGGTCGATCTGTCGCGGTTCTTCGGCAAGGAGTCGCCGGTGCTCACCGACGAGCACGGCGCGTTCACGGTGCCGCGGTTGCGCTCGGGCACGTACACCCTGGTCGCCGAGGGCGAGCGCGGCGGTGCCCGGGTGAAGAAGACCGGCCTCGCGCTGGGCAGCAACACCGAGCTGAAGCTCGAGAGCCTCGGCGTGCTCGCGGGCCGCGTCGAATTCGGCGGCAAGGCGCTCGAGGGCATCACGGTCGCGATCGAGGGGCCCACGCCGCGCAGCAAGGCCGTGCGCGATGCCAAGGCCGCGTTCCGCTTCGAGCGGCTCGATCCCGGGCACTACACCGTCACCGCGCAGACCAAGCAGGGCACCGCCGAGGTCGAGGTCGAGCTCGAGCAGGGCCGCACCGCCGAGGTCGTGCTCGAGATCGAGGCGTGGGGCAAGCTGCGCGGCATCGTCGTCGACGGCACCGGCAACGCGGTCGCGGGCCTGGGCATCATGGCCCAGGGCAACGGCAACAATGTCTCGGCCACGACGATGATGTCGCTGTTCACCGGTGGCGGACCCAAGACCGACGATCGCGGTCGCTTCGAGATCGACGAGGTGCCGCCGGGTGAGGGCACGGTCGTGTTCTTCGATCGCGATGCGATCGACGGTGCGCGGGTCGAGGCGCGCTACGACGTCGACGGCGGTGCGACCGCGGATCTGGGCACCATCACGATGCTGGTGACCGGCAAGGTCCCGCCCGACGAGCGCGGCACGCTCGGGATGACCACGCACGTCGCGACCTGGGCGAAGCGCCCGCGCGCGGCCGGGTCCGAGGACGACGGCACGCCGCCGCCCGACGACGGCGAGCGCCTGTGGGTGCTCGCGGTCGAGCAGGGCGGCCCGGCCGAGCGCGCCGGCGTCGAACCCGGCGACGAGATCGTCGCGATCGACGGCCAGCAGGTCGCGTCGCAGGGCGCGCGCACGGCCGTGCCGCTGCTCTCGCCCGCGGCGATCCGCAGCGGCCAGAGCGTGCGGCTCGAGCTCGATCGCGGCGGCAGCAGCAGCAGTGCGACGGTGGTCGCGCGCGCCAAGGCCAAGCACGAACCGCGCGCGCGCTGACGCGGGCGCCCGCCTCGTTTGCGCGCGCACGCCGTTGAAGCGGACGCGCGCATCGGCCATAGTCCGCCCGTGCTCCGCGCCGACGCCGTCCTGCTCGAGAAAGTCCACGCCTCCGCCGACGACGAGCTCGCGCGTCACGGCGTCGCCGCCCACCGCATCGACAAGGGGCTGACCGAGTCGGAGCTGATCGCCGCGCTCGCGGCGGTGCCGGGCACCGGGCCGCTGGTCGTGGGCATCCGCAGCAAGACCCAGGTGACGCGCGCGGTCATCGAGGCCACGCCGCGGCTGGTCGCGATCGGTGCGTTCTGCATCGGCACCGATCAGATCGATCTCGCGTGTGCACGCGCCTGCGGTGTCGCGGTGTTCAACGCGCCGTTCTCGAGCACGCGCTCGGTCGCCGAGCTGGTCATGGCCGAGCTGGTCACGCTGTCGCGGCAGATCGTGGCGCGCAGCAACGCCGCGCACCAGGGCAAGTGGGCCAAGAACGCCCAGGGCTCGCGGGAGATCCGCGGCAAGACCCTCGGCATCATCGGCTACGGCCACATCGGCAGCCAGCTGTCGGTGCTGGCCGAGGCCTTCGGCATGCAGGTGATCTTCCACGACATCGTGGCGAAGCTGTCGCTGGGCAACGCGCGCCAGGCCGCGAGCCTGCACGACGTGCTGTCGCGCAGCGACTTCGTGTCGCTGCACGTGCCCGACACCGAGTTCACCCGCGGCATGATCGGCAAGACCGAGCTCGCGGCGATGAAGTCGGACTCGTACCTGGTCAACGCCAGCCGCGGTCGCGTGGTCGATCTCGACGCGCTACGGCAGTCGCTCGACGCGGGCCACCTCGCCGGCGCCGCGCTCGACGTGTACCCGCAGGAGCCCGCCAGCGAGTCCGATCGCTTCGAGTGCGCGCTGCAGGGACTCGACAACGTCATCCTCACGCCGCACATCGGCGGCTCCACGCTCGAGGCCCAGGCCAACATCGGTCTCGAGGTCGCCGGCGCGGTCGGCCGCTACCTCGAGCTCGGCCGCACCGTCGGCTGCGTGAACCTGCCGCAGCTCGACATGCCGCCGCCGCCGAGCCTGCGCGGCAAGCCGGCCTGCCGTCTCATCAACATCCACCGCAACGTCCCCGGCGTGCTGTCCCGCATCAACCGCGTGATCGCGGAGAGCAACGTCAACATCGCCGGCCAGGCCCTCGCGACCCTCGAAGACGTCGGCCTGCTCTTCGTCGACATGCCGCTGGCGCCGGCGGACTCGGCCGCGGACGAGCTCTGCCGCGCGGTCGCAGCACTCGACACCAGCGTGCGCACGCGGCTGGTCGCGCTGTGATCGCGCGCGCGGCTTGACGCCGCGCGCGCGACGGCCCACGCTCGATCGCACGGACACGCACGGATGCGGCGTGCCGTGCGGAGGCGGGCATGCGGCGGCGTGCGACGATCGTGATC
>JAIBBS010000093.1 GCA_019694555.1 Nannocystaceae bacterium
GCTCGCAGGTCTCGCGCCGCGGCGCGAGCGCCCACAGCAGCGCGGCCGTGGCGGCGGCGCCTGCGAGCAGCTGTCCGCGGCGGCGCCCGCGACGGCGCAGCGACGCGCGCAGCTCGTCGGCCAAGGCATCGATGCTGGGGAAACGATCACGCGGGTCGGGCGAGAGGCCGCGACGCACCGCGGCCAGCAGCGGCTCGGGCACGTCCGCCAGCCGTCTCGCGGTCGGCAGCGCGCGTGCGTGCTTGGCCGCCACCACCTCGGTGAGCCGGCCCGCGAACACGCGCGTGCCGGCGAGCGCCTCGTACAGCGCCACGCACAGCGCGTACTGATCCGATGCCGCCGTCACTGCGGCGCCGGCGTGCTGCTCCGGGGCCATGTACAGCGGCGTACCGACCACCGCGCCGGACTGTGTGAGGCTGCCTGCGAGCGTGTCGTGCAGCTGCGCGTCGCGGGACTCGAGGGCGTCCGCGCGCGCGGGCGCGGCAGGGCCGGCGCGCGCGAGGCCGAAGTCGCCCACGCGCACGCGACCGTCGCGACCGACGAAGACGTTGCCGGGCTTGAAGTCGCGGTGCACCAGGCCCGCGCGGTGCGCCGCCGCGAGCCCGTCACAGGCCTGCACGAACACCCGCACGGTCGCTCGCCACGGTCGCGGCGTCTGCATCCACCGCGCCAGCGTCTCGCCGTCGACGCGCTCCATCACGATGAACAAGCGCGGGGCTCTGCGCGCGTCGTCGTACTCGCGACCGACGTCGTAGATCTGCACGACGTTGGGATGGGACAGCCGCGCCATCGCCTTGGCCTCGCGCGCGAGCCGGCGCAGCAGCACCTCGGCGTGGGCTGCATCCGGGGTCTTGACCAGCTTGATCGCGACCTCGCGCGACAGCTCGGGATCGTCGGCGAGCCACACCTGACCCATCGCGCCCTCGCCGAGCACGCGGCGCAAGCGGTAGCGCGTCAGCTGGGGTGAACGCGGCGCGTCGCCCAGCAGCGCCGCGCGCACGCGCGCCGCCGCGGCCTGCTCGGACAGGCCCGCGGCGTCGTCACCGAACAGCCCGGCGAGCGTGTCCTGGGCCTGCGAGTCGGGCAGGGCGCTGCCATCGACGGTGGTCATGCGTGCGCGCGATCAGTGCACACGAGCGCGGCGCCGACGGCAACCGCAGCGATCGTGCTAGCCTGGGCGTCCGTGCCGGCGCCGTCGTCCGTGCTGCTGTTGCTGCTGGCCGCGACCGCGCCGCCGAAGCGACCCAACATGCCGGTGGGCTGGACGTGGCCGCCATCGCCGGCGATGCGCGCGATCGGGGCCGAGTGCACCCGCGCGCTCGACGAGGCCGAGCTGTCGTGGCGCCGCGGGCCCGCGACGCCGAAGATCGCCACGCCGGTGTTGCTCTCGCCGATGACTGCCGGCGGCGTCACGCTGGTGCCGCTGCGGGGCAAGGGCAGCTACCCCATGGATTGCCACCTCGCGCGGGCGCTGCACGCGGTCGCGCCGAGTCTGGTCGAGCAGGGCGTGGTCGCGCTGGGCTTTCGCACGCTGCACGAGTACCGCACCGTGCGCAAGCGCGGGCGCAGCACCAAGATCCTCAGCCGCCACGCGATCGGTCTGGCCGTCGACGTGTTCGAGCTGCACCTCGACGACGGCCGCGTGCTGCAGGTCGAGCGCGACTGGGCCAGCGAGCCGCGACTGGCCCAGGCGGTGGCGGTGTTCGCCGACTCGGAGTTGTTTCGCACGCCGCTCACGCCGGCCAACGACCCCCACGATCACGGCGATCACGTGCACCTCGAGGCGCACATGCGGATCCCCCTCGAGTGATCGAACGCCGCCTCAGCGCACGCTGCTGCGATACTGCGGCCGGCTGGGCTTCTGGCCCAGCGCGCGCTCGAGTCGCGTGACGCGGCGCTCGACCTGCTCGAAGATCGCGTGCCACGGCAGCTGCGCCGGCGTGGTGCCGAAACCGACGTGATCGCCCAGCACCCGCTCGAGCGCGCCGCCCCAGAAGGTCGTGCGCGTGCCCGAGCCGCAGCCGAAGCTCGGCCGGTCCGCGGCCGCAGCGGTGAGCACGGTGGTGTTGGGCACGCCGACCAGCGAGTGCGGTCCTTCGACGAAGCCGCCGGAGAAGCAGCCCTGCAGCACCACGATCTTGCGCGTGTCCTCGGGCAGCCGCGACAGCGCGGCGTGCAGCGTCGCGGGCGTGAGCACCAGCGCCGCGTCGGGACGACCCTCGCGGCGCGCCTGCAGCAGCGCTGCGGTGTCCTGCACGCGCAGGCCGGGATCGCCGTCGAGCGCGAGCGCGGGCTGGGCCAACCAGCTGCGCTCCTCGGGCGGCAGCGTCCACGCCCCGGACGCCTGCGACAGCGCCGGCACGCCGTGCGCGGTGACGTACAGATAGACCAGCCGCGGGGGCGTCACCGCCAGCGCCGCGAGATCGTCGAGCACGGTCGCCGGGCTCGCGCGGCCGCAGCTCGCCAGCGCGCGCGCGAGCTTGTCGTACTGCCGACGATCCTTGGCCCACGCGCGGCCGCGGGGCTTGGCCCAGTAGCACGCGATCGCCTCGCGCGGCACGCCGGCGCCGCGCCACAGCTTGCGCTGCGACACGACCTCCTCGGCGAAGTTGGCCACGTCGTCGCCACCGGCGACCAGCAGGATGCGGGTGTCGCCGCGGGTCTGCTGCGGGTGGTACGGCGCGGCCAGCTGCGCCTTCGCACGCGCACCGTGGCCGCAGCCGGCGGCGGCCACGAGCGCCAGTGCGAGCAGGCCGCGGCGCAGCGCTCCCTTCACGCGGCCTCCTGCAGCCGGCGCAGCAACGCGGCCAGGCCGGCGTCGCGCGAGCGCTCGTGATCGCCGTCGACCGGCACGACCCGCAGCGGCGCGCCGGCCTGTCGCGCGGCGGCCTCGATGCGCGCGGCGTTGTCGAGAAACGGCGTGTCGTCGCGGCCGATGAACGCGACGTGGGGATGGACCATCGTCGCGACGTGGGGCCCGAGCACGCGCAGCTCCGTCTCGTCGCGGTCGTCGACGTCGAAGCGCACCAGCGCGGCGTTGCCGTCGCTGCGGGCCCAGCGACCGAAGGTCGAGGGCTCGTACAGGCCGCCGATGCTGGCGGTGCCGCGTACCGGTGCATCGGGCCGCAGGCTCACCAGCGCCGCGAGGCCACCGCCGACGCTGTGCCCGACGACGTCGATGCGCGCGGGGTCGACCTCCGCACGCCGCGACAACCACTGGATCGCCGCGACCGCGTCGTCGAGCTCGCCCCACAGCAGCTCGAAGCGTCCGGGGTTGCCGTTCTCGCCGCGCAGCGCCGGCGTCATCACGACCCAACCCGCGTCGACGAAGCGGCGCACGGCCTCGAAGTCCGACGGCGCGAGCGAGAAGCCGCCGTGCAGGTACACCAGCGCCGGGTGCGGGCCGGGCCCCGGCGGCAGCGCGAGCCAGGCCGCGAGCGTGAGCGAGCCGCTTTCGTACTGCACCGCCTGCGCGCCGGCGGGCGCGGGCGCGAGCCGCTGTGCGCCGGTCGAAGGGCCGTCATGGCGCAGCGCGGTGGGATGCTGCGCGCGCCGTTGCAGGAAGTCGCCGGTGCTCGCCGGTGTCGCCGCGGCCGCCGGCGGCTGCGAGGCCGCGCCGCGATCGCAGGCCACGACCGTCAGCGCCAGCGCGAGCGCGCGAGATCGATTCGCGCGCGTCGGCCTCACACGTGCGCCACTGCCTCGATCTCGACCTTGAAGTTGTACGGCAGCCGCCGCACCTCGACGCAGGTCCGAGCCGGTGGGGTCTCGCCGGGGAAGAACTCGGCGTAGATCTGATTGAACGTCGGGAAGTCGTTCATGTCGGTGATGTACGCCGTGACCTTGAGGACCTTGGTCATGCTCGAGCCGGCGCGCTCGAGCGTGCGGCGCAGGTTCTCGAGCGTCAGGCGGCACTCGTGGCGGAAGTCACCGGGCTTGATCGACAGGTCGTCGACGTCGACCGCGGCGTGACCCGAGGTGTAGATCCAACCATCCTGGGTGCGGTGCCACGAGAACACCGGACCATGCTCGAGCGCTCGGGGATCGCGACGCGACTTCATGGGGGCCGCCCCAAGCTATAGCGCACTTGGGGCGCAGCCGTCACGTTCCTGCGGTCTGCACGATGTCCTCGACCGCCGCGTCGACGTGCGCGGCATGGGTGCGGAAGCTCAAGACGCAGGCCCGCATGGTGAAGCAGGGCGTGCCGTCGCCATCGGGCACCACGGTGCTCGACAGGTGGACGCGCCCGCGCGCGACGATCCGCGCCAGCCACTGGGCGTTGCGGGCCTGCCACGCGCCGTGGTCCTCGCCGTCGCGCCGGCGGGCGCGCCAGGCGACGATCGACAGCTCGGGCGGCGCCAGCAGCTCGATGGGCACGCCGCGGGCGGCAGCGTCGGCCAACGCGGCATGGAGTCGTTGCGCCAGCGCGAGCTTCTCCGACAGCGCGGCACGGAACGCGCCGACGCCGTGCAACAGCAACGGCAGCCACAGTCGCAAGCCGCGGAAGTCGCGGCTGAGCTCGGGGCCGTGCTCGGTGGGGCTGGGCACCTCGTCACGACGATCGAGGCGGTCGAAGTCCTGCAGGTATGGTGCGTCGAGCTGGTGGGCCGCGCGCAGCCGTGCCGCGTCGCGCACCAGCAGGCAGCCGGTGCCGTAGGGCAGGAACATCCCCTTGTGGGGATCGAACGCGATGGAGTCCGCGCGCGCGATGCCCTCGAGCCGCGCGCGGCCCTCGTCGCACAGCACGAACGCGCCGCCGTACGCCGCGTCGACGTGGTGCCACAGACCTGCGGCCGCGGCGACGGTCGCGATCGCGGGCAGCGGATCGATCACGCCGGTGTTGGTGGTGCCCGCGGACGAGACCACCGCGAACGGACGCAGGCCCGCGGCACGGTCGCGCGCGATCGCGTCGGCGAGCGCCTGCGGATCCATGCGCAGGCGCTCGTCGGTCGCCACGCGGCACAGGTTGGCCGCGGGGATGCCGGCGATGCGCGCGGCCTTCTCGACGCTGCCGTGCGCCTGCGACGAGACGTACAGCCGCGCGTCCGACAGGCGGCCGTCGTCGCCCAGCACGGCGTGGCGCGCGGCGACCAGCGCCGAGAGGTTCGCGAGCGAGCCCCCCGAGGTCAGCAGTCCACCGGCGCCGGCGGGCAGGCCGAACTCGCCCGCGAGCCACGTCAGCACGTCGGCCTCGAGCCGGCACAGCGCCGGCGCAGCCGCGGTCAGTCCGGTGAAGCGGTTGAGCAGGCACGCGAGCAGATCGGCCAGCGCGGCGCTGGGGATCCCGCCGCCGGGCACGTACGCGAGGTAGCCGGGGCCGATGGTGTTGAGCGAGGCCTCGCTCGCTGCGACCACGCGTGCGACCAGCGACGCGATGCCGCCGTCGTGCGGCGCCTCGGCGAAGTCGAGCCGCACCGCCTGGGCGATCGCGGTCGCCTCGGCGCCCAGCGGTCCCGCGGCGCGGGCGTGGGGCAGGGCCTCGAGCGCGTCGAAGCCGGCGCGCGCGACCTCGGCGAGCCAGGCCTCGAGCGTGGCGCGGTCGGGCTCGAGCGGCGCGCGGCTCACCTGCGCGCCTTCGGGGTGTCGCGCAGCCGCTGCAGGTAGCGATCGCGCAGCTGGGTCTGACGCGAGACCAGCGGGATCGACTCGCCGCGGATCCACACCGCCTCGGGCTTGCTCGACAGCTCGAAGGGATCGGCGCGCCACACCACCAGGTTGGCGACCTTGCCCGGCGCGACCGCGCCGTAGTGCGCGTCCATGCCCAGCGCGCGGGCGGGCACCGCGGTGATGGCCGACAGCGCGCGATCCGGATCGAGGCCGTAGCTCACCGCGATGCCGGCCTCCTGCGTCAGGTTGCGGGCGTTGTGCGCGTCGCCCATGACCGCGATGCCGACCTCGACGCCGGCGGCGGCGAGCAGCGCGGCGTTGTCGAGCCGCGCGCCCAGGTGGTCGAGCGCGCCCGGCAGGTTCGAGCTGGGCTGCAGCAGCACCGGGATGCGCGCCCGCGCGAGCGCGTCGGCCATGCGCCACGCCTGCGTGCCGCCGACCACGACCACGCGCGCGCCGGCCTGCGCCAGCGTGATCGCGGCGCGCAGGTCGGCCTCGCCGTGCGCCGACAGCACCAGCGGCATGGTGCCCGCGACCACCGGCACCAACGCCTCGAGATCGAGCCGATGCGCGGCGAGATCGCGCGACTGATTGCGATCGAACGCGCCGCGGTGGTCGCGATAGAAGCGGACGTCGTCGAACAGCTCGGCGATGCGCTGCAGCGTGGCCGCGCGCGAGCCCTCCACGGCCTGGCCCAGGTGCGCGCGCATGCCCACGCCGCCGCGCGCGACCCGCTGGCCCGGCGCGCCGGCGAGATCGAGCCACGCGATGCTGCCCGAGACCAGCCCGCCCTGCGGCGTGATCGCGGCCGAGGTGATGCCATCGATGGCGGCGACCTGCAGCAGGGTGCTGTGCTCGTGCACCGCGCTCGACGCGTCGAACGCCGCGCGGATCGGGTCGGGCGTCGCACGCGTGTCGTCGCGGGTCGAACCCTCGGCGTCGATCTCGACCGCGCCCATCGCGGTCTCGAGCGCGACCAGCCCCGGCGTCACGATCGCGCCGCGCAGATCGATGCGCCGCGCGTCGGCCGGTGCACGCGCGGCGAGCTCGGGGCCACCGACCGCGGCGATGCGAGTGCCGCGGAGCTCGATGACCGCGTCGGTGATGCGGCGGCCGTCGCTGCGCAGCTCGGCACCGACCAGCACGATCGGCGGTCCGTCGTGATCGAAGGCCAGCCGCGCGGCGCCACGCGGTCGTGCGCCGCTGCGGGGCCGCGGATCGGAGCCGCGCGCGGCCGCGGCCGGTCGCGCGGCGGCAGGCTTGGCCGCGGGCGCAGCCGCGCTGGGCCCCACCGGTGCCAGCAGCAGCACCGCAGCCGTCAGTCCACGTCGGAGCGCGCGCGCGATCATCGTCCACCTCCGCGCACCGCGTCGGCGATGTCCCAGCCCAGCTCGAAGTCGGTGCCGACCGCCGGCTGCGCACGGCTGCGATCGAACACCAGCGCGCCCTCGATGTAGACCTGCTGCGCCTTGGTGTAGACGCTGAACGGATCGCCGTCCCAGACCACGAGGTCGGCCTGCTTGCCGGGCTCGAGCGTGCCCACGGTCTGCTCGATGCCCAGCGCCCACGCCGGGTTGGTGGTGATCCAGCGCAGTGCCTCGTCGTCGGGGATGTCGAGGCCCGCGCGGCGTCCGGCCCACATCGCCTTGCTCGCCTCTTGGTTGAGACGCTGGATGCCGATGCCGCTGTCGGAGTGGATGATGGGGCGGCCGCCGGCGGCCGACAGCATCGCCGCGTTCTCGCGCACGCCGTCGAACGACTCGGCCTTGAAGCCCCACCAGTCGGCCCACACGCTCGCGGCGGTGCCGGCCGCGGCCAGCTCGGGCGCGATCTTGTAGGCCTCGACCGCGTGGTGGAACGAGCGGATCGTGAAGCCGAACTCCTTGGCCAGCGCGAGCATGCCGAGCATCTCGTCGGCGCGGTAGCAGTGGTTGTGCACGAGGATCTCGCCGCGCAACACGCCCGCGAGCGTCTCGAGCCCGAGGTCGCGCGCCGGCGGATCGGGCGGATCGTCGGGCTTGCCGTCGCCCTTGCGATCGTCGTCGCCCTTGCGCGGCGTGCCGCCGGCCGCCGCGGCCTTGCGGCGCTGCGCCATCTTCTCGTGGTAGCGGTCCCAGCTGCGCTGGTACTCCACCGCCTTGATGAAGGCGCCGCGATAGCCCGCGACGTTGCCCATGCGCGTGGCCGGGCCGCCCTTGTCGCCGTAGGTGCGCTTGGGGTTCTCGCCGCAGGCCATCTTGAGACCCGCGGG
The DNA here is from genome assembly GCA_019694555.1 of Nannocystaceae bacterium. GTDB lineage: Bacteria > Myxococcota_A > Polyangia > Nannocystales > Nannocystaceae > Xiheibacterium. The sequence goes on from JAIBBS010000093.1 coordinate 7,859, forward strand.
CGCGCCGTCCATGCGCGCCTCGTCGATGCCGCGCGCGCCGGGATAGGTCTTGACCGTGACCGCGCGGCCACCGAAGAGGTTGGCCGAGCCGGGCAGGATCTGCATCGTGGTGATGCCGCCGGCGCGGGCGCGATCGATCTGCGGATCCTGCGGCCAGTAGGCGTCGGCGGCGCGCACGTGCGCGGTGTTGGGCGAGGTCATCTCGTTGCCGTCGGCGTGCGCGCCGAAGCCTGGCGCGCCGTAGACCCCGATGTGCGAGTGCGTGTCGATGATGCCGGGCGTCACCGTGCGGCCGGCGACGTCGATCACGGTGGTGCCCTCGGGCAGCTCGAGCGCGGGCCCGACCGCGACGATGCGATCGCCGGTGACGAGCACGTCGGCGCGGTCGTAGACGATGCCGGTCGCCGTCATCACACGCGCGCCGCGGAGCGCGAAGCTGGGCGCCTGCGGTGTCGCGGGCGCTGCCGCAGCGCGATCGCGGTTGGGTTCGCGAGCCGCCGGCGGTGACGTCGTCGCGACGGTGGGTGTCTTGCGGCAGGCCGTCAGCGCCAGCGCGACGGCGCCGCCGAGCACGATCGCCGCGCACATGCCGGCGCGGCCCGGGCGGGGCCGTGTGCGGGACCGAGGGCGAGGCGCGGAGGGGACGGCGGACATGGGCGCGCTACGGTGCCACGCCCGATGCGGGGCTGTCGACGTGTCGTGGCCTGCTAAGATGCGCGCCGTCGATGGACGCGCCTTCCGCTCGCACGTGGGCTCGCTGCCTGTACGCGCTCAAGCCCCGGAGCTGGCCCAAGCTGTTGGTGGCGGCGCTGCTGGGACAGGTGATCGGCGTCATCGCGGCCGGTCGCTTCGACCCGCTGGGTGCGGCGCTGGGTTTCGGCTTCACGCTGTTTCATCTCGCGTTCGTGGTGCTGGTCAACGACTGGGGCGACGCCGAGGTCGACGGGCTCAAGCGGCGGCTGTTCCCCGAGTCGTGCTCGCCCAAGACCATCCCCGACGGCATCCTCGCGCCCGAGTCGGTGTGGCAGCTGGGCGCCGGCGCCGGGTTCTTCGCGCTGGGCGTCGCGGTGCTGGCCGAGACCCTCGCGGCGCGACCGGGGGCGACGGTGACCGGCGCGCTGTGCCTGTTGCTGCTGGCCTGCTACACGCTGCCGCCGGTGCAGCTCAACTACCGCGGCGGCGGTGAGCTGCTCGAGCTGCTCGGCGTCGGCTTCGCGCTGCCGTGGTGGAACGCGTACGTGCAATCGGGCCAGGCGACGCCGCCCGAGCTGGCGTGGTTGCCCGCATTCGCGCTGCTGGCCCTCGCGAGCGCGCTCGCCAGCGGGCTCGCCGACGAGGCCAGCGATCGGCTCGGCGGCAAGCGCACCTTCGCGACGATGTTCGGTGGTGCGCGCGTACGCGTGGCGGTCGAGGGCCTGGTGGTCGGCGCGATGCTGGTGTTGGCGGCGATGTCCAAGCTCGCGCCGCAGCTGGCGCAGTGGTGGACCACCGCGCCGGCGGTGCTGCTGATGAGCTGGTTGCAGCGCGAGCTGGCGCGATGCAGTCGCGCCGCCGACGTCGAGGAGCCCGAGGGCATCGCGCGCTACAAGCAGGCGCTGCACCGGCTGATCTGGTGGGGCACAGCGATGCTGTGCGCGACGCTGCTGGCGGGACTGTGGCTGGGGCTGGCATGAGCGCGCGGGCCGACGCGCTGGCGCGGCTGCAGCATGCCGATGTTCGACTCGCCGCCTCGCACGGTCCGCTGCGCAGCCTCGCGCCCGAGCGCGCGCTCGCCCACGGACTCGAGGCGATCGGCGCGACGCTGTTCGACGACGCCGCACCCGCCGAGCTCGTCACCACGTTCGCCGAGCTCGCGATCGCGTGGCGCGACGCCATCGCCTCGGCGTTCCCCGACAACCTGCTGTGGGACTGCGACCTGCCGCTCGCGTGCTGGTGGCGGCACGCCCGGGGCGCGGCCGCGCCGGTCGCGACCGCGCGCGCCCTGCTGCAGGCCGCGACCGCGCTGCAGCGACAGTTCAGCCGCGGCGGCGCGCTGGGGTTCCGCTACGCCCACGACTTCCTCTACGGCTTCGACTGGGCCAAGTGGGTCGCACGCGCGCCCGAGCAGCGCGCGCCCGGACGCCCCGGCGGCGCCGGCCCCTTCGATCCGGGCTTCCTCGCGGCGCTGCGCCAGCGCGGCGAGGAGCTGTGTGCGCTGGTCGCCCGCGGCGACGATGCCCAGTACCCGCCGCTGGGCGGCGCCGCGCGCAATCCGTTTCCGTTCTCGCGCGAGCCCGACGAGGAGCTCGCGCTGCACCGCGCGCTCGCGGCTGCGGGCGAGGTGCCGGTGATCGCGTGGTCGTGCGATGGCGAGGCCCAGTGGTCGCGGCCGTTCGCGGCGCTGCGTCGCGAACGCGCGGCGCGCATGGGGCTGTCGCGCGAGCAGGCCGCGTCCGCGGCCGATGGGGAGGCGAGCACGTGAGCGAGGCGTTCGACTTCGATCTGTTCACCCTGGGCGCGGGCTCGGGCGGCGTCGCGGCCAGTCGCCGCGCCGCGGGCCACGGCGCGCGCGTGGCCATCTGCGAGGACCGGGCCGTCGGTGGCACCTGTGTGCTGCGTGGCTGCGTGCCCAAGAAGCTGCTGGTGATGGCGTCGGCCGTGCGCGAGCAGCTCGCGGTCGCCCGTGGCCATGGCTGGCACGTCGAGGGCACGCTCGACTGGTCCGCGCTCATGGCCGCCAAGCGTGCCGAGCTCGCGCGGCTCGAGCGGGCCTACGAACACATGCTCGAGCAGGCCGACGTCACGCTCGTGCGTGGGCGCGGCTGCCTCGTCGATGCCCACACCGTCGAGGTCGAGGGGCGGCGATTTCGTGCGCGACGGATCCTCGTCGCCACCGGCGGTCGGCCGTACCTGCCCGGCATCGTCGGCATCGAGCACGCGATCAGCTCCGACGGTGCGCTCGAGCTCGAGGCGCTTCCGGGTCACGTGGTCGTGGTCGGCGCGGGCTACATCGCGGTCGAGTTCGCGAGCCTGCTGCACGCCGCCGGCGCCGCGGTCACGCTGCTGGTGCGGGGGCAGGGGCTGCTGCGCGGCTTCGACGACGACGTGCGCGCGCACCTGCGGCAGGAGCTGGTCGCCAGCGGCATCGACATCGTCGAGCACGCCGAGCTCGAGTCGATCACGCGCGACGAGGCGGGGCTGCAGCTGCGCCTGGTGCAGGGCCCGACCCTGGCGACCGAGGCGGTGTTGTGCGCGACCGGGCGCGTGCCCAACACCGAGGGCATCGGCCTGACCGCGCTGGGCATCGAGGTCGACGCGCTCGGTCGGATCCCGGTCGACGCCGCGTCGCGCACGGTGGTGCCGTCGGTGTTCGCGATCGGCGACGTGACCGCGCGCCCGCACCTGACGCCGATGGCGATCGCCGACGGTCGCGCGTTCGCGGACAGCGAGTTCGGTGGTCGCCCGCGCGTGGTCGGCCACGAGCACGTCGCGACCGCGGTGTTCAGCCAGCCGCCGTGCGGCGTGGTCGGACTGACCGAGGCGCAGGCCCGCGAGCGCGGGCCGGTGCGGATCTTCCGCGCGGTGTTCCGACCCATGCGCACCGCCTTCGCCGGTCTGCCGCAGCGCACGATGATGAAGCTCGTGGTCGACGCGACCACCGATCGCGTGCTCGGTGTGCACGTGGTCGGGGCCGATGCACCGGAGATGATCCAGGGCTTCGCGGTCGCGGTGCAGTGCGGCGCGACCAAGGCCCAGTTCGACGCGACGCTCGCGATCCATCCCACCGCGGCCGAGGAGCTGGTCACGATGGCGACGGCCATCGGCTGACCGGCCCGCGGACCCGTGCGTCGGGTCACGGATGCGGTCGGTTCGATTCCGGTTGCCCCTTGAAACGGAAATGAATATTCATTCCGCGTGAAGCAGATCCTTCTGACCGGAGCCTCCTCGGGCATTGGCCGTGCGACCGCGCTGGCGCTCGCGCATGCCGGCCACCGCGTGATCGCGGCCGGTCGTCGTCGCGAGCCGCTGCAGGCCCTGGCCGAGCAGGCGCCCGGCCGCATCGAGCCGCTCGCGTTCGATCTCGATGCGCCGCTGCAGCAGCCACTGGATGCGATCGATCGCCTCACCGACGGTGCCGGCGTCGACGTGCTGGTCAACAACGCCGGCTTCGGCATCGCCGCGGCCACCGCGGAGATCGACGCCGGCGCCGTGCAGCGGCAGTTCGACACCAACGTGTTCGCGCCGCTGCGGCTGGCGCAGGCGCTGTGGCCCGCGATGGCGGCGCGCGGCGGCGGCCGCATCATCAACGTCTCGAGCCTCGGTGGTCGCGTGGTGTTGCCGATGTACGGCGCCTACAATGCCACCAAGTTCGCGCTGGAGGCCCTCAGCGACGCGTTGCGGCTCGAGCTCGCACCGCTGGGCATCGACGTGATCGTGATCGAGCCGTCGGTCGTGCGGACCGCGTTCCTCGAGCGCTCGCTGCAGCGCCCGGTCGAGGCCCAGTCGCGCTTCGCCGCGCCGATGGCGACCCTGGTCGCACGCAGCGACCGCCTCCAACGCATGGCCATCGCGCCCGAGGCCGTGGCCGACGCGATCGTGCACGCGGTCACGGCCCGCCGGGTCGCGGCGCGCATCGCCGTGCCGCGCACGCACGGCTGGGCCATCGGCGTGCTGCGCTGGCTGCCCACGCGCCTGCGCGACGCGATGCTGCGGCGCGCCAGCGGCATGCCCCGTCGCGCCGCGCTGCCGGCCGCCGGCTGACCCCCGTCGCCTCGTCGTCCCCCCCAGCGGGCGCGCCGTCCGACCGACCCTTCCGGGTCGGGCGGCGCTGCCCGTCCCTCCGCTCCAAGCGGGAATGACCGTTCATTCGAAAAGGACACCGTCCATGCGCCGCCTCTGCCTCGCTGCCCTCGCTTCCTTCGCCTGCGCCGACACCTCCGAGCCCGCGGCCGACGACGCCGACACCACCGCCGCGGGGTCCGACGACGACGGCGGCAGCAGCACCACCGGCGAGGCGGCGACGGTGTTCTTCCACGAGGACGTCGCGCCGATCTTCGCCGCCGCGTGCAACGGCTGTCATCGCGAGGGTGGCGTCGCACCGTTCTCGCTGCAGGACTACGACACCGCGGCGATGTGGGCCGGCTCGATCCGCACCGCCGTCGCCGCGCGCACGATGCCGCCGTTCAACGTCACCGCCGACGGCAGCTGCAACGAGTTCCTCGACGCGCGCTGGCTGACGCCCGACGAGCTCGACACCATCGTCGCGTGGGTCGACCAGGGCACCGCCCGCGGCGACGCGCAGCTGGGCGTGCCCGCGCCGCCCGAGCCCGGCGTGCTCGGCGGCCAGCGCCAGCTCGCGCTGCAGACCCCGGCGGACTACCAGCCGATCAACGAGGACGTCGCGGCCGCACCGGCGGACGACTACCAGTGCTTCCTGCTCGATCCCGGCTTCGAGCAGGACGCGTTCCTGGTCGGCTTCGACGTGCAACCCGGCAACGACCGCATCGTGCACCACGTGCTCGCGTTCGACGTCGATCCCGCGGCGACCTCGCTCGCGGGCGGTCGCAACGACGCGCTGCTCGAGCAGCTCGACGCACAGAGCCCCGAGCCCGGCTGGGACTGCTTCAACGCCGCGGGCGACGGCGTGATGGTGCAGGGCGTGCCGATCACCTGGGCGCCCGGCACCGGCGCGACCAACTTCCCCGCGGGCACCGGCATCCGCCTGCGCGCGGGCCACAAGCTGGTGGTGCAGATGCACTACCACCTCGCGGGCGACGACGGCAGCGATCAGACCGCGATCACGCTGGCGCTCGCGGACGGGGTCGAGCGCGAGGCCCACGCGGCGCTGATGGACGGCTTTCTCGCCACGCTGCTGGGCACGCCGGCCGAGCTGCCGCCGGGCCGCACCGACGCGTCGTTCGAGTGGTCGGTGCGCCTGCGCGACATCCCCAACCTCGGCATGGGCGCCGACGTGGTCGAGGCCGAGCTGCTGGGCGTGCTGCCGCACATGCACCAACGCGGCCGCCGCATGTGGATCGATCTCGATCGCGCCGCGGGCCCGGCGTGCGGCGCCCGCATCCCGCAGTGGGACTACGACTGGCAGCAGGCCTACTACTACGAGCAGCCGATCCCGGTTTCGATGGAGGATCGCCTGCACGTGCGCTGCGAGTGGGACACCACCGACAGCAGCGAGCCGGTGTTGCCGGGCTTGGGCACCGACGCGGAGATGTGCCTCGCGGGCGTCTACCTGGTCGAGCGCGGCTGATCGCGCGCAGCTCGGCTTGACGCGCTGGCGCGGCGCCACCAAGATCGAACACGTCCATGAGCGCCGTTGCACGCAGCGCCGCCGAGCGCAAGGCCGACCGCCGGCGCGAGATCCTCGACGCCGCGCTCGAGCTGTTCGTCGAGCGCGGCTTCCACGGCACCGCGGTGCCGGAGATCGCCCAGCGCGCGGGCGTGGGCCTGGGCACGATCTATCGCTACTTCGAGAGCAAGGAGCAGCTGGTCAACGAGCTGTACCGCAACTGGAAGTCGCTGATGGGCGCAGCCATCGCCCAGGGCACGCAGCAGGCCGCGCCGCGGCAGCAGTTCCACGCGATGTGGGCGGCGATGATCGGCTTCGTGCGCGCGCATCCCCAGGGCTTCGCGTTCGTCGAGCTGCACCACCACGCGCCGTACCTGGACGCCGACAGCCGCGCCCACGAGGAGCGGCTGCACGGCTTCGCGGTCGCGCTGGTGCGGCACGCCCAGGGCGAGGGCCGCCTGCGCCAAGGTGATCCGGAGATCCTCATGGCGCTGGTGATCGGGGCCTTCACCGGCCTGGTCCGCTTCGCGCGCGAGGGTCGACTCGTGCTCGACGACGCTGCCAGCGATGTCGCCGAGCAGGCCTGCTGGGATCTCGTGCGCGCGTAGGCTCGCGGGCGTATTTCGAGCTCCGAGCAACGCCGCCGCGGGGCCGAGCGCGTCGAGCTCGTGTTGCCGGGTTTCACCGGCGCTAGCCGCCGGGGTTGGCCGCGGGCGGCTCGGGCGCGCTGCCCTCGCCCAGGTGCGCCTGCGCCTCGGCCTGGGCCTGCTCGAAGCGCTCGGCGTCGCCGCTGCGGCGCAGGTGATCGAGCCACGCGGCCCACAGCGCGCGGTTGTCCGGTCGTCGCGCCAGCATCGCGGGCAGCACCCGCTCGGCGAGCTCGCCGCTGCGGCGCGCGGCCTGGACCAGCATCCCGCGCGCGGGCTTGAAGTCGGGCGCGTGCTCGTAGGCCTGCAGGTAGGCCGCGATGGCGGCCTCGGGCAGCGGCGCGCCCTCGCCGGCGTCGATGCGCGCGATCTCGCCGTGCAGGTAGGCCGCGAGCGCCTGGGCGAAGTCCTCGACCTCGGCGAGCCAGCGCGTGCGCACATCCGTCGGTGCGATCACCAGCGAGGGATCGAGCGGGCGCCGCAGCGCCAGCAGCGTGGTGAGGTTGTCGCGCGCGAGCGTGCCCGCGCCCAGGTACGCCGCCTGCGGCGCCAGCAACGTGACCCACGGGCGCAGATCGGTGTTGCGCGGCGCGTCGCCGCACAGCGTCGCGACGCCTTCGGGATCGAGCAGGTGCGCGGCGAACAGATCGCGGCTGTCGTCCATCAGCAGCTCGCCGAAGATCGGCGCACGCAGGCGCTGCTCGAGCGGCGCGAGCTCGAGCTGCAGCGGTGCACCGCCCTTGCGTCCGACCAACGCCAGCGCGCTGGTCTGCACGTTGTAGATGCCCAGGAAGCCGTGGGCCTCGGGGAACACCGCGGCGAACGTGCAGGCCACGATCGGCAGCGTGCGCGCGTCGAGCTGGTGCAGCGGCAGCCACTGCACGAACAGCCCGCCATCGTCGAGGTGCGCCGCGATGTGCTCGAAGTGCTCCTGCGCGTAGAGGCTGCCGGCGCCGTCGATGCCGGGGTGGAACAGATCGGCGACCACCAGGTCGTAGCGATCGTCGCTGGCGGCGACGAAGCGGCGCGCGTCGGCGGCGTGCAGGCGCACGCGCGGATCCTCGGCGACGTCGCCGTTGATCGCAGCGAAGCGCGGCAGCTCCTCGAGGATGCCCGGCACCAGCTCGACCGCGTCGATGTCGCGCAGCTGTGGCGCGTGTCGCACCGCGCTCAGCGTCGCGCCGGTGCCGACGCCCAGGTACAGCGCGCGCGCGGCTGCGGGAGCGAGCACCAGCGGCAGCATGCCCATGCGGCGCTCGCCGACCGAGAAGGCGCCGCCCATGCGGAAGTTCTTGCCCACCTGCAGCCGCCGCAGCGGCGTGCGTCCACCCGCGGTCGCAGCCTGCTCGCTGACCACGACCAGCCCCATCGCGCTCTCGTGCTGCGCCAGCACGGTCCAACCCTCGTCGGCGCCCACGAGCACCAGCGAGCGGGGCCCCAGCGCGGTCGCGGCCACGGTCGCGACGATGGTGCCGATCTGCACCGTGGGGCGGAAGCGGCGGAACCACGTGAACACGCCGAAGACCGCGAGGTAGCCCCACGCGACCGCGTAGAAGCCGTCGCGGTAGCCCAGCTGCGCGGGTGCCCACAGCCCGAACAGAAACGGCGCGAGCGCGCTGCCGGCGGTGTTGAGCGCATAGGCGCGGCCGAGTCCGCCCGGCGCGACCAGGCCCATGGCGTGGCTGAACAGCGCGCCCATCAACAGCGTCGGTGGGCCGAACACGACCGCGGCGCACGCCAGCTCCGCGAGCTGGTGCGAGCCCACGCCAGCGCCCGCGGGCACCAGCGCCGCCACGATCGCCGGTGCCTGCGCCAACGCGACCGCGGCGACGATGGTCGACACCGCCAGCGCGACCAGCAGCGCGGCCGCGGCGGTCGCGGGCCGACCCCGCGCGAGCGTGGGACCGCGGGCGCCCCATGCCCACGCACCTGCGGCGGTGCCGGCGAGGAACACCGCGAGCACGTTCGCGAAGGTGTAGATGGTGTTCTCGAACACCTGCGACAGCACCAGCGTGCCGGCGACCTCGAGCCCGACACCGACCACGCCGGCGCCGAAGATCAGCAGGTGCAGCGGCAACGGCTCGCGCGCGTCGGGGTCGGGGTCGCGCGAGGCGTCGATCGGCGCCGCGTCCCCGGCTCCGGCGCCCGCCACCGCCGGCACCGCGCGGCCGTAGCTGCGCGCGAGCGCGGCTGCGACCACGCCCGCGATCGCCAGCAAGAGCGCGCCGTAGCCCAGCCCCATCGCGGGGACGATCGCGTGCACGGTGACCAGCGCGCCCAGCACCGCGCCGGCGGTGTTGGCCGCGTACAGCCGCGCGACGCCGCGGCCGTCGTCGTCGTCGCGGTGGCGTCGACGTCGAGCCTCGGTCACCGCGGCCAGCGTCGCGCCCATGCACAGCGTGCCGGGGATCATCAATGCCGCGGCGATTGCGATGGCGACCGCGACCGCACCGACGCTGGCGTCGTCGCCCGCGCCCGGACCGATCCACGCCGGGATCGCCGAGCCCAGGGCGTGCAGCAGCCACGGACTCACCGCTGCGAATGCGGCTGCGCCGAGCTCGAGCCGCTGAAACAGCGCGATCGGATCGGGGCCCGCCACCGCGCGCCGGTGCAGCAGCGCCGCGCCCAGGGCCATGCCGCCGAAGAAGCCCGCCAGCGTCGCGAGCACACCGAGCGTCTCGCTGCCCAGCATCGGCGTGCACAGCCGCGTCCACACGATCTCGTAGCCCAGCGCCGCGAAGCCCGAGCACACCACTGCCGCGAGCAGACGCGTGTCCGAGGCCGGCACGCCGCGCAGCATACACCGGCGGCGCGCCGAGCCGTGAAGGTTCTCACCGCCCGCGCGTGCGCGAGTGTTGCGTCACGCGCCGCGGCGACGCCCACGGCCGCGGTCGCCGCTACCATCGCCCGCGAAGAGAAGGAGCGCACGACGCACGTGAAGATCGCGGTCATCGGTGGTGGACCCGGAGGACTCTACTTCTCGCTGCTCATGCGCAAGGCGGTGCCCCGCAGCGAGATCGTGGTGGTCGAGCGCAATCGGCCCGACGACACCTTCGGCTGGGGCGTCGTGTTCTCGGACGAGACCCTGGGCAACTTCCTGCAGGCCGACGTGCCCACGCACGAGCGGATCACCGAGGGCTTCGTGCACTGGGATCGCATCGACACCCACGTCGACGGCGAGATCGTGCGCTCGGGTGGCCACGGCTTCTCCGGCATCGCGCGCCAGCGCCTCCTGGTGATCCTGCAGCAGCGCTGCCGCGAGCTCGGCGTGACGCTGCGCTTCGAGAACGAGGTCCCCGGCCCCGAGGCGTTCCCCGACGCCGACCTGGTGGTCGCCGCCGACGGCATCAACAGCCGCACGCGCACGCAGCTGGCCGAGCACTTCCAGCCCGACATCGTGCCGGGCAAGTGCAAGTTCATCTGGCTCGGCACCGACAAGGTCTTCGACGCGTTCAAGTTCTTCATCGCCAAGACCGAGCACGGCATCGTGCAGGTCCACGCCTATCCCTTCGACGCCAAGCACAGCACCTTCATCGTCGAGACCCACGAGCGCACCTGGGCCGCGGCCGGGCTCGATCGCATGACCGCGGGCGACAGCGTCGCGTGGTGCGAGCGGCTGTTCGCGCGCGAGCTCGACGGCGGGCGCCTGCTGAGCAACAAGAGCGAGTGGATCAACTTCCGTCGCGTGCGCAACGCGACCTGGCACCACGGCAACGTCGTGCTCATCGGCGACGCGGCCCACACCGCGCACTTCTCCATCGGCTCGGGCACCAAGCTCGCGATGGAGGACGCGATCGCGCTGGTCGACGCGTTGCGGACGCACAGCCACGTGCCCGACGCGCTCGCGGCCTACCAGCAGGCCCGCTGGCTCGAGGCGGCCAAGCTGCAGCGCACCGCCGAGACCAGCCAGGCATGGTTCGAGACCGTCGATCGCCGACGCGCCGACGCGCCGCTGGTCTTCACCATGAGCATGATGACCCGCAGCAAGCGCGTCACCCACGACAACCTGCGGCTGCGCGACGCCGGCTTCGTCGCCGCGGTCGACGGCTTCGTCGCGCGCGGTGCCGGGGTCGAGGCCAGCCCACCGCCGCCGCCGATGTTCCTGCCGCTGCAGCTGCGTCAGCTGGTGCTGCCCAACCGCGTGGTGGTGTCGTCGATGTGTCAGTACAGCGCGACCGACGGCACGCCCGACGACTGGCACCTGGTCCACCTGGGCAGCCGCGCCGTCGGTGGCGCGGGCCTGGTCATGGCCGAGATGACCGACGTCAGCGCGCACGGGCGCATCTCGGTGGGCTGCACCGGCCTGTACGACGACGCGCACGTGCCCGCGTGGCGTCGCGTGACCGACTTCGTGCACCAGCACAGCGCGTCGAAGATCGGCGTGCAGCTGGGCCATGCCGGCCGCAAGGGCGCGACCAAGAAGCTGTGGGAGGGCTCCGACGTGCCGCTGCCCGAGGGCGGCTGGCCGCTCGTGGCTGCGTCCGCGATCCCATACCTGCCGGGTTCGCAGGTGCCCAAGGCGATGGATCGTGCCGACATGGACGCGGTCGTGGCCGACTACGTCGCCGCGACCGGCCGCGCCATCGCGGCCGGCTTCGATCTGCTCGAAGTGCACATGGCCCACGGCTACCTGCTGGCGTCGTTCTTGTCGCCGCTGACCAACCGCCGCGACGACGAGTACGGCGGCAGCATCGTCAATCGAATGCGCTTCCCGCTCGAGGTGTTCGATGCCGTGCGTGCGGCGTGGCCGGCCGAGCGCCCGATGTCGGTGCGGATCTCGGCCAACGACTGGGCCCCCGGCGGCATCAGCGACGACGACGTGCTGGCGATCGCGCGCGCGCTCGCGCAGCACGGCTGCGATCTCGTCGACGTCTCGACCGGCCAGACCGTGCCCGAGGCCAAGCCCGTCTACGGCCGCATGTACCAGGCGCCGTGGAGCGATCTGGTGCGCCACGAGGTCGGCATCCGTACGATGACCGTGGGCAACGTGCAGAACTGGGATCACGTCAACACGTTGATCGCCTCGGGTCGTGCGGATCTGGTGGCGCTGGCGCGGCCGCACCTCGCCGATCCCTACTTCACGCTGCACGCCGCGGCAGAGCAGGGCTACACCGCGATGCGGTGGCCGTCGCAGTACCTGTCGGTGCGCCCGCGTGCGAACCGCGGATGAGCCGCGCACGCACCGGCTTGCTGTTGGGGCTGCTGGCCGCGCTCGCGTGCCGGCGGCTCGAGTATCGCTGCGAGCAGGACACCGACTGCGCGATCGAGGATCGGCCGCTGGGCACCTGTGAACCCAACGGCTGGTGCAGCTACGCCCACGACGAGTGCCCGTCGGGACGGCTGTACGGCGACCTCGTCGGCGACGGGCTCGCGCGCACGTGCGTGCCGATCGACGGCGACGAGGGCAGCAGCGGCGCGAGCAGCGGCGCGAGCAGCAGCAGCGGCAGCGGCTGAGCCGCGCGTCACGGCAGCGGCGGGGCCAGCGTCACGCCGTCGTCGGGCAGATCGGGGCCGCGCAGCACCACGTGGCCCTCGTGCACGGTGACCAGCGGCACCGCGGGGGTGCGGCGCACGGTGAAGCGCGCGCCGACGGGCACGACGACGTAGGCACCGGTGCGGACCGGCAACGACGACGCCGCGGGCAGCTCGACCTCGCCGTCGACCAGCTCGAGCTCCGCGCCACCGCCGGAGTCGCCCACGCGCACGAGCGTGTGCGCGGACAGTCGCACGCGCGCGCCGCCGAGCACCAGCTCCTGCGCGTCCGCGTCGGTCGCGATCACGCCGCGGTGCTCGGTGCCGGGCGTGCCGCCGATCCAACCCACGCGCCACGCGATGCCGGCCAGCGCTGCGAACACGGCCGTGGTCACGAGCACGCCCTGCAGCCACGCGCGCGCGCGGCCGCGGCGATGGCCGTGGGCCGTCATCGCGCCCTGCAGCCGCTCGCGCAGCCGCGCCGAGGTCTCGGGATCGGGTTCCGCGTGCGAGTTGGCGTAGGCCGCCATCGACTGCGAGCGCTCCTGCACGTCCTTCATGCCTCCGCTCCCGCGGCGACCGCCATCGCGCCGCCGAGGATCTCGTCCACGCGCGTCTCGCCGACCATGGCGCCGAGCTTGCGTCGCGCCGAGTCGAGTCGACGCCGCGCGGTCGCGACCGACACGCCCATGAGCTCGGCGACCTCCTCGTGCGAGTGCAGCTCGACGCACTTGAGCACCAGCGCCGCGCGCTCCTCGGGCTCGAGCCGCGCGAGCAGCTGCCGCACCATCGCCGCCATCGCCGGCTGATCGCCGATGAACTGCTGCGGGTCGAACGCGAACGCCAGCTCGGCACGGTTGCGACGCCAGCGACTGCGCTTGACCTGCCGCAGCGCGATGCGCACGGCGCACGTGCGCAGGAAGCCGGGCACGCGCGCGTGCTCGCGGATCTTCGGCAGCTGCTCGAGCAGCGCCTCGAACACCGCCTGGGTCACGTCCTCGGCTTCCCAGCGGCTGCCGGTGATGCGGTTGGCGATCGCGTAGACCATCGCGTGGCAGTGATCGAAGGCGAGGTTCACGAACTCGGACAACGCGGCGTTGCGTTGCTCGAGCACACGCCACGCGCGGTGGAAATCGGTGGCGCCGCGCTCGCCGTGGCCGTCGAGCGCCGAGAGCACCACGAGGTTGTCGCGGGGGGCCCGCTCGGGTCCCCCCGGTTCCGTCGAGCTACGGTTCACGTCGTCCCACCCCAGGGTCCCATGTGCCGCGACCGGCCGCGACCTGCTCACGCGATCGTGCGGGGGCCACCGGGCGATCTCGCGCGGACGTGCGGGCCGCCGCGGATTGCCGTCGGCGGGCTCGCCCGGCGATAACCGAGGGGCAGTGGCCGCCCCCGAGGACACGCCCGCCGGCGTCCCGCCGCCGGGCACGGTGCTGGGCCGCTACGTCGTCGACGCCCTCATCGGCCGCGGCGCGATGGGCGTGGTCGTGCGCGCCTACGACCCCGAGCTCGATCGCACCGTCGCGCTCAAGCTGCTCGCGACCGGCGGTGGCCCGCAGCACGCCGGTGGGCGCGCGCGATTGCTGCGCGAGGCCCAGGCCATGGCCCGGCTGTCGCATCCCAACATCGTGCGCGTGCACGACGTCGGCGTGGTCGACGAGCAGGCCTTCGTGGCGTTCGAGCGCATCGACGGCGGCACGCTGCGCTCGTGGTGGCACCCCGGTCGCACGCTGCCGGAGATCCTCGCGACCTACGCCGCGGCGGGTCGCGGGCTCGCGGCCGCACACGAGGCCGGGCTGGTCCACCGCGACTTCAAGCCCGACAACGTGCTCATCGACGGCAACGGTGGCGTGTTCGTCACCGACTTCGGGCTGGTGCGCGTGGGCCCGCCGACGCGCCCGTCGGTGTCGCGCGCGATGGCGGCGCTGCCCCAGCTCGACGACGCCGACGTCACCGTCGCCGGTGCGATCGTCGGCACGCCGGCGTACATGGCCCCCGAACAGCTCGAGGGTGGAGACGTCGACGAGCGCTCGGATCAGTTCTCGTTCTGCGTCGCGCTGTACGAGGCGGTCTACGGCACGCGCCCGTTCGTCGGCAGCACCGTCGATCGCCTGGCCTCGGCGGTGATGCGCGAGCAGTTCGCACCGGTGCCGCCGGGCCGGCGTGCGCCGGGCTGGCTGCGCGCGCTGCTGCGCAAGGGGCTGCGGCGCTACCCCGGCGAGCGCTTCGCGTCGATGCATGCGCTGCTGCACGAGCTGGCCGCCGCGCCGCGACGCCGCCGCGTGGCCATCGCTGCGATCGCGACCCTCGGCGCCGGTGCGTTGGCGCTGACGTTGGGATCATGGTCGCGTTCGCGTCCGTGTCGCGAGCTCGAGCGCGACGATGCCGGACGTGCGGCCGCGCTCGCGAGCGAGCTCGCGTCGTCGCAGGCCAGCGACGATCCGCTGCGGCGCGACGCTGCGACCGCGGCGATGGCCTGGCAGCAGCGCTGGGGCGCGACGCGCGAGCAGGCCTGTCGCGCGAGCTTCGAACGCGGCGAGCGATCGCGCGAGGGCTTCACGGCGGTCGACGCGTGCCTGCAGGCCGCGCACGCCGACGTCGTCGCGCTCGCGGCCCGCGTCGCGGCGCCCTCGCCGTCGCCGCGGGCCTCGCGGGCGCTGGCCGCCGCCGCTGCACGGCTGCCCGATCCGCAGGCCTGTCGCCGGCGGCTCGCGTCGGCGCAGGACGATGCCACCGCCGCCGCGGCGTCGCTGCGCGTGCTCGCATCGCTGTCGATCGCGCCGCCGCCGGGCCACGAGGCGAGCGCGACGATGCTGCCCGAGGCCGCGCTGGCGCAGGCCCACGCCGAGGCGGCGCCGCAGGCCGACGCGACGCTGCAGCGCGCGCTGATCGAGGGCGAGCGTCGCCGTCGCCTGGGCGTGGTCGCACAGGCCTGGGTCGCGCGCGCGCGGCTGCTGCTGCACCACGGCGGCGACGAGGGCGAGCTGACGCGCACGGTGCGGGTCGCCCACGCCGCGATCGAACGCGCAGGGGACGACGCGATGGCCCACGCGGACGTCGACGCGGTGCACGCACAGGCGCTGCGTCGGGCGCAGCGGCTCGACGAGGCGCTCGAGCACGCGGTGCGCGTGCAGCAGCGTCGCGCCGAGGTGTTGCCGGCCGACGATCTCGAGCTGGCCGAGGCCGCGCTGCTGCTGGCGTCGATCCACCGCGATCGCGGCGAGCACGAGCAGGCCCTGGCGCAGTGCCTGCGTGCGCTCGCGATCGTGCAGGCGCGCCTGGGTCCGGCCCACCCCGCGGCCGCGGCGGTGCAGTGGTCGGTCGCCGATGCGTTGCTCGCCACCGGTGCGGACCAGGCCGCGGCCGCGCGCAGGCGCCAGGCCGCGGCCGGGCTCGCGGTGCCACTGCCACAGGTGCAGCGGTGAGTGCCACGGCCGCGCTGCGACCCGGCGGTCGCGTGGGCCGCTACGTGCTGGTGCGTCCGCTCGGCCGCGGCAGCGCGCGCTGGCTCGCGTTCGACCCGTCGCTGCAGCGCGGCGTGCAGGTCGAGCTCGAGCCGCCCGGCGACGCGCGGGCCGAGCACCTCGCGGCTGCGCGCGCGTTGGCGCGGGTGCGTCACCCCGGCGTGGTCGCGGTGCACGACGTCGGCGAGGTCGAGCTCGATGCCGCGACGCGCCACGCCTTCGTCGCGCGCGAGTGGATCGGCACGCGTGCACTCGAGGACGCGCTGGTCGACGTCAGCGCCCGGCAGCTGCAGCGCTGGTGCTTCGAGCTGGCCGACGCGCTCGCGGTCGTGCACGCCCACGGCGTGTGGCACGGCGGACTCGATCGCGGCGGCATCCTCGTCGGTGACGACGGGCGCGTGCGGCTCGACGGCTTCGGACACCACCGCGACGGACTCGGCCCGCGCGCACCCGAGGCCCTGCGCGACGTGGTGCAGCTGCGCGAGCGCCTGGTCGCGCTGATGGGCCGCGTGCCTGCGCGCAGCGGCAGCCGTACGCTGTCGCGCCGCTTCGCCGCGCGGCTGCGCGGGGGCGCCGACGAAGACGCCGCGGGCTTGGCCCAGCGCCTGCGCGACGCCCGATCCTCCCGCGGCCTGCGTGCGCTGGGACTGGCGACGTTGGTGGCGCTGGTGGTCGGCGCGGCGGCGCTCGGACGCGGGCTGTCGAGCGTCGAGTCCGGCTGTCACGACGACGGCAGCGAGATCGACGGCGTGTGGACTCCGGCCATCGCGCAGACCCTGGCCGCGGGCTTCGTGCAGACCGAGCACGCCAGCGCGGCGGCGGCGGCCGAGTCGGTGCGGCGCGTGCTCGACGGCTACGCCGGGCGCTGGAACCTGCAGCGACAGTCGCTGTGCCAGGCGCGCCGCGACGACCGCGTGCCGGCGGCGCTGCTCGACGCGCAGATGGCCTGCCTCGAGCGACGTCGCGGCGAGCTCGAGGCGCTGGTGCGGGTGCTGCTGCAGCCCGACGCCGAGCTGATCCCGCGCGCGCCGACCTCGGCGTTGTCGCTGGTCGCGGTCGAACACTGCGAGGCCGCCGCGAGCCAGGGTGGGGCGCGCGTGGCCCTGCCGCTCGACGACCGCCAGCGGTCGCTGCGGCAGGCGCTCGAGCGCGCGCACGCGCTGCAGCTCGCCGGCCGCTACCGCCCCGCGATCGAGACCGCCGCCGCGGCGCGCCAGGCCGCGACCGCGGCGGTCGACGGCGGCCTGCGGGCCGAGCTGTCGATCGAGCTCGGCGTCGCGCGCGGCAAGGCCGGTCAGGCCGGCGCGGGCCTCGACGATCTCGCCGATGCGGTCGCCGAGGCCTGGCGCATCGACGACGCCAACCTCGCCGCCGACGCGTGGATCGAGTCCGCGTTCGCGCTCGCCGAGCACCTGCGCCACGACGAGCGCGCGCTCGCGACCATCGATCTGGCCGAGGCCACGCTCGCGACCGCGCCGTCGGATCCCTCGCTGCAGGCGCGGCTGCTCAACGTGCGCGGGGTCGTGTTGCTGCGGTTGGGTCGCCACGCCGAGGCCGCGTCGGCGCTCGAGCAGGCGGTCGTGCTGAGCGAGCAGAGCATGGGCGGGCTCGCGGCCGCGTCGGCGCGCAACAGCCTCGCCAACACCTACAGCCTGCAGCAGCGCTTCGACGAGGCGCTGGCGCAGTACGACGCCGCGCTGGCCAGCTACGACGCGCTGGTCGGACGCGATCACCCCGACGCCGCCAGCGTGCTCAACAACCTCTGCGCGCTGTACTACCGCACCGGCGATTTCGACCGCGCGCTCGACTCGTGCCGCGCGGCCCACGACGCGCGCGTGCGTGCGCTGGGCGAGCTGCATCCGGTCACGCTCGGCACCGCCGACAACATCGGGGCCATCCTCGCCGCCGCGGGCCGCCTCGACGAGGCGGTCGTGCTGCAGGCGCAGGTGCTGCGGCAGCGCGAGGCGGTGCTGCCACCCGACGATCCCCAGCTCGCCGACAGCTACGTGAACTACGGCAACACGCTGCTGCAGCTCGACCGCGCCGCCGAGGGCATGGCCGCGTTCGAACGCGCGCTGGCGATCGATCGTGCCGGTCGCGGCGAGGACCACCCCGACAGCGCGATCACGATGCAGAACGTCGGCCGCGCGCTGCAGCTGCTCGACCGTCCGGCCGAGGCGTTGGTCTATCACCGTCGCGTGCTGGCGCTGCGCCGCGGTTGGCCCGACGTGCCGCCCTCGACGCTGGGCAAGTCGTGGCTGCACGTCGCCGACGCCGCCCACGCCGCGGGCGAGCGCACCGAGGCCGACCAGGCGGTGGTCGCGGGCCTGGCCGCGATCGCCGACGATCGCGACGACGCCAACTGGGCACCGCTGCGCTGGGTCGGCGCGCAGCTGCGCTGGGACGCGGGCGAGCGGGCGCAGGCCCTGGCCGACGCGCGCGCGGCCCTGCCACATGCGCTCGCGGACGACCGCGCGTCGATCACCGCGTGGATCGACGCGCGCAGCGGCTGTGTCGCCGCGCCGCGCTGCCCGTGACGCCGCGGCGGCGTCACCCGACCGGCTCGGTCGTGGGGTGGTCGCCGCCCTCGCAGCCCCACTGGAAGTTGTCGAGGAACACGAAGCTGTCGAGGATCGAGTCGCTGAGATCGAAGATCGCGAACACGATCGTGACCTGCTCGCCGGGTACCACCGGCGCGGTCGTGGTCAGCCACTTGGTGCCGGCGTGTCCACGCATGCAGGTGCCGGCGAGCTCGGGCGCGCTGCCGTCGTCGTCGCGGTAGTCGAGGAACGACGCGTTGAGCGAGATGGGGTTGTCGAAGGCGTCGAACGAGATGTTGCCGGTCCAGCTCTCGGACTCGAGCCAGCCCACGTACATGTCATTGAACTCGGAGAAGTAGTAGAACGGGTACTCGACCGAGAAGAACGCGAGGTCGTAGCTGAACGAGGTGCTGCCGGCGGGGACCTGTGCCGACAACCGCAGCTCCGCGTAGTCGTTGGCGGAGACACCCTGTTCGTACTGCTTCTGGATGCTGTTGCTGCAGTCGCCGCTGCCGACCAGCGCCGGCGCGCTCGCGCAGTCGCCAGCGACGTCCTTGGGCTGCAGCGGTGCGGGCAACGACGGGCCCTTGTCCCACTGCGGTCCCACATCGTCGTTGCAGTGCGTGGGTGCGATGGCCTGATCGCCGCTGGGGGTCTCGAGATCGAGATCCGCGACCACGCCGGTGCCGAGCACGGCCATGCGCGTGCCCTCGCGCGGCGCCCACGTCGAGGTGCTGCCGAAGCCGCTGCGCACGCCCTGGGCCACCGCCGCGGCCTCGACGGTGCCTTCGATCGCGAGCTCACCGGGACAGTCGAGCCCGATCGCCTGCAGCAGGTCGTCGCTGTCGCCGTCGCAGGCCTGGTGCGGTGGCACCGCGCACGCGTCGTCGCAGCCGCCCTCGGCGCACGGCGTCGAGTCGGTGTCGGCGGCGACGTCGAGCTTGAGGCCGCCCGAGGCCGCGCCGCTGTCGTCGCCCTCGCCGTCGTCGTCGTCGTCGCTGGCGCCACCGCTGCTCTCGCCGACGGCGCCGGTCAGGCTCGTCGCGCTGGCGGGCGGATCGTTTTGCCGCGAGGCGAACGTGCACGAGGTCAGCACGAAGGCCGCGAGCGGCCGCAGGCGTTGGCGTCGCATGATCGTGGCTCCTTCGCTTCGCGTCACGGTCCGAACTGCAGCACCCACCACACCTGGCAGTCGGCGTCGGCGGCCGCGCCGATGCCGACGCGCCCGATCGCAGGGCCGTCGCCGCCGAAGTCGTGGTAGTGCAGGCCCATGCGCGCGTGTTGGTTGTCGACCGACAACGCGAACGGTGGCGGACAGCTGTCGGGGTGTTCCGGCGGCGGCATCCAGTCCTCGGCGCGCTCGCCCAGCGTGATCTTCCAGCTCGCGGTGTTGAGCCCGTCGATCCACAGCGGCTTGGCCGGGCAGAACGGCAGGCCGTTGCTGCCGTTGCTCTGCGTGCCCGTCGGCGAGCCGCCGGCGGCGATGGCCTCGGCCTCGGCCTGCGCCTGGGCGGCGAGCCCGTCGTCCCACGCGAACTGCACCGCGAAGGTGAAGTTCTGGTGGTACTCGCCCTGCCACGGCAGGCCCTTGTAGCGATCGTGGCCGCCGCCACCGAGCCCGCCCGCGTACGACGAGCGCTCGGTGTTCATCCACGCGTGGAACTGATCGACGCCGGTGAAGTTCGAGCACTCGCCGATGCCGTCCGCGGCGGTCTCGGCCCCGGTGTCGGGTGGACCGCCGTCGCCACCGCTGGTGTCGATCGGGCCGCCGTCGCTGCCCTCGCTCGCGGCGCCCTCGGCCGCCGAGTCACCCGCGCTCGCGCTCGCGCTGACGCCGGTCGAACCGCCGTCATCGTCGTCGTCGCCGGCGCTCGAGCTGGCGGCATCGGAGTCACCGCCGGGTCCGCCCGAGGCGCCCGAGCCGAAGCTGACGCCGCCGAGTCCGTCGGCGTCGTGGGTGCACGCACCGATGCAGCAAGCGCTCAGCACGAGCGCGACGGGAATCCGTGACCGCATGATCGTCCTCCGGCAACGAGTGATCGACGCGGCCTGCCCGGGGGCGGGACGCGGGACGCGAACGCGAGCCGCTGCACGTGGCGAGCGCGGGGGTGTTGGGGTGGGGCCGTCGCGGGACGACGCGTGCAGCGGGCTCGGGCGCGAAGTGTCGCGAGCCCGGCCGGCCTGCTCACGCGCGCGTGGTTTTTTCTCGCGGCGGCGCGGCGTCAGCCCGGCGGCACGGGATCACACAGGCCGCCCTCTTCGATCTGCGCGTTGGTGCGGAAGGTGTTGAACGCCTTCCAGCTCGGCACCTGCACCTGCGGGATGGTCGAGTCCTCGCGCACGTTGGTGACGTAGTACGCGTGCTGATTCCAGATGCGGCGGGCCTGGATCCACCGGTCCTGCTTGTCGCGGATGGCCTGCAGCGCCGGCTGTCCGCTGGTCGAGACCACCAGGATCTCGGCCGAGCCGTCGTTGTCGATGTCCGCGACCACGGGGTACTCGCTGATGGTCGGACTGCCGCGCGGGATCTCGAGCACGGTCGCGCCGGTCAGGCCGTCGTAGATGCGGAAGGCCTGCTCGTCGGCGTACATCGCCTCGGCGACGCCGTCGCCGAGGAAGTCGAACGCAGTGCCGCCGGCCGCTCCCGAGAGATCGGCCACGACGACCTGCCACAACACGTCGCTCGCGTTGGGCCCCTGGTAGACCGCGTAGGCGGATTGCGACGAGCTGGCCCAGTCGGAGCGCTCGTCGCCGTCGAAGTCGTGGATCGTGCCCGGCCGCTGCCACACCAGGTAGGCCGAGGCCGGGATGCCCGTGGGCGTGACCGGGCCGTACTTGATCGCGCCGGTGTGCTCGACCATCCACAGGCCCGTGCCCGAGGTCAGGAAGATCTCGGGATCGGGATCATCGTCGAGGTTGCCGACCTGCGGGATCGCCTGCGCCGGGATCGTGGGGAAGTTCTCGAAGTAGACCGAGCCGTCGGCGTGCCACGCCGAGTGGCCGGTGATGACCTCGAGCAGGCCGTCGCCGTCGAGGTCGGCCGCGGTGGTGGCCTCGAGCTCACCCGGCGCGGGGTTGGGGTACTCGAACAGCAGCTTGCCGTCGTGGTCGTAGACCTCGTGGTTGAAGATGATCTCGACGTCGCCGTCGGCATCGAGGTCGTGCAGCGCGATCGCACCCGACTCGCGGTAGAACTGGTCCGCGTTGCCGCCGTCGGTGGTGTTGGTCCACTTGACCGTGCCGTCGTGCTCGAAGGCCTTGAGCCGGTAGACGCCGCCGTTGTTCCACACCGCGACCAGCTCGGGCAAGCCGTCGCCGTCGATGTCGCCCAGCGCCGGCGTCGCGGTGCAGGAGACGAACTCGGTGATGCCGATGGTGAAGTGCGGCGTGCCGCTCTCACCGTCGAGGATGTTCACGTTGCAGGTCGTCGCGTAGCTGATGGTCGGATAGGACACCAGCACCACGTCGGGCACGTCGCACAGATCGATCTCGCCGTCGCCGTTGTCGTCGGTGAAGTTCGCCACCAGCGGCGTGACCCAGCTCTGCTCGCCCGCGCCGAAGGTCCACTGGATCTCGGGCTCGAAGCTGTCGGGCGGCGCTTCGGCATCGCAATCGCCGACCGCGTCCATGTCGTCGACCACCTTGCACAGATCGACGGCGGTGTCGGAGGCGTTGCCCTCGGTCTCGCCGACGTCGAGCTTGGGCCCGCTGCCCGCGGTGGTGCCGGCGCTGGTGGTGGTGTCGTCGCCGGCCGTGCCGGGCCCCGCGGTCAGCGAGGTCACCGTCGCCGCCGGCTCGTCGCGCTCGTCACTACCGCACGCGGTCCACGCGAGCGCGCCCACGACCAGCGCGCTGTGGCGTGCGTGCGAACGGCGCGGGGTCGAGGACGGCATGGCCTGCGGGCGCGTCGGCAGCCCAGCACCGAAGATATCACGCTCGGCGCGCGCGAGGATGCGCGCGCCTGGGGCCGTCGGCCGCTTTCGTCGCGGTGTCGGGCCGTGGCACGCTCGGGGGCGTGACGCGAACATCGCGAGTGGGATCGAAGGGGGACGCGCGGTGGCGCCGGCTCGTGCAGCGCGGCGCATGGCTTCTGTGCGCGGCGATGGCCGTGGGCGCGAGCGCGCCGGCGAGTGCGGCGCCGAAGGTCAGAGGCGCCGACGGCAAGCGCTTCCGCCTGCACTTCGACACCAACATCTTCGATTTTTCGCACTTCAACCGCAACGGCGGCAACCTCAACGACCCGGGCGACCGCGTGAACTCGGTCGGCTTCGGCATCGGTCGCCCGCGTCCGATCGACAGCGGCTACCCCGGACCGCTCATGCCGCGCAACGTGTTCGGCATCGGCTTCGGCTACGTGTTCTTGCAGCACCGCGCCATCGTCGGCGCCCGCGCGGCGCTGCTCGTGGACGGATCGGACGTCGGCGACAACGACGGTCGCGCGACCGTCGTCGCGGGCCAGATCGTGCCGTACTTCCACTGGATGTTCCTGCCCGGTCGCTGGGTGCGGCCGTACGTGGAGGGCCGCGTGGGCTTCGGCGGCGGCGTCGACGTCGGCGACGAGGACGTCGACAACGACGGCAACCGCGAGCGTCGGACCGCGCACGTCCTCTTCCCCACCGTCGGCGTCGGCGGCGGCGTCCACCTGTTCCCGGTCGACTTCTTCTCGGTCGATCTCGGGCTCGACTTCGACTACGTCGCGCCCCACGGCCGCGACACGTTCGAGGACCCCGACCTCGACGACACCGACTGGGGCAAGCTCGGCGACGGCATCGTGCTGGGCCTGCGGGCCGGCGCGTCGGTGTTCTTCTGATCGGCGGGCCCACGCTCGCGCCGTGATGCTTTTCACGGCGCGGTGGTGCCACGACCGCGCGGACCGCGGGCACACTGTGCCGCGATCATGCCGGTGCGCGTCCCCAGCCTCCCGCTCGTCCTCGTCGTCCTGCTGCCGGCGTGCGCGTCGCCGTCGAGTCCCGCGACCGAGGGCACCGGCGACGACGGCGACGCGAGCACCACCGCCGACGGCGGCAGCACGAGCGCGGCAGCCACCAGCGAGGGCAGCACGACCGCCGAGGTGCCCAGCGACGCGCCGACGTTCTACGAGGACGTGCTGCCGCTGGTCGCACAGCACTGCCAGGGCTGCCACGAGGCCGGTGGCATCGGTCCGTTCGATCTCACCGACTACGAGACCGCGGCAGCGCTGGCGCCGTCGATCGCCGCGAGCACGGCCGCGCGCACGATGCCGCCGTTTGTCGCGAGCAACACCGGCGACTGCAACACCTTCGCGAACGCGCGCTGGCTCGCCGACGACGAGATCGATCGGCTCGCGCAGTGGGCCGACGCGGGCGCGCCGATGGGCGACCCCGCGACGCCGCGGCCGGAGCCGCCCACGCCGGCGGTGCTGCAGGGCGACGACATCCTCACGCTGTCGAGTCCCGCGGGTTACGAGCCGGTGGCCGACGACGCCGGACCCGCGGACGACTACCAGTGCTTCCTGGTCGACCCGCAGGTCGTCGACGCCGCGCGCTACCTCGTGGGCTTCGAGGTCGTGCCCGGCAATCCCGCGGTCACGCACCACCTGATCGGTTTCCTCGTCGACCCCGAGGCGACCGCGCCGCTGGGCGGCACCAACGGATCCTTGATGCAGTCGCTCGACGACGCCAGCCCCGATCAGCCCGGCTGGGATTGCTTCGGTGCGGCCGGCAACGGCGTGCTGGTGGAGGGCACGCCGGTGACGTGGGCGCCCGGTGGCGGCGCGTTCAACTTCCCCGCGGGCACCGGCATCCGCATCGATCCCGGCTACGTGCTGGTCTTGCAGATGCACTACAACCTCGCCGCTGGCAGCGGCAGCGATCAGACCGAGCTGCGGCTGTCGATGGCCGACACGGTCGAGCGCGAGGCCGTCAACGCGCTCGACGATCGCTTCCTCGCGACGTTGTTCAACGGCACCGGCGTGTCGCTGCCGCCGGGCGAGTCCGCGACGGTGTGGCAGTGGGAAGCGCCGCTGCGCGAGTGGGACAGCCGCATCAGCGGCTGGGAACAGGTCGAGGTGCTGGGGCTGCTGCCGCACATGCACAGCCTCGGCCGACGCATGCAGGTGACCTTCCGTCACGCCGCGGACGACACCGAGCAGTGCGGCCTGTACGTCGATCGCTGGGACTTCAACTGGCAGCAGGCGTTCATGTACGAGCAGCCCATCGTGCTCGCGCCCGGTGATCACGTCGAGATCACGTGCGAGTGGGACACCACCAGCAAGCAGTCCGCGACGTACCCGGGTCTGGGCACCAGCGACGAGATGTGTCTGCTCGGGGTCTACGCCACGGAAGCGAAGTGACGCGCACGACCTCGGCGGCGCGATCGCAGAGCTCGTGGCCGTCGTGCCGCGACGCGTCCGTTGTCTCGAGCGTCGGCGCCGCTTACCCTCTTCGCATGCGTCCTGTGGTCCTTCCGTCGCGATCGTCCGGAGCGCTGTCCATCCTCGGCGGTGTCGGGCTGCTCCTGGTGTCCACGCGCGCGTCGGCCGACGTCCCGCTCGCGCCCATGGTGGAGATCGATCTCAGCGGTTTCGACGGCAGTGGCTTCGCGCCCGATCCCGCGCCGGGCCAGCTCGACTCCGACGACTGGTCGGTCAGGCTCAGCGACATCAGCGTGCTCGACTTCGGCGGCGCCGGCG
>JAIBBS010000003.1 GCA_019694555.1 Nannocystaceae bacterium
GGCCTCGAGCTCCGCGACGCGCAGGGGCAGGCGCGCGGCGAAGCCGGCGACCACGGCCTCGAGCTGGGCCGCGGCGGCGCGACGCGGCGCGGCCGTGCTCGCGTGCCAGCGCCCGACCAGCGCGCGCACCTCGTCGGGCAACGTCATCGGATCGAACGGCTTGCCGATGACGCCGGCGATGCCGAGCTCACCCGCGCGCGCGCCGTCGTCGGGACGCGCCTTCGCGGTCATGAACACGACCGGGATGTCGGCCGAGCGTGGGTCGAGCCGCAGCTGTCGCAGCGCGGTCGGGCCGTCGAGGTCGGGCATCATCACGTCCAGCAGGATCACGTCGGGGCGCTCCGATGGCGCCAGCGCGACCGCGGCGCGGCCGCTGGCCAGCGCAATCGTGGTCCAGCCGCCGACGTCGCGCAGCGCGATCTGGGCGACGAGGCGAACGTCGTCGTCGTCGTCGACCAGCATGACCTTGCGGATGGTCGCGGGCTCGTTCATGTCCCGCCCGTGGCGCGGTAGCGTTCGAGCTTGCGGTACAGCGTCTTGCGGTCGAGCCCGAGGATGCGCGCGGCCATGGTCTTGTTGCCGCCGACGGCCTCGACCACCTTGGTGATGTAGCGGCGCTCGACCTCGTCGAGCGGCACCAGCGACGACGGGTCCGCCGCGATGACGACGTGGGTGCTCTCGTGGGCCCGCACGCGCTCGGGGAGATCGAGCACGTCGAGCTCCTCGCCGCGGGCCAACGCGACCGCGCGCTCGATGCAGTTGCGCAGCTCCCGGACGTTGCCGGGCCAGTCGTAGTCGCACAGACGCTGCGCCGCGACCGCGGACAGGCCGCGCACGGGCTTGCGGTTGGCGGCAGCGAAGCGGCTGATGAACTGCTGCGCCAACACCAGCACGTCGTTGCCGCGGTGGCGCAGCCCCGGCAGCTGCACGCCGATGACGTTGACCTGGAAGAACAGGTCCTCGCGGAAGCGCTGCTCTTCGACCAGCGCGTCGAGGTCGCGGTGGGTCGTGGCGATGATGCGCACGTCGATGTCGACGTCGGTCTCGCCCTGCAGCGGCCGGATGCGCTTGTCCTCGAGCGCGCGCTGCAGCTTGAGCTGCAGCGCCAGCGGCAGCTCGCCGATCTCGTCGAGCAGCACCGTGCCGCCTCGCGCCTGCACGAACGCGCCGGGACGCTCGCCACCATCGGCGCTCGCGCCTTGGCCGAACAGCTCGCGGTCGAGCTGGGCCTCGGGCAGCGCGGCGCAGCTGACGACCACGAACGGGTGCGCGCGGCGGCCCGAGTGCTCGTGCAGCGCACGCGCGGCCAGCTCCTTGCCCGTGCCGCTCTCACCGGTGATGAGCACCGGTGCGTCGGTCTCGGCGGCGCGCGCGAGCAGCTCGTAGGTGCGTCGCATCGCAGCGCTCACGCCCGACAGCGCGCCGAAGCCGGCGGTCGGCGCGACCAGCTCGCGCAGCCGGGCGGCCTCGTCACGGATGCGGCACTCGCGGACGATCCGCGCCACGCGCAGGCCCACGGCTTCGACCGAGATCGGCTTCTCGATGTAGTCGTACGCGCCGGCGCGGATGGCCGCGATGGCCGATTGCATGCTCGCAAAGGCCGTCATGACGATCACGGTCAGATCGGGCCGCTCGCGGCCGAGCTTGGCGCAGAACTCGAGCCCGCTCATGCCCGGCAGGTTGACGTCCGCCAGCACGACGTCGTAGGACCCGTGCTCGATCGCCTCGAGTCCCGCCTCCGCGCTGTTGCGGGCGTCCACCGCGAAGTCCTGCGTCGCCAGTCCGGCGACCAACAGGGCGCAGAGATCCGCATCGTCGTCGACCACCAACACGCGACCCGACCATCGTTGCAGCGCGTCCAAACGATCCTCCCGCCGGCGACCCGGCGCAGCTCGTGCTCGATGACTCATACCACCGTTGCGCCGGCTTGCGCGACGGATCGCGGACGGCTTACGAACGCATCGCGGTGCGCCCGAACCGGCGGGGCAATTTGCCGCGCCGCCGGTGGCCCGCTTCTGCCACGTTCGCGCTGAATCTCACCCGAACAACCCCGCTCCGATGCGGGAGTGCGCGTGCGAACCGGCTCGCGACGGCGTACGCATTGTCATGCTCAACGCTCTGCCCGCCGCCCTCTTCGCGGTCTGCCTTGCCCGACTCGACGCGGCCCCCTCCGAGGCCGAAGTGCCGCAGGGCACGGTGAAGAAGGACCCCACGACGACCGGCTCCACCGATCTCGGTGGATCGGGTCAGTTCGCGTCCGGGGCCGCTGCACCGGCCGAGTCGACCGACATCACGCAGTTCAACCTCTCGGCCGGTGGCATCTTCAACACCGGCAACTCGCGCTCGCTCGCAGTGACGGGCCTGACGAAGTTCTTGCTGCGTCGGAAGATCCACCAGTTCACCGCCGCGGCCGCCGGCAACTACGGTCGCGCCGCACTGGCAGTGCGCGACGATCCGGCCACCGACGGTGTCGACGAAGGCCAGGTGAAGCAGACCGTCGGCAACGTGCAGGGGCAGGTGCGCTACGACGTGTTCTTCCACAAGCGCTTCTCGGCGTTCTTGATGTCGACGGCGCGCTACGACAAGTTCCAGGGCCTCGACCTGCGCCTCAACATCGACCCCGGCATCGCGATGTACGCGCTGGCCGAGGCGACGCACAAGCTGTGGTTCGAAGTCGGCTACGACTTCCAGTTCGACGTCCGCAGCCGCGACGCCCGCGACGCCGCCGAGGCCATGGGCGGGGTGCGCCCGTCGAAGACCAAGGTCAACCACGCCGCGCGTCTGTTCGCCGGCTACACCAACAACCTCAGCAAGTACGTCACGTTCGACACCGGCTTCGAGTACCTGCAGAGCTTCATCGTCGCGCAGCGCTTCCGCATCAACTGGGTCAGCGCCCTGACGGTCGCGCTGTCCGACCGCTTCTCGCTGGGCTCGACCTTCACGCTGCGCTACGAGAACCGCCCGCTGCCGGGCGTCCGCAACCTCGACACCATCACCTCGGTCCTGCTCGGCGTGCGCTTGATCTGAGCGTGGCGACGGCCGCATCCTAGCTCCCAGCCGCGTGTCCGACTTCGATCGCAACCTGGCGCTCGCCGGCGCCCTCGACGTGCTGCCCGATCTGGTCGGCGTCCTCGACGGCGAGGGGCGCCTGGTGCACTGCAACGCGGCATGGGCCGCGGCGCAGCACCCGTGGACGCGCATCGACGTCGGCGCGCGCTATGGCGAGGCGCTGCCGGCGATCCCCGGTGCCGATCGCGGCGGCTTCGTGCAGGCGCTCGCGCGGATCCTCGCCGACGCCGACGCACCGCCGTGGCGCTGCGAGTACTCGCTGGGTGACGCCAGTGCGCGCACGACCTGGCAGAGCAGCGCGCGACAGGTCGCCGGCGGCGCGGTGGTGGTGCACGAGGACGTCACCCATCCGCGCGCGACCGAGGCCGCGTTCAAGCGCAGCCAGGCGCGGCTGCGCACGATCCTCACCGGCGCGCCGCTGGTGTTGTTCTCGCTCGATCGCGGCGGCGTGTTCACCCTGGTCGAGGGCATGGGCGCCGGCGCGGGCGGCTTCGTCGGTCCGGATCAGATCGGCACCACGGTGTGGTCGGGCTACGCCCACGTGCCCGCGTTGCTCGAGCTGGTCCGCGGCGCGCTCGAGGGCCGCATCGGCGTGACCACGGTGCACGTCGGGCGGCTGGCCTACGAGGTCCGCTGCTCGCCGCTGCTGGGCCACGACGACGCCATCGAGGGTGCCGTGGGTGTCGCCACCGACGTCAGCGAGCGCATCCGCGTGCAGCAGCTCAAAGACGAGTTCCTCTCCATCGTCAGCCACGAGCTGCGCACGCCGTTGACGTCGATCCGCGGCTCGCTGGGCCTGCTCGAGGGCGGCGTCACCGGCCCGCTGACCGAGCGCGCGCTCGAGCTGGTCAAGGTCGCACGCATCAACAGCGACCGGCTGGTGCGGCTGGTCAGCGACATGCTCGACCTCGATCGCATCGAGGCCGGGCTGCTGCAGCTGCAGCGCCAGCCGGTGTCGCTGGCCGAGGTCGTGGTCGCGGCGGTGCGCGAGATGGGCGGGCTGGCGGAGCACGCCGGCGTGCGGCTGCAGACCGCGATCGAGGGCGACCCGCTCGAGGTCGTCGGCGACCGCGACCGACTGGTGCAGGTCGCGACCAACCTGCTGTCGAACGCGATCAAGTTCTCGCCGGCGAGTGCGGCGGTGCAGGCGGTGGCGCGGCGGCGTGACGGCTTCGCGCGGGTCGAGATCGTCGACCGCGGCCCCGGCATCGCACCCGAGGACCTGCCGCGGCTGTTCCAGAAGTTCTCGCAGCTCGACGCCTCCGATCGTCGCGCGCGCGGCGGCTCGGGCCTGGGTCTGGTGATCTGCAAGCGCGTGATCGAGGCCTCGGGCGGACGCATCGGCGTCGACAGCACCTTCGGCCACGGTTCGACGTTCTGGTTCGAGCTGCCGCTGCCGCGCGTGAGCGCGGGTGCCGGCGTGTCGCGCTCCGCGGATCGCGAGCACACCGTGGCGATCGACGCCGCCGCGCTCGACCGCGCCCGCCGCAGCGCCGGTGATCCGCTGGTCGAGCTGCTGCGCTTGCTGGCGGAGGTCGAGTCCGGCGCGCTGGCGCGGCTCGCCGATGCCCACGCCGCGGCCACGCTCGCGGCCGCGCTGCCGCAGCACGGCGACGCGGTGCGCGAGGCCCTGCGCGCGTGCGTGCTCGCGATCGACGCCGCGCTCGCGGGCCCCGAGTCTGCCCGCGTCGGCATCGCGGCCGCGCAGCGGCACGCCATCGTCGACGCCATGGGTTCGGTGCCGTGAACCCGCCGTTGCCGCCGGCGCCGCGGGTGCGGTTCCCGCTCAGCTTCAAGCTGATGATCTTCGCCGCCGGCTTGCTGATCGCGAGCATCGTCGGCGTCGGCCTCGGCGCGATGGCGCTGACCTCGGACACGGTGCAGACCTCGCAGCGCGAGCTGCAGATCGCGATCCTGCAGGATGTCGCCCACGGCATCACCGCCGAGTTCACCCACGCGCAGGACGACCTCGACGCGCTGGGCCGCACGCTCACCGACGCTGCGGTCGACGAGGACGCGCGCATCGACACCGCGGTGCACCTGGTCGAGAGCAGCGAGGTGCTCGACGTCGTCGCGATCTACGACGCCAAGGGCGAGGCCATCACGCCCATCCGCGAGCACACCGCCGAAGCCGTGGCCACGCCCGCACGGCTCGACGCGCCGCTGCGCGAGCGCGCCGCGGCGGAGAACCTCGCGATCGGCGAGGTCGAGCGCAGCAGCAGCGGCCCGCGCGTGCCGGTGGTGGTGCCGCTGCGTGCCCAGGAGCGCGTGACCGGCTACGCGCTCGCGCTGCTCGCGACCACCGCGATCGCGGCGCGGGTCGAAGGCCTGGCCGAGACCCACTTCACCGACGTACCCGGCGGTCTGTTCGTGGTCGACGCGAACCGCCGCGTCATCGCCCACCCCGACCGCGAGCTGGTCGACACGCTGGCGCAGCTGCCCGCGACCGGCATCCTCGACGGCTTCGATCGCATCGCGTTGCCGTCGCGCTTCTCGCGGGCCAGCGAGTTCACCGACGACCGCGGCGTCGCGATGGTCGGGACCCTGGTCGCGCTCGAGGATCGCCCGTGGGTGGTCGCGGCGCAGACGCCCCGCGAGCTGGCCTACGCGCCGGTCGAGCGCATGCGCAACATCGTGCTGGTGACCATCGCCGGCGCGGTGCTGGCCGCGATCGCAGCCAGCGTGGTGCTGGCGCGACGCGTGACCTCACCGCTCGAGCAGCTCTCGGCCTATGCCGGCGCGATCGCCCGCCGCGAGTTCGACAGCCGCATCGACATCCGCACCGACGACGAGGTCGGCCTGCTGGCCCGGGCCATGGTCCGCGCCGCCGACGATCTGCGCGTGGGTGAGCAACGGCTGGCACGCGAGCACGCCATCCGCTCGGATCTGGGGCGCTACCTGCCCGCGGAGCTGGTCGAGAAGGTCGTGCGGCGCGAGCAGGACATGGCGCTGGGCGGGCAACGACTCGAGCTGTCGGTGATGTTCGCCGACGTGGTCGCGTTCACGCCGCTGACCGAGAAGCTGCCGCCCGAGCGCGTGGTGCAGCTGCTCAACGAGCTGTTCACCATCGTGACCGAGATCGTGTTCCGCCACGGCGGCACCATCGACAAGTTCGTCGGCGATTGCGTGATGGCGCTGTGGGGCGCGCCCACGCCGCAAGCCGATCACGCCGCGCGGGCGGCCGCCGCGGCCGAGGAGATCCTGTCGTGGCTCGAGGCCGGCAACGTCGGCTGGCAACAGCAGTACGGCGTGCAGATCCAGCTCGCGATCGGCATCAACTCCGGCGAGGCCGTGGTCGGCAACATCGGTAGCGAACGTCGCATGGAGTACACCGCCATCGGCGACGTGGTGAACGTGGCCGCGCGACTGGAGGCCATTGCACGGCCGGGGCAGGTGCTCGTCACCGCGGCCACCCGCGAGCGCGCCGGTGCCCGCTTCCGCTTCAACGAGCTGGGACCGCGGCCGATCGCCGGCCGTGCCGAGCCGCTGGTACTCTTCGAGCTGGTCCCGTGACGCTCGACGCCCAGAAGCTGGTCCCCGGGGCGATCGTCGCGGAGCGCTACCGCATCGTCGACGTGCTGGGCGAAGGCGGCATGGGCCGGGTCTTCCGCGCGGTGCAGCTCAACCTCGGACGCGAGGTCGCGCTCAAGCTGCTGCTGCCCGGTGTGGTCGAGGCGGCCTCGGGCGTCGAGCGATTCATGCGCGAGGCCAAGGTCGCCGCGTCGCTGCGCCACCCCGCCGCGGTCGACGTCTACGACGTCGGCGTCGACGGCAACCTGGTGTTCATCGCGATGGAGCTGCTGTCGGGCTCGGTGCTGCGCAGCCTCATGCCCGAGGGCGTGCCGCTGCCGCTGCCCGATGCGGTGGAGATCGCGAGTCAGCTCGCCGACCTGCTGGTCGAGGCCCACCGCATGGGTCTGGTGCACCGCGATCTCAAGCCCGAGAACGTGTTCATCGAACCGCCGATGCGCGTGCGCGTGGTCGACTTCGGCCTCGCGTTCATCGAGGGCGGGCTCGATCTCGGTCGCATCACGCGCGAGGGCGTGGTGGTGGGCACGCCGGCGTACATCTCGCCCGAGCAGGCCCAGGGCCTGCAGGTGGGCACCGCCGCGGACATCTACGCGTTCGGCTGCATGCTGTACGAGTTCGTGACCGGGGTGCCGCCGTTCCGAGGAAGCCAGATCAACGTGCTCACGCAACACCTGTATGTCGCGCCGACGCGGCCGCGTGAGCGTGCGCCCGAGGTCGGCATCCCCGGCGAGCTGGACGAGCTCGTGATCGCGATGATGGCCAAGCGCGTGCCCGATCGCCCGAGTGCGACCACGGTGCTGGCGCAGCTCGAGCTGGTCCGACGCACGCTGGGCGGCGAACGCCTGCGTGGGCGCGATGCGCTGCCGCTGCAGGGTCGCGCCGCACGGATGGTGTCGGTGCCGCGGGCACAGTCGACGCTCGCCGACGAGGAGCTGCCGCTGGCGGTCGAGCTGCCGCGGCCGGGCGTGCGCCTGGGCGTGTTCGGACGCATGACGCACGAGGAGTCGCTGTCGCTGGCGAGCAACGGCATCGAGCCGTTGCCGATGGACGAGGCCGGCGATCCGCGAGCGCACCTGCTCGACGTCGTGCTCGCGATCGGACAGACGCCCGATCGCCTGGCGCAGCTGGTCGCGAGCGAGATCCCCGTGATCGCGACGACGCTGGCCGGTGACGTCGAGCAGCTGTCGGCGATGTTGCGCCTGGGCGTGCGCGAGGTCGTGGTGCTGCCGATCCGCACCGACGATCTCGCGCGCAAGGTCCGGCGCCTGTACGACCGCGCGGGTCGGGAGGCGGCATCGTGACGCGGCGATGGTTCGCCTGGCCGCTCGCGGCGGCGCTGCTCGGCTGGCCGCTCGCGGTCGTGGCGGCACCGCTGCCCGAGGCCGGCACGGTCGAGACCTTCGAGTACACCATCGTCGAGGGGGACACCTGCGCGGCGATCTCGAAGCGCTTCTACGGCGACAGCAAACGCTACGACATCATCCACCAGTACAACCCCGGCATGGGCCCGACGCCGCACCACCTCGAGCCGGGGCGAACGCTGCGGCTGCCCAGGGTCGCGACCGCACGCGACTCCGGCCCCGACGCCGAGGTCACCGGTGCGCGGCGCAGCGTCGAGGCTCGGCCCGCGAGCGAGGAGCGGTGGTCGGCGGCGGAGATCGGGCTCGACCTCTTCCGCGGCTGGCGCGTGAACACGCTCGCGCGCGCATGGGCGGAGCTGACGTTCCGCGACACCTCGGTGCTCGAGCTGCGCGAGAACACGCTGGTCATCATCTACGGCGCGACCTCGACCACCGCGCGGCGCTCGACCACCCGCGCCACGCTCGATCGCGGCGCGCTGCGATCGCGGTTGGGCGAGCTGTCCGGCGGGGCCGCGCTCGCGGTCGAGACGCCGAGCGCCGAGGCGCAGCTGCAGGGCGGGCGCACGCTCGTCACGGTCGACGACACCGGCACCTCGCGCGTCGCCAACCACGGCGGCGCGAAGGCCAGCGTGCGCGGCCGCGGTCGCAGCCGCAAGAAGGTCGTGGTGGCCGAGCGCATGGGCTCGAAGGTCGAGCCCAGCCGCGCGCCGAGCAAACCCCAGCCGTTGCCGCCGCCGCCGTCGTGGTCCAGCGACACGCCCGGCGGCTTCGTCGCGATCTCGGGTCGCGGTGCGACCGTGAGCGCCAGCTGGGTCGCGGAGCCCAAGGCCGTGAAGTACCGCGTCGAGCTCGCGCGCAAGCCCGACGGTCGCGACGTGGTCACCGATGCCGAGGCCCCGCGCGAGACCACGCGGGTCGAGCTCTACGGTCTGCCACCGGGCACGTACTACCTCTCGGTCGCGTCGATCGACGCCGATGGGTTCGAGAGCCCGCCGACCGAGCCCCGTGCGATCACGGTGACCGGCGGTGCGCTGGTGTTGCCCGATGGCAGCGAGGCGGTGCTGCCGGCGG
The DNA here is from genome assembly GCA_019694555.1 of Nannocystaceae bacterium. Taxonomy (GTDB): domain Bacteria; phylum Myxococcota_A; class Polyangia; order Nannocystales; family Nannocystaceae; genus Xiheibacterium. Next base: position 9,033 of record JAIBBS010000003.1, read on the forward strand.
TCGCGGACGACGGCACCGCGCCGCCGCCGTTGCGCGTCGCCGCCGGTACGGTGCTGCGCGCACCCGCAGGCACGCGCTGCAGCGCCGACGGCGACGCCAGCGAGGCGCTGTCGCTGGGCGCGGCCGGCCCGGCGCTGCTGCACTGCCGCGGTGAAGACGGACTCGATGCCGTGCTCGCGCTCGAGGTGGTGCCGTGGTCGATCCAGGCCGCCGGCGCCGCGATCGAGACGCTGCCGATCGAGCGCGGCGCGTCCGCCAGCGTCGTGATCGACGTCGCCGCCGGCGAGGTCACACCCGCTGCACTCGAGGCCGTCGCACCCGCGGGCTACCGCGTCGAAGCCCCGCAGCGCGAGGCCGCGGGCGGCTGGCGTCTGGTCGTGCACGCGGACACCGACGCCGCCGCCGGGCCGCTGCGCCTGCGCACCGGCGCGGTCGAGCTGGGGACGATCGCACTCGCGCCGCAATCGCCTCCGATCACGCCCGAAGCCGCGATCGAACCGCCGCCGCCGACGCGGTGGATCGAGCGTTGGACGCCGGTGCGGGGGCAGTGGGAGCTGGGTCTGTGGCTCGGCGCGATGGTGCCCTCGGGCAACCTCGAGCTGTTCCGCCCGCGCGCGGGTGCACCCGATCAGGGCTGGACGCGGCTGCGCCGCGGCGCCGCCGATCTCGGCCTGCGTGCGGGCTGGTTCCCGCTGCGCGTGTTCGGGCTCGAGCTCGAGGGCGGGCTCATGCCGGCGCGCACGATCGGCGACAAGCCTGCGACGCTGTTCACGGTGCGCGGTCACGCGATCGCGCGGCTGGGGCTGTCGAACGTCACGCCGTTCGTGCTCGCGGGCGCGGGGCTGGTCGGGGTCTCGAGCAAGTCCAGCGCGCTGGGCCGCGACGTCGATGCCGCGCTGCACGTCGGCGCGGGCATGGCGGTGTTCGTGCACCGCTACGTCGCGCTGCGGCTCGACGTCCGCGACGTGATCACGGCCAAGCGCGGCATCCACACCGGCATCACCAGCAGCTTCGAGGCGCTGGGCGGTGTCTCGGTGACGCTCGGTCGAGGCCGGGCCGGGGCGCGGCGGTGAAGCCACCGCCGAGTCGCGCGCGCGTCTACGGCGTGCTCGCGATCGTGGCTCTGTCGACGCCGCTGGCGCTCGCGGTCGAGACCGGGCTGCGCCGGATCATGTTTCCGCCGGAGTTCGACGACGTGCGCATGTGGCTGCGGCCATCGATCACGCCGTGGGTCTGGCTCGCGCCGCCGTTGTGCGCGCTCGCGGTGCCGCTGGGCGCCCGCCTGCAGCGCTGGATGGTCGCGCGCGCCCTGGCCAAGCTGCCGCCCGAGCGCCGCACCGAACGCGAACGCATCGAGCTCGAGCTCGATGCGCTGCTGCTGTCGACCTCCGCGCCGCAGTTCCCCGCGGTGCTCGCGACCTTCGGCTTCATGTTCGGTGCCGCGCTCGCGCCGGTCGTCGCGGCGATGATCGTCGCGACCGCCGGCGTGCTCGGGCTGGGCGTGTGGGTCGCCCGTCGCGTGCCCAGCCGCCCGCCGACGTGATCAGTGGATCGGCGCGCTGAGGCAGTTCCAGCGCCCGTCGGTGCACACGTAGCAGATCAGCATCTCGCGGCAGCCGCTCGACGCGCTCCAGTCGACGCAGCCGCTCATGCTCAGATCGCAGGTGACGCCGCCGCCGGGCGCCAGCGCGCTGGGGTCGAGCTCGGCGGCGAACTCGGCGTCGAGCGCCGGGTCGATCGACTGCTGCGGCAGCGCGCGACGGACCTCGTCGAGTTCCTCGGACACCTCCGCGAAGTACTCGGCCTGCTCGGCGGGCGACCAACCGTCGACGATCGTGAGCTGGTCGGCGACCCACTGGCGGGCCTGGTCCGGCTGCGGATCGGCGGCGCTGTCACAGGCGGCGAGGGCGAGGAGCAACGGGGCGGCGAGGCGTCGGGTGGACTTCATGCCCACCGAGATGACGCCGGTCGCCGTCGGTTCACCGCCGTCGCCGACGAATCGTCGCGAGCGCGATCATCGGCAGCAGCAGCCACGCGGGCGTGGTGCGATCGGAGATCGCGCAGCCGGCGGTCTGATTGCGGTTGGCCCCGAAGCCCGGCGGCAGCGCGTCGTTGCCACCCAGGCCCGCGCCGTCGCCCCCGCCACCGTCGCCGCCGCCACCGTCGGTGCCGTCGTCGCCTCCGCCCGCGTCGCCACCCGAGTCACCGCCGCCGCCGCCATCGCTGCCACCGCCACCGTCACCGCCGGGATCCAACCCGACGTGCACGGTCACGACATCGCTGGTGCCGACGTTGCCCGCGAAGTCGGTGGCTTCGACGTACAGCTCGTAGCTGCCCTCGGGGGTGTCGAGCGCCGGCCACGGCCCGAACGGCTCGGAATCGTCGGCGCCCTGGCTCTCGCCGTTGACGTACAGCGTGACCGAGGTGACCTGCACGTCGTCGCTGACGTCGACCGCGATCATGAACTCGGCGCCGGCGTCGAACTGCGCGCCGTCTTGCGGGCTGGTGATCGTCGCCAGCGGTGCCGCGGTGTCGGGTGTCGACGGGCCGAACGCGTCGAGGATGTGCTGGTAGGAGTTCTGCGTGTTGCCGCCGCAGGAGCACGCGCGCGGCTCGTACTCACCGCACGAGTAGTCGCCCTGCTGGTACGCCACGTCGCCGCACCAGTTGAGGTACGTCATCGGGTCGTTGCACTGGTACTCGTGGTCGAGGCCCCACGCGTGCGCGGCCTCCTGCCCGATCACGATCGCGATGGCCTCGGGCTGGTTGCCCATGGTCTCGGCGAACACGTACGTGATGGGGTTGGGGATGATGCTGCAGTCGAACGGCGCGACCCCGCCGGCGCCGGCGAAGCCGGCCTGCTCCGCGTTGCCGCAGACGATGACCTCGTCGTGCGGTGCGGGCGAGGGATCGACGTCGGTGACCTGGATGTTGAACGGCGAGAACAGCTCGCGCGACTTCTCCATCACCACCGACCACGAGCCGTCGCCGTAGGGATACTCGGGGAAGTTGACCTGGCCGCCGAGGATCGACGAGTGGTTGGTGGTCGAGTCGTCGTAGCCGGGATAGATGGTCTCGCCACCGGCACAGCGGTTCAGGAACAGGATGTGCGGCGTGCCGCTCTTCGCGACCGGGGTCGGTGCGGCCAGCTGTGGCGGCCGCTCGATGCGGACGTAGCTGCCGCGGGGTGTGCTCGCGAGATCGCCGGCGGCGCGCGCGGCCGGGGCCACGCCCAGCAGCACGAGCAAGGCGATCGGGGTACCGAGGAAGCGAGAACGGTCGTGACGCATGGCGGGGGGTGCCTTCTCTTTCGAACCGTTGCTAGGCCCGTTGTCGGGCGGGGTCCTGGGGTTCCCGCCCTCGCTTCGTCGTACGCACCCCGTCGGTGAGACGAGGTGCGCCAGCTCATCACAGAGCATGGTCATGGCAGATGCGAGGCCGCAAGGCCTCACCCGCGGCCGGGGTGTGCCGGGGTTGCCTCGGGAAGTGCACCGAGCTGCACGGAGTCGCCCATGCGCGGCTCATCGAGCCCGCGGCCGCGGAGGCAGACGCTCGATCGGAGACGGACGCGTGCTCGCGGTTACGTTCGATGCCGACGAAGGCCGCGGCGCGGGCGATCGCGCACCGGCTCCGCGCCTCGCGAGTGCCGCACGGATCGCTGCGCGCGATCGCGTCACTCGATCGCTGGCGTCGCCGATCGTGCGGCCCCCGACGGGGCCTTCGGGGCCGGCCGCCAGCAAGGCGTATCATGCGCGGGATCGACACGATGGACGAGGACGACGCACAGGACCGGGCCCTGCTCGAGGCGTGGCGCAAGGGCGACAAGGCCGCGGGGAGCAAGCTGTTCGACCGCCACTATCCGGCGCTGTTGCGGTTCTTCCGCAACAAGGTCGAGCGCGGCGTGGAGGATCTGATCCAAGAGACGATGCTCGCGTGCGTGCAGGGGCGCGATCGCCTGCGGGACGACGGCACCTTCCGCTCGTACCTCTTCGGCGCGGCGCGGTTCGTGCTGTATGCGTTCGTCCGGCGCAAGCGCGGCGCCGACCTCGATGCGGACGAGGTCTCGATCGCCGCGATCGGTCCGGGCATCGCGACCAACTACGCCAAGCACGCCGAGCAACAGCTCATCTTGCACGCGCTGCGGCGGCTGCCGATCACCGATCAGATGACGCTGGAGCTGTACTACTTCGAGGGCCTGAGCACGCCCGAGATCGCCGATGCGCTCGAGCTGCCGCTGGGCACCGTCGCGGGGCGGATCCGCCGCGGCAGCGTGCGCCTGCGCGAGGAGGTCGAGCGTCTGGCCGAGTCGCCGGATCTCATGACCTCGACCATCACGCACATGGGCGGCTGGCTCGAGAAGCTGGGCAACGGGCGCAAGCCGCCCGAGCTCGAAGAGAGCGCCTGAGGCCCGCGCACGCGCGGGCCGGCGCCGCGGACCGGGCTGCTAGGGGCGCGCGCCGTAGGCCTGGAACACGCGGAACGCGTACTCCTCGTCGTTGTTGTCGCTGGTCAGCGAGCCCATCGCGCGCTTGGCCCACGCCTGGCGCTCCTGCGCCGGGGCCTTGCGCAGCTCGAGCGCGATCACGCCGGCGATGGCACGCACGCCGTTGGGGATCGCGAAGCTGTCGCCGTAGCGCTCGGTCTTCTCGACCGCGGCCCAGATGCGGGCCTGGTCCACGTTGACCAGCGCGTCGAGCAGCTCGACCGCGTCGCGCACCGACTCCGGCGTGCCCTCGCGCGCGGCGATGCGCAGGACCTCGCGCCACCACGGCATGTCGCGCAGATCGATGTGCGAGGTCGTGGCCTCGTACACCGCGTAGGTCGCCTTGATCCACGTGTCCCAGTCCGGCTGCGCCGTGACCAGCACGTCGTTGTTGGCCTCGCGCCACTCGGTCATGAGCATGGCCGAGAGCTCCTTGGGCACGCGCACCGAGGGATCCTCGTAGCGGCGCATCAGCAGCACCGCCTGCTCGTTCTCGAACAGGATGTGCGGGTCGCGGTAGTCGCCGATGCCGCCCAGCGGGTACGGCCGGCGCGAGATGTTGCCCAGCACCTCGAGCACCGGCGCCGGCGTCCAGCGCACCTGGTGGAGGAACTCGGCCCGGTCCTTGAGGAAGCGGGCCTTCTCGGCGCCGGTGTCGAGCAGCGGGTGGCTGTCGCGGTTGGGCACCTTGTCGACCAAGAACGGGTGCAGCATCTGCTTGTTGGCGGTGATGAGCCCGTCGATCTGACCGATGTCGTGGATGCCCAGCAGCTCGAACGCGTCCTGGGCGTCGGGCCACGACAGCACCTCGGGATCGAGCTGACCGATCTTGGCGTCGGGCGAGGCGATGATGACCCAGTCCGACGAGCCGATGCGCGCGATGAGGTAGTCCTCGAATTCCTGATCGAGCGCCGCGAGCACGCTGGTCATGAGGAAGTTCGACGACTCGTAGCCCTGGATCCACTGCGCCAGCACGGCGCCGGGCTTCAGGTAGCGCTTGGCCTCCTGGTAGAACTCGACCGTGAACAGGCTCGACACGCCCGAGACCCACGGGTTGGTCGGCTCGGAGATGATGAAGTCGTACTTGTCGCCGGCCCACGCGAAGTAGGCCTTGGCGTCGTCGAAGTGGATGTGGCTGCGCGGGTCGTCGTAGGCGCGCCAGTTCACCGGCTTGAAGTAGCGCGAGCCCGCGACCATCTCGGGCTCGATCTCGACGGTGTCGAGCCGCTGCAGGTGCGGCGACGCCAGCAGGCTGTGGCAGGTGACGCCCGAGCCGAAGCCGATGAGCGCGCCGTGCACCGAGTGCGGTCGCGTCATCAGCGGGATCAGTCCGACCAGGAACTGGTTGGGCTCGTCACCGGCGATCTCGGGGCCGTCGAGCTTGTCGCGCTCCGCCGGCCAGCGGTCGAGCACGACGGACGCGTCGGGCTTGCCGTTGGTGTAGATGACGTGGTGGCCGCTCTTGATGTCGGTCTTGACCACCGTGACGCTGGCGGTGCGACCGTCGACGTACGACAGCACCTCGTAGCCCTCGGGCAGACGGATGCGGCCGTTGCGGAACACCGTCGAGGTCAGCACCGTGGGATCGACGCGCACGAGCAGGCCCGCGCCGACGGCGAGCACCGTGCCGATCGCGGCGTTGCGCAGCAGCTTGGGCAGGCCCTCGGCCGCGCGCCCGAGCGCGATCTCTCCGCGGATGAGCACCAGGCCCAGCATCATGTCGACCAGCGCGCCGAGCACGAGCACGCCCTTGAGGCCGATGATGGGCATGAACACCAGGCCCGCGAGCGTGGCGCCCGTGATCGCGCCCAGCGTGTTGCTGCCGTAGACCTTGCCGACCACGCCCTCGGGCTGGCCGCGCTTGAGCATCACGTGGGTGAGCAGCGGCAGCGTCATGCCGGCGCAGAACGCCGCCGGCAGCATCATCACCGCGCAGATCAGGTACTTGAGCAGGTTGAACTGCAGCCACAGCCCCTCGGTGCGCTCGCCACCGGAGGCGAACTCCATCCACTGCTCCGACAGCAGCCCGCCCATCGCGTACACGCCCAGGCGATACGCCGGCAGCGTCGCGATCGCGGAGATGCCCATGATGAGCTGCACGATCGCCAGCGCGACCTCGGGGCGCTTGAAGCGATCCATGCGCTTGCGCACCCAGAACCCGCCCAGCGCCAGGCCCATGATGAACACCGACAGCATGATCTCGAACGAGTGCGTGGCGGCGCCCAGCACCGTCGAGAGCAGGCGGATCCAGCCGATCTCGTACATGAACGACGACAGGCCGGTGCCGAAGGCGACCGCGAGGTACAGCGTGACCTTCTTGTTGGTCGCGACGCCCTCCTCGCCGGCGGCGCGCTGCTCGATGGCCTTGGTCGGCGCGCGGTCGCGCATCGCGATCAGCATGATCAGCAGGTTGAGCGCGGCCGCGACCATGAGCGCGCCGGGCAGGCCGATCTTCGCCACCAACACGAAGCCGGAGAACAACGCGCCCAGCGACGCGCCGAGGCTGTTGGTGAAGTACAGCATGCTCAGGATCTCGCCCGAGCGCGCGAGGTCGCGGCGCAAGATGCCCACGCTCATCAGCGGGAACGTGGTGCCCAGCATCACGCACGGCGGCAGGATCAGCAGACCCGCGAGCGACCACTTCGCGAACTCGACCGAGCTGCCACCGCCCAGCGCCGGGAACAGCGTGTCGTAGGCGAAGCGGGCGGTCAGCTCGTGCAGGTGCGGGAACGCCAGCGCGTAGACGCCGATGAGCCCCTCGATGATGCCGTAGACCACCACCGGCGAGCGCGTGCGCGCCACGAAGCGTCCCGACAGCAGTGCGCCCAGCGACATGCCGCCCATGAACAGGCTGAGCACGAGCACCTGCGCGGTCGCGGCGCTGCCGACGATCTGCTTGATGTAGCGCGACCAGATCGACTCGTAGATGAGGCCGCTGATGCCGGACAAGAAGAACAGCAGGAACAGCACGCGGAAGCGGCCGGCGCCCATCCCTGCGCCCGTCGAAGCGGGGCCGGTGGCAGCGTGGGGGGATCCGGGGGCGGGCATGTCCATGGCGCGGCGGACGATAGCCGAGGCCCCCCGCCGCTGCTATAGTCCGCCGCCACCGCCATGAAGTACGTCGCCAAGCACGGTTTGTCGGATCGCGCGCGCGCCCGCGCCGTCGTCGAGAAGGCCTACGAGGCCTACAGGGTCAAGCTCGCGGACCACAACCCCTCGCTGACGTGGAAGAGCGAGCACGAGGCGAGCCTCGGCTTCACCGTGCTGGGCAAGACCATCGCCGCGGACATCCACGTCACCACCGAAGAGGTCCGCATCGAGGGTGACATGCCGTTTCTCTTCCGCCCGTTCCAGGGCAAGGTCGAGAAGGTGCTGGGCGAAGAGATCGAGAAGTGGATCGCCAAGGCCAAGGCCGGCGAGATCTGAGTCGTCATGTTCGAGCTGAGCCAGTCGGCGACCGGGCAGTTCGTGCTCGTGCATCGCGACAGCGACACGGTCATGGTCGGCGACGATCTGCCGGCGTTGTGGCAGCGCATGCGCGAGCAGGTCGGTGAGCTGCCCGAGGCGCAGCGACCCGCGCCGGTGCCCACGGTGCCGCCCTCGCCGCGCGCCAGGCTCGGCGTGGTCGCGGTGCTGGCGTTGCTGCCGTTCGTGTGGCTCGGTGCGCTGCACGTGTCGCTGGGCCGGCTCGCGTCGGAGGTCCGCGCGGACCCGGCGGCCAAGGACGGCGAGCCGCTCGAGGACCTGCGCGCGCGCATCGATCGGGTCGAGCGTCAGGTCGAGGTCGGCAGTCGCGGCGGCAAGCGTGGCGGCGGCAAGCGGCCTGCGCTCGCGCCCGAGGGCAAGGCGGAGGCCGAGGCCAAGCCCGACGCGGCGCCCGAGGCCAAGGCCGCGGCGAAGCCCGAGGCCAAGGCCGGCGACGACGCGAAGGCCGACGACGACGCGAAGGTCGACGACGAGGACTGAGCGCGTGCCGTGCAGTTCAACTCGCTGTCGTACCTGCTGCTGCTGGGCCTCACGCTGCTGGGCTTCTTCGCGCTGCGTCCGCTCGCGCGCCTGTGGCTGCTGATCGGCGCGAGCCTGCTGTTCTACGCCGCGTGGAGCATCCCGTTCACGGGGCTCATCGTGCTCTCGGCGGTGATCGACTACACCGCCTCGCTGGGCATCCACGGCTCGCAGCGACCCGGGCGTCGCCGCGCGTTCCTGCTGCTGTCGCTGGTCGCGAACCTGGGCCTGCTGGGCTACTTCAAGTACGCCAACTTCTTCCTCGACAACATCCGCGCGGTGTTCGGCGAGGGCGTGGTCGGGCAGGGGCTGTCGGTGGTGCTGCCGCCGGGCATCAGCTTCTACACCTTCCAGACCATGAGCTACACCATCGACGTGTATCGGCGCGAGATCACGCCGACACGCTCGTTCTCGCGGATGTTCCTGTTCGTGACGTTCTTCCCGCAGCTGGTCGCGGGACCGATCGAGCGCGCGGGTCACCTGCTGACGCAGTTCGAGGTCGCGATCCGCTCGCGCTTCCGCGTCGAGAACCTGGTCGTGGGCTCGCGCATGATCATCTGGGGCATGGCCAAGAAGGTCCTGCTGGCGGACCCGTGCGCGTACCTGGTCGAGCCGGTCTACGCCGCGCCGGCGCAGTACGACGGCTGGACCCTGCTGGTCGCGACCTACGCGTTCACGCTGCAGATCTACTTCGACTTCACCGCCTACTCCGAGATCGCGCGGGGCTCGGCGCGGCTGTTCGGCATCGACCTGATGCGCAACTTCGATCAGCCCTACCTCGTGACCAACATCAGCGACTTCTGGCGTCGCTGGCACATCTCGCTGTCGACGTGGATCCGCGACTACGTGTACCTGCCGCTGGGTGGCAACCGCGGCAGCAAGCCGCGCGTGCTGTTCAACCTGGTGATGACGATGTTCCTGTCGGGCCTGTGGCACGGCGCGGCGTGGACGTTCGTGATCTGGGGCCTGTACCACGGCGCGCTGTTGCTGTTCGACGTGCTGCTGCGCCGCACGCCCACCGCCGATCGCCTGCGCGAGCAGTGGCCACGGGCCACCGCCGCGTTCGGCTGGGCGCTGACGTTCCACCTCGCGGTGCTGGGCTGGGTCTTCTTCCGCGCGGCCACGATGGCGGATGCCGGCGCGGTGGTCCGGGGCATCGCGCGCGGCGTCTTCACCGGCGTGCCCAGCGGGCTGCAGCTGTGGTTCCTCGCCAGCGTCGCGGTGCTGCTCGTGCTCGCACGGCTCGAGCGTCGCCACCGCCTGCTCGATCGCATCGACGGCGATCTGCCGCTGTCGGTGGTGTTCTACGGCGCGCTGATCGGCGCGATGACGCTGTTCGCTGCCGGCGAGGGTCCGGCGTTCATCTACTTCCAGTTCTGATCTGAGTCGTGGATGAGACGCCTCGCGTCTCCGACGGAGGGGAAGGGCGGGCCGCCCTTCCCCATTGCTTGGTCGCTGCGTCCGAGGCCAGGCCGTGGCGTGCTCGCACCGCGTCGAGCTCGGCACGGTCCTTCGCCTCGCCGTCGGTCCCGGCAGCGGAGAGGATCGCCGCCGCGCGATCGCACATCGGACGTGCGCGCTCGATCGCACCGCGTGAGGCCCTCACGTCGCACAGCTGCGTCATCATCCGCGCCGCGGCCACGTCGTCGTCGTCGACCACGGCCTGGTGCAGCTCGAGCGCGCGCTGGTACAGCGACTCGGCCTGTTCGTCGTCGCCGCTGCCGTGCGCGGTGCGGGCTGCGTTGGCGAGGATGCGCGGCAGCAGCGGATGACGCGGGCCCAGGATGCGCTCGACCAGCGCGGCCGAGCGGCGGAACGCGGCGCCGGCCTCCTCGATGCGGTGCTGGCCCTCGAGCGCGAGTCCGAGGTTGTTGTAGCCCAGCGCGACCAGGCGGGACTCCGCGCCGTGCGAGTTGGTCCAGATCCGCACCGCCTCGGCGATCTCCTGCTCGGCGAGCGCGTACTGCTGCGCGGACGTGAGCGCGATGCCGAGGTCGTTGCGCGACACGCCGACGTCGGCGTGATCGGGACCCACGAGCGCCAGCCGCAGCTCGAGCGCGGCCCGCAGCTCGGTCACCGCCTCCTCGTAGCGACCGGCGCCCTCGAGGGCGTTGCCGAGGTTGCCGCGCGCGGCCGCGACGCGCGGGTGATCGTCGCCCAGGCCCTGTCGCCACACCTCGAGCGCGGCGGCGTGCTGTTCGACCGCGCCGAGCAAGTCGCCGCGATCGTAGAGCACCAGCCCGAGGTTGGTCCGCGCCGCGCCGGTGCGGAAGTCGTCCTCGCCGAACGCGGCGATGCGCAGCGCGAGTGCCCGCCGGTGGGCGCGCTCCGACGCGTCGTAGCGCCCCTGACCGCGCAGCATCGCGCCCTGGGCCGAGAACGCCTCGGCCGCGCGCGCGGGGTCGACCTCGTCCGACTCGGCGAGGCCCGCCGCGATGACGGCGGGCCAGTACGCGCGCTCGGGCGCCGCCGCCTCGTTGACCAGGTGGAACGCCAGCGCGGTCGTGGCATCGAGCTCGAGCAGGCGGTCGCCGCTGGCGAGCGCGACGTCGAGGCCCTCGACCAGGTCGGCCTCGGCCTCGGCGTATCGTCCGAGCCGAGCACGCACGCTGCCGAGCGCGACCGCGGCCTCGACCTGCAGGCTCGGATCTCCCAGGCTGCGCGCGCGCTCGCGTGCGGCCGCGGCGATGGGCTCGGCGCGGTCGTGGTGTCCCAGCTGCGTGTGCGCACCGGCGCGGGCCAGCTCCTGCCGCACCGCATCGATCGCTGCGCTGCGCTGCGGGTCGATCGCAGGACCCGCGCGCGCCTCGAGCTGCGCGACGTCGTCGCAGCGATCGAGCGGCGGCAGCTTCGCGACGAGCTCGAGCGACGCCGCGGGCGCGTCGTCGTCGCCCACGACCTCGATCGCCGCGGCCAGGCGTGCGCGCGCGTCCCACAGACACGCCATGCGCAGGTCCAGCTGCGCGACGCTCTGGCGCTTCTGCACCCACGTGGCTTCGCAGGCGTCGCGTTGGTGATCGATCCACGCCTGCGCGTACGCGTCGAGCTCCGCGTCCAGCTTCGCGCGGCGGCTGCCCGGCGCCGCGGTGCGCGAGCCGGGTTCCCACACGCCCGTGAGGCGATCGAGCTGCTCGCACCGCGCCGACGGTCGCAGCGACATCGCGGCCGCGACTGCCAGCGGCGCACCCACCACCGCGGTCGCGATCCACAGGCGACGGCGCCGCGCGCGGGCGGGTTGTTCGACCAGCGCGGTCAGCAGCGCGTCCATGCTGGGCCAGCGCGCCGCGGGGTCGACCGCGAGCCCGCGGGTGATCGCGCGGGCGATCGCGGGCGGCACGCGGGCCGCGGGCGGCAGCGGCGGGATCGGTTGCTGCTTCGCGGCCCGCAGCGCAGCGCGCTCGCCGTCGAACAGCCGCCGTCGCGCCAGCGCCTCCCACAGCGAGACACAGAACGCGTACTGATCGGCGCGCTCGTCGATCGCTGCGCCGTCGAGCTGCTCGGGCGCCATGTAGCGCGGCGTGCCGACCACACCATCGCTGCGGGCCGGCGTGTCGCAGGACCCGGGCGACGACGTCGCATCGCCGCTCGAGCGCGCGTCGGCGCCGGGGATCGCGAGCCCGAAGTCGGCGACCTTGGGCACGTCGTCGGGGCCCAGCACGACGTTGGCGGGCTTGAAGTCGCGATGGATCAGCCCGGCACGGTGCGCGGTCGCGAGCCCGCGGCCGGCGGCGACGAAGGTCTCGAGGACGCGTCGACTCGGCCGTGGCGCCTCGAGCCACTGCGACAGGGTGCCGCCGTCGACCAGCTCCATCGCAAACACCACACCGTTGCGCGCGGCGATGACGTCGTAGATCACCACGACGTTGGCGTGGGACAGCCGCGCCATCGCCTGGGCCTCGGCGACCAGGCGCGCCTCGCCCAGCGCGTCGACGAGGTCGCGGCGCAGCATCTTGAGCGCGACGTCGCGGCGGAGCTTGGGATCGTACGCGCGGTACACCGTCGCCATGCCGCCGCGACCCAGCCGCTCGATCACGACGTAGCGCCCGACGCTCGCGCCGCGCGGGAGCTCGTCGCCGGAGCGCTCGGCGTCGGGCTGTGGCCCCGGACCCGCCGTGCTCGGCTCGTCGTCGCTGCCGTGGTTCATCGCGACGACCGCGGGTTGCGCGAGGCCGCGCGCACGCGCCCGCCTGCGACCAACGACGCGAGCTCGGCCCGCGAGGCCAGGCCCTCGCGCTGGAACACGTTGGAGAGGTGGGTCGTGACGGTGTGGGGGCTGATCTCGAGCAGCTCGGCGATCTCGGCGTTGGTGCGCCCGTCGGCGACGAGCTTGGCGATCTCGAGCTCGCGCGGGCTCAGCTCGACCGTGCGCGCGGCCGCGGGCGCCTCGGCGGTGCGCGACAGCCACGCGAAGCGCAGCGTCACCGCCGGGCCCAGGCGGATGCGATCGCCGGCGCGCACGATCGCGGCGTCGATCGGCGCGTCGTTGAGGAAGGTGCCGTTCTTCGACCCCAGGTCGACGAGGTTGACCAGGCCCTCGGCGTCGATGGCGAGCTTGGCGTGCTCGCGCGAGATGCCTTCGCCTTCGATCGTGAAATCGGCGCGCTCGGATCGGCCCAGCACCGCCCGCGCGCCGGTGAGCCAGAAGCGGGTGCCCGGTGTCGCGCCTTCGACGATCTCGAGGCAGGGCAGCTCGTCGCGCCCTCGCGTGCGGCGTGGTCGGGGCGGACGCAGCTCGGTGGAGTCGTCGGACACGGGTCCGCGATCGATCATACACGCCGCGTCGCCGCGGCGTGGCCACGGCCGCGGTCAGCCGCGCGGTTCGCTGGGCGGCGCGTCGCCGCAGCCGCGGATGACGTAGACGTCGTTGCTGCGCCGCCCGCTGAAGACGAAGTTGTTGCCGGACACGGTGTCGTTCTCTGCGCCCGAGGGCATGCCGATGCCCTCGACGAAGACCGTGCGCGTCTCGGGCCGGGGGTTGCCGCCGGCGTCGAGCTCGTACAGCGCCACGGTGTAGTCCCACGCCTCGGGGATGAGCACCGACGGCGCGGCGATGTCGGGCATGTCGGGCCCGATCCACGCGATGCCGCGGGCGTAGTAGCCGCCCCAGTCGTCCTGCGGCGGCGACACCGTGGACTCCTCCACCGCGTCGCCGACGTCGTAGGTGCCCATGCCGTCGGCGACCAGCGGCAGCGTGAGCCAGTGCGAGCTGTCGAGTCGCTCGGCGAGGAGCTTGAGCGTGCCGGCGCCGGGGAAGCCCTGCGGCACCACCGACATGCCGACGATGATGTTCCAGCCGCCGAAGTACAGCGGTTCCCACGGCGGCAACAGCTCGACCACGTCGACCAGATTGCTTGTGGCGGTCGATCCCGGCGCGCGCTGGCCCAGCTGCTGCCCGCCGTAGTCCTCGCTGCGCGCGATGAACATGGTGCCGTCGTCGAGCCAGCTCATGCCGCGCACGAACACGTTCGCGGCCTCACCGTCGTCGGCGTCGAGCCACTGCGCGTCGACGAAGCCGGTGATGTTGCAGTTGGCGTCGCGCGTGACCCGGGCCTGCGCCATGCCGCCGTCGTAGCGCCCGATGAGCAGCACGTCGGGATCGTCGTGCGCGAAGGCGATGTCGGTGTCGCCGATGAGGTAGCCGGCCGGGGCGCCGCTCCAGCACTCGTAGTGCTGATCGAACGGCGGCGAGAAGTCGGCGAAGAACTCGGTGCACGGCTCCAGCAACACCGCGGCCTGGTCGGTGGTGTCCTCGCAGCGATTGCTGCCGCACACGCCCGGGCCACCGCCGTCGCTGGGATCGGCGGTGTCGTCCGCGGCGCCGTCACCGAGATCGAGCGCGGGCCCGCCGCTGTCGCGTCCCGCGTCGGCGCCGTCGGGTTTGTCGGGGTGGCCGGGGTCGGTGCCCGCACCGTCGCCGTCGGCTGGACCCGAGCCCTCCGACGACGCACCACCGTCGCTCGACCACTGCGACGCGACCCCTTCGCCGCCGGCACCCGGGGTCCCGCACGCGAGCATGATCGTCGCCACCGAGCTCGTGATTCGAATGCACGTGCGCATCGAGCCAAGCTACGACCGGCACCGGTGCTCGACAATCGCGCGAACCAGTGATGCGTCGCAGCGCGCGACTCCTTGGTTCGTGGGATCGGGCCCGCCGCGCGCACGAGCGGCGCGGTGGAATCGGCCCAGTGCCGCAGCGCCGGGTTTGGTTCACGCCGACCCGCTCACCAGCCGGGACCGTGTCCCGGGGCACGCGTGCGACGCGAGGTGGTGACCCGCCGGCGGAAATTCGTACCGGCGGTGTCGACAGTCGCGAACAACTCGGCGCCTTGCGGCACCAAGGGGCGTGACGAAGCCACGACGCATCCTTCCCGCCGTGTTGCTGGCGGCGGTCGGCCTGGGGGTCAGTCCGCGCGTGACCGCGACCGACCACAACGACCCCGACAAGATCAACTCGATCTTCCCGGGTATCGAGCCCTCGGCCGCAGACATCTACGGCCTGATGACCTGGCCCGAGGACTCCGAGACGATCGCCGTCGTGTTGACCTGGGCGGACGTCGAGTACGACCGCGATCTGCTGTACCGCATCTACTTCGACGCGGAGCCGGGCAAGGCCAGCGGCGATGGCTTCCATGCCGCAGACCTCGACGTCGCGGGGTTGTTCAGCGCGCTCGCGAATCTCGTGGTCGACGAGGAGAAGGTCATCAGCTTCCGCTTCGGCCGCGCGAAGCAGCCGCAGCCGGGGCGCCCGAACTATGCCGTCGAGATGACGTTCGAGGGCTTCGAGCTCGCGCATCCGGTGGTGCGGTTCCCGGTCGAGACCGAGGTCGCGATCCCGGTGGACGACGGCAGTGGCGCGCAGATCCTCGCGGTCGTCGCACGCCGGGACGATCCCTTCTTCATCGACCTCGAGGGCTTCTTCACCTCGATCTGGTACGGGCACCCGCCGGGCCCGGAGAGCACCTGGGGCGTCGAGGACAAGTCGCGCGTCAAGGGCTTGCTCGCGTACGACGAGCAGGGCGAGCTGGTGCTCGACGCGCAGGGCCAGCCGCGCTTCGTCTACGACAGCGACCGCGACATCCAAGCCGGACGCGACGTGCACTCGATCTCGCTGCGGATCCCCAAGTCGCTGCTCGCCGACGACAACCATCCCATCGTCAACATCTGGTCGCAGTCGCTGCGGGTGGGAGGCTGACATGACACGCGCACGAACCATGCGAACGATCCTCGGAGTGCTGGCGACGGCGCTGGCGTGCGGAACGCACGCGGGCGGTGGCGACGAGCGCGGCGACGCGGGCGGCAAGGCCGACGATCTCGGCGAAGACTTCCCCGCGGTCGATCCGGCCGACTTCGACTTCCGCACCGACGCGATCGACGACTACGACGAGGTCGTCGACGGCCAGGGCATCGCCTTCGCCGACACGATCCTCGGTCGCCGCGCCAACAAGTTCAGCGAGATCGGGCCGCACAACGGATCGCTGTCGACCGCGACGACGATCCTCAAGAACTTCGCCGACCTCGCGGTCGCGTTCGGTCGCGACTTCGAGACCATCGGCTTCGACACCTGTGCCGATCTCTCGGGTGTCGATCCGTTTCGCACCTCGAGCAAGTCGCTCTCGACGCTGTCGGCCTTCAAGATCGTCCGCGGCTGCCTGTTCCAGCGCATCCGGCCCGAGCTCGGCGCAGCCTCGATGACGCCGATGGGCGTGTTCGTGCCCAACCACCAGCGGGTCGACTTCCGTCTGGTCGCCGACGGCAGCGAGTCGAGCTTCCCCAACGGCCAGCGCCCCGACGAGCAGGTCGCGAGCATGTTCACCTCGCTGCTGCTCGACCTCGAGGGCGGCATCTGCGAGGACTCGGCGGGCGCAGGCTTCGACGGCACGCGCGATCGCCCGTGCACCGTCGACACGCTGCAGGTCCAGGACCCGGCGCAGTTCGGCGACCTGCCGCTCAACCCACCCACCAACGACGTCGAGTTCGTGCGCAACACCGCCGGTCGGCTGGCGTTCCCCTACCTGCCGGGTCCGCACAGCCCCGCGCCGTACGATCTGGGGCAGTGATGCGCACGCTCGCACTGGTCCTGGCCGCATCCGTGCTCGCCTGCGCGGCGCCGCAAGCCGCCGCGCCGGCGGCACACGAACAGCGCGTGCGTCCGGGCCACGCCCAGCGGCGCGCGCAGATCGATCGCGCGGTGACGCAGGCCGAGCGCCGCGTCGCGAAGACGCGCAGCTGGATGCTGCACGCGGAGCTGGCCGCGGCCCTGCTCGCGCGCGCCGATCTCGACGGACGCTACGAGGACTACGCGCGCGTCGAAGCAGAACTCGACGCCGCGTTCGCGCTGGCCGGCCCCGGCCTGGGACCCCACCTGCTGCGCGCGCGCTTCGAGCTGCGGATGCACCGCGTCGACGCCGGCGTGCGCTCGCTGCAGGCGTTGACGCAGCAGGCCGAGCTCGACGCCGAGACCGACATGGCCCGCCGCGGGCTGCTCGCCGACGTGGCGGTCGGCGCGGGGCGACTCGACGAGGCCCAGGCCGCGATCACGGCGCTGCTGCAGGCGCGACGTTCACCCGCCGACCTCGCGCGCCAGGCCCACCTGCTGCACCTGCGCGAGGACGACGCGGCCGCCGATGCGCTGTACGCCGAGGCGATCAGCAAGGCCGACGACGGCGAGACCCAGGCGTGGTTGGAGCTGCAGCGCGGGCTGCTCGATCTCGACGCCGAGCGCTACGACGACGCCGCGGCGCACTACCAGGCCGCCGACGCGATGTTCCCCGACTGGTGGTTGGTGCACGAGCACCTCGCCGAGGTCGACGCGCTGCGCGGCCACACCGACGCGGCGATCGAACGCTACCGCGAGGTCGTTGCGGACAACCGCGACCCCGAGCTGCTCGACGCGCTCGCGCGCCTGCTCGAGCCCCGCGACCCGCAGGCGGCGGCGCAGCTGCACGACGAGGCGCGCGCGAGCTTCGAGGCCCGCCTCGCGCGCTTCCCCGAGGCGAGCTACGGCCACGCGTTCGAGCACTTCTTCGCGGCGCCCGACGGCGCCGCGCGTGCGCTGGCGCTGGCACAGGCCAACGCCGTGGTGCGCCCCGGTCCGGATGCGCAGGCGCTGCTGGCCCGCGCGCGTGCACGGCCGCGCTAGTCCGCACGGGGCCGCACCGGCCGCGCTCGCGCTTGACCCTGCGTGGCCCTCGGGATAAGGCTGCCGTGCCCGCGCATGGCCGCCACCGTCACCGTCTGGAGAGACGGGCGCATCGTCGATGCTGCACCGGTGCCGTCGCGGCCGTACTCGTTCCTGCTGGGGCTGCTGGGGCTGGTGCTGCTGCTCGACTGGGGCATCGCGCTGACGTTCGCGCTCGCGCCCGAGCCCGCGGACGTCGACGTCCGCGATCGCCTGACCGCGCGCGTGCAGCTGCAGCGTGCGGTCGACGACGGCGCCGCGCCGTGGCTGCTGCTGGGCGACTCGGTGCTCGCGGGCGACGTGATGCGCGGCACGATCGACGGCTGGGAGCACCAGCGCGTGATCGATGCCATGCGCGCGCAGGTCAACCCCGACAGCGGCGTGCACTTCCACCAGGTCGCGCTCGACGCGATGCTGCCGGTCGACATGCTGCACCTGGTGCGCGAGCTCGATGCGTTCGATCCCGGCGCGCGCGTGCCGGTCGCGATCGAGCTCAACCCGCGCTACTTCTCGCGCAGCTACGCCGACCTCGGCGACTGCACGCGGCCGTGGTTGTGCGAGCTGGGGCCGGCGGTGCTCGACAAGGCGCCCAGCCGCATCGCTCGACTGGCGCAGTGGTTCGGCACCGTCGCGCTCGACGGCATCGCCGAGCACACGCCGATCCTGCGTCATCGCTGGCGGCTGCCCACCGAGGGCCTGCGTGCCGGCGTGGGCGCCGTGGTCGCGCGACCACCCGAGGGCGAGCCCGACGCGCTCGCCGGGCGCGCGCGGATCCTCGCGCACTACCAGGGCCTGCGGCTCGACGGGCGCAGCAAGCAGATCCAGGCGCTCGAGACCCTGGTCGCACGTCTGCGCGCGACCGGTCGGCGCGCGGTGTTCTTCACCACGCCGCTCGAGGACGGCTTCGCCGCTGCGGCCATGGACGGACAGTCCCTGGGGGCCTACGTCGCGCGGATGTCTCGCATCATCGAGGGCGGCGGCGGCGATCGGGTCACGCTGGTCAACCTCGACCATCCGCTGTTCGGCTCGACGCTGTTCCTCGATCACTGCCACCTGGGCCCCGAGGGCAACCGCCGGCTCGCGCTCAACCTGCTGGTCGAGCTCGGCATCGGCGTGGCCGAGGTTCCGCCCGACGAAGCGCTCGCGCACCTCGAGGGGCCCGATCGCACCCTGGTCGCGCGCACCGACCTGGGCTACAGCGACGGCGCTGCGTGGCAGGCGATGTTCGACGTGCCGCACGGCATCGCGGTCGCGCCCGGCGGTGGTCGCATCGTCATCGCCGACACCGGCAATCACGTGCTGCGCGAGCTCTCCGGCGCGATGCAGACCGTGCGGGTGGTCGCCGGCGTCGCGCGCCAGCCCGGCAACGCCGATGGCGTGTGGCATCAAGCCAAGCTCGACGGGCCCACCGACCCGGTGCTGCAGGGCGACACGGTCTACTTCGTCGATCAGAAGCGCACGATCGTGCGTCGGCTCCAGGCCGGCAAGATCGCGACCGTGCAGGTGTTGCAGGGGCCGCGATGGAAGCGCATCGACGCGATGGTCGGCGACGGGCCGCAGCTGCTCGTGCTCGACAGCGGCCGGCGCGTGTTCGGCTTCGATCCGGTCGCGGGCGTCACGGTCAAGCTGCTCGAGGCCGTGGGCGGCGCACAGATCCGCGCCATCGCCCCCACCGGGGACGGGCGCCTGTTCGTCGCAGACCAGGGCAACCGCATCTGGGTCGGTGAGCTGGCCGCGGGCGAACCGCTGCTGCTGGGTCGCGACGACGGCGGGCTCGAGCTCGAGTTCGCCAACACCGCGCCCTCGGTCATGCCGCAGGTGCGCGGGCTGTACTTCCCGCTCGAGTACGACGAGCTCGCGCTGGGCAAGATCGTCGGCATGACGTGGGTGCAGCGCTACGGCGCGCTGCTCATCCAAGACGACCTCGAGCCGGCGAAGAAGAACGAGGCGCTGACCGAGCGCATCCAGCTGCGCCTGCTCGACCCGCAAGACGATCGCTTCTATCCCTGGCTGCGGCCGTTGGTCCACGGCGGCGGCTACATGCTCTACAACAAGAAGACCGACTCCTTCGTGTCGTACTTCCACGAGGGCACGATGGCGATCGACCAGGCCAGCGCGACGACGTACTGGCTCGAGCGCGGGCGCTCGCGCCTGTTCCACTTCGCCGACGGCGTGCTCGGCGTGGCGAAGATCGGCCACATCCGCGACCTCGACCTGTGGGGCTTCCGCGATCTGCTGGGCGTCGAGAGCGGCACCGAGACGCTGGCGGCGCTGCGGCCCGATCGCTTCCTGTCGCAGCGCATCGAGCCGCACCCGCGCCAGGGGCCGTACTTCGGTCTGGTCATCGGCTCCTCGATGCTGTCGAAGGCCGACAACATCGGCTCGTACTCCTTCACCGTGCGGCTCGAGCGGCGGCTGCGGCACGCGCTGGGCTATCGCGACGGCATCGGGCTCGATCTGGTGCAGCGCAGCTACCCCGGCGTGCGCAGTGAACACGTGCTGCAGCACCTGCGCGGCTTCGTCGACGCGGGCGCGCAGATCGACGTGCTGTTCGTCGAGCTGTCGGGCCGCCGGCGCGGCTTCTTCCTCGAGGACAACAGCGAAGCGCGCATGCGTGCCGTGCTGGCGGAGATCGACGCCATCGCGCGGCGCCACGACACCAAGGTGGTGTTCTTCGACGACTCTGCGCTGGTCTCGGCAGGGCGCGACGGCCTGCGGCGCGGCATCGACGAGTACCGCAAGTTCAAGGCCATGGCGCGCGAGGCCGGCTTCGAGGTGGTCGAGCTGACCGACGAGCTGCTGCGCGCGGCGATGGATCTGTCGCCCTTCGGCAGTCCGCCGTGGCGCTCGCACCACGGCGCGCCGTGGGCCATCGACGCGGCTGCCGACCTGCTGGGCGATCGCGTGTACCCGTCGCTGCGCGAGTTCCTGCGCGGCCGCACGCCCGCACACCTGCACCCGCCGGTGACCGAGGATCCGACCATCGACGCGCTCGCCGACGCCTTCGGCGACGTGCAGGCCGACTGGGCCACGCTGCTGCGGCCGCTGGGCGGCGAGAGCGTGCAGACGGTGCTGGTCGGCGACCGGCTGCAGATCTTCGTCGACCTCGCACGCGTCGAGGTCGATCCCGCCGACAGCGCGGCGCTCGAGGACGTCGCCGCACGTGCGCTGTACGGCGCGATCGTCAGCGACGGCGCGGGCGCCCGCGCGCGCACGGTCGAGCTGCGGCTCGCGACCTTCAGCCGCTACGACGAGTACGGCGCGGGGGTGCGCGATGCCGCGACGGTGGTGCTGCAGCGCGAGCTCGATCGCGCCGGCCTCGCGGCGATGCTGCGCGAGTGGCTCGCGGCGCGCGGATAGTCGCCGCGCTGCGGCGGCTATGCTGGCGCGTCCGGGAGCAGCGGCCGTATGATCGCAGCGAAGCGCTCGGCGTCATCGAGCAGCGCGCTCGCGTCGGTGGCATCGAAGCGAATCGACGGGTCGTAGTCTGCGAGCTCACGAGAGCGCTGGAGGCCGGCCAACAAGCGGTTCACCCCGGAGGGCAGGGCACCGGGCCGGATGAACTCCACGTTCAACAGGTGCAGCGCGCCGGCGTGGGATCGCGGTTCCAGGCCTCGCGTGCGCAGCAGCGCGCGCAGGTAGTGGTACGCGCCGGAGTAGGCCCGCGAGACCGCATCGGCGAAGAGACCCGATTGCAGCAACGCGCGCGCAGCTCGGAGCGCTTCGTCCGCGCGGGAGCGCTCGTCCGCCGCGTCGAGGCGGTCGGCGTCACTCGTCACAACCCAACCCCTTCGCGATCGATCTCGATGACCAGTCGACGGCCGCGGCGCCGCAGCTCGTCCATGCGCGCGCTGCTCAGGCTGAGCACGCTCACGATGATGTCGTGCTCGGTGAGGATGTCACCACAGCGTGCCGCGATCTCGCGGCCTTCCGTGGTCGACAGCTCGTCGATGACCGCGAGCACGTCGACGTCGGAACCCTCGTGGCCCTCGCCGCGCGCGCGAGAACCGAACACCGCGAGCTCCCGGACCCGCTGGCCGAACGCCGATCGCAGCCATGCGACCATGGCCGCCACGGCCGCGTTCTCGCCGGGTGTGAGCCGCACGCGTCGACCGTAGCACGGATCGAGGCTCGCTCGCGCGCACGACGTCCACGGCATCCGCTCGCCGAGTCGGCGTCACGCCGGCAGCTCGCACACGAACGGTCGCAGCACCGCGCAGCCGACGTCGTTCCACTTCGGCACCGGGAAGTAGGTCTCGACGCAGTCCTCGTCGCCGCCGGAGCTGTCGGGTTGGCCCGCGTCCCACGGGAAGCGCAGCATGGACGCGCTGCCGTCGATCCACCGGAAGTCGCCCTCGACCAGGGTGTCGTCGAGGCCGATGGCGTAGCCGGGCCACTCGGGCAGCGGTGGCGCGGCGGCGATCAACGCCTGCAGCTCGGCCTCGTCGGCGAGCGTGACCAGATCGCCGCCCTTGCCGATGCAGGTGTTGCGCGCGTCGTTGCGGTTCATCACCGTGGGACAAAACGCGTAGCCCACGGTCGCATCGAGGCCGCTGACCGCGAGCTTGCACATGCCGCACTCGGGGTTGTCGGCGCTGGCCTCGTCGACGAGCGCGTCGCAGTCGTTGTCGAGCGCGTCGCAGATCTCGGCGTGCTCGGGGTGACGCTCGGGCTCGGCGTCGTCGCAGTCGTCGCCGAGGTCGACCGCGCCCTCGGGCATCGGGCACGCGTCGCTCATGGTGGCGGGATCGCCGTGGCCATCGGCGTCGAGATCGAGAAACCATGTCGTCGGTTCGCACGGCGCGGTCGTGCTGCTGCTCGACTCGCTGCTCGAGGCGCCGAACGAGGCGACCGTGGCGCTGGCGTCGGCGGAGCCGGTGCCGAGCTCGGCCGCGCCGACGTCGGAGCCGCCCGATCCACCCTTGGCGCAGCCCGACACCACGGCCAACACCGCGGCCAACACCGCGGCCAACGGCGCGGTCGCGAGCGACGGGCAGGCGTGGCGGGGCACGATGGTCAGTGTGGCGCATCCGCGCCGTCGCGTCACGCTGGCGAGGGTTGCATGCGAGCCGGCGGTGAGGTGAGGCTGGGCCATGCCGCTGCGCCCCTACCAGCGCGAGGCCGTCGACGCGGTCGTGTCGGCGCGTCGCGAGGGCATCCGCCGCATGCTGCTCGCGCTGCCGACCGGCGCGGGCAAGACCGTGATCTTCGCCGAGCTCATCCGTCGTGCGCGGCATCCCGTGCTCGTGCTCGCGCATCGCGAGGAGCTGCTGGCGCAGGCCCAGGCCAAGATCGCGGCCGCGCTGCACGGTGATCGCCGCACGGTGGAGATCGAGCAGGGGCTCGCCCGCGCATCGCGACAGGCCGACGTGGTCGTGGCATCGATCCGCTCGCTGCACGACGGCCGCATCGGCGCGGCGCTTTCCGGCCGCGGCTCGCGGCTGGTCATCTACGACGAGTGCCACCACGCGGTCGCGCCCGACAACCGTCGCGTGCTCGAGCGCATCGGCGCGTTCGAGCCGCAGTGGCCCGGCACGCTGGTGGGCTTCACCGCGACCACGCGGCGCGCCGACGGGCGCGCCCTGGGCGAGGTGTTCGAGCGCATCGTCTACCAGCGCTCGCTGCGACAGATGATCGACGAGCGGTGGTTGCGACCGCTGCGAGGGCTGCGGATCGACACCGGCGTCGACTTGGCCGCGGTGCCGCAGCTGGGGGACGACTTCGACGAGGAGCCGCTGGCGCAGACCATCGACGTCGAGGCGCGCAACCTCTTGGTCGCGCGTTCGATCCAGGAGCTCGCCCGCGATCGGCGGACCATCGCGTTTTGCGTCACGGTGCGCCACGCCGAGCACCTGTGCGAGGCGCTGCGCGGACTGGGCGTGCCTGCGGGCATGATCTGCGGCGAGATGCCGCGAGCCGCCCGTGCGGCCGTGCTCGCGCGCTTCCGCAGCGGCGCGCTCGCGGTGCTCACCAACGTCGGCGTGTTGACCGAGGGCTTCGACGACCCCGGCGTGTCCGCGATCGCGATGGTGCGGCCCACGCGATCCGAGGCGCTGTACCTGCAGTGTGTCGGCCGCGGCATGCGACTCGATCGCAGCGCCCCCGATTGCCTCGTGCTCGACTTCGTCGATCTCTCGCGCCTCGAGCTCGTGACCACGCCGACGCTCGATGCCAGCGATGCACCCGAGCAGCCCCCGCGGCCCGAGGCCGGCGCAGGCGCGGTGCCGCCGGTCACACCCGGGCTCGACGACGGCCCCGCGGCGCCGGCGACCCTGGCGGAGATCCACGCGCGGCTGGCCGCCTTCGATCCGCTGGCGCTGCAGCAGCGCGAGGAGCTGGCCGCGATCTCGCGCCATGCGTGGCTGTCGCTGGGTGCCCACGGACTCATGCTGCACTTCCACGACCACGCGGGCGCGCTGCGTTGCTTCACGCTGCGGCCGGTGCGGCGCTCCTCGACCGCCGTGTGGCTCGACGACCGCGAGCTCGGACGCTTCGGCAGCATGCACGACGCCGTCGCGGCGGTGGACGAGACGTTGCCGCGGCACGGCGATCCGGCGAGCGCCGCCGCCGATGCACCGTGGCGCCGCGCCGCGGTGCCGCCAGTGCTGCGCGACGCCCTCGCGGCGCTGCAGCCACCCCGGTTCGCGCGCGACGCCGGCGAGGCCATCGCCCACCTCGCGCTGGAGCAGGCCCTGCGGGCGGTGGCGGCAAAGCCCACGCGTTCGGTGAACCGGCGGTCGCGCTCGGCATCGTCTGGGGGGTGAGCGGCGGACACTCGCGGCGCCGCAACGATCCGATCACTGCGGGTACGTGCACACGCCCGTGATGCAGTCCATGCCGTCGGGGCAGATCGCGGTGTCGTCACAACCCAGCACGCAGAAGTTCGGCGGCAGCTGACACACGCCGTCGATGCAGGTCTCGCCCGGCGTGCAGTCGCCGTCGCCGACGCACGCGGCGTAGCTGCTCTCGGGGTTGTAGAGGCACCCGCCGACCGCGCTGCCGCTGGCGCCCGAGGGGCACGAGTCGTCGGCGCCGCACGGCGGCAGGCACACGCCGTTGCTCTGGTCACCGATCGCGACCGCGACGTCCTGCGCCGGGCAGCCGTCGGGCGAGGGGTTGGGGTAGTCGGGATCGCTGGGCGTGCCGCCGCCGGTGGTCGGCTCGGTCGTGTCGGTGCCCGCATCGGTGGCGGAGCCGGAGCTGTCGGCGCCACCGCTGGTGTCGGAGCCGTCGCTGCCGGGCCCATCGCTGCTCGCCGCGCCGCTGCTGCCGTCGCCGCTGCCCTCCGCGATGCCGTCGCTGCCACCGTCGCTGCCGCCGCCGCCCTCGCAGATGCCCATCGCGTCGGCGGGCTCGCCGGTCTGCAGCGAGCGCGTGCCGAGATCCATCGCGGTCGGCACCTCGGGGATCGCGACGTCGACCGGGAACGGTCCGAAGGTCTCGGTGAGCACGAACGGGATGTCGATCTCGACGCTGGCCGCGAGCGTCACGGTGCCGCTGGTCGTCAGCGTGCCCGCGACCGCGCCGAAGCCGTCGCGCGTCGCCGCGCAGGTGCCGTGGTACTGCGTGGTCAAGCTGCCGCCGGTGACCTCGACGACCAGCGTCGCACCGGGCACGCCGGGGATCGGCACCGAGCCCAGCTCCGCCGGCGGCAGCATCGTCATCGCCGTCGCCGGTGTCGCGTCGGCGAAGGGCTCGAACGCCTGCGAGACGTCCTGCAGCGCGTACTCGAACGAGTCGACCACGCCCTCGAACTCGGCACCGGTCACGTCGATGCGCGCGCTGAGCTCGAACGCGAGGCCGCCGGTGATCGCGAGCGCGCCGCTGCCGGCCACCGGCATCAAGGCCTGGCCATCGGTGGTCGCGCGCTCGCTCACCGTGATCGCGCCGTCGGCCGTCGCGGTCGCCCGCACGGCCACCGGCGAGTCGGCCGGCAGAAAGCCGCTGTCGAAGTCGAAGCCCGGCAGCAGGCCGAGCTCGCCTTTGAACTCGATCTCGCCGGCGAAGCCACCGCCGGGGCCGGGATCCTGGCAGGCGACGAACGACAGGGTGGCAGCAAGTGCAAGGGGACGACGAAGGCGGGTGTTCATGGCTCTCGCCGAGCCGGAGGCGACGCGCGCGTCCAGGTCGCGTGCTCGCGATCACTTTTTTTCGGATCGCGTGCGGCGCCGTCAGCCGCCGGCGTCCGCGAGGTGCCCCGCGATGCTGGCGTCGAGGCGACTGCGGATGAGCCGCATCACGCTGTCGAACTCGCTGGGCGTCAGCTGCAGCGTCCGCAGCAGCGTGCGGCGGGTCTGCTCGTACAGCGCGTCGCGGATCCGCACCAGCCAGCGCGCCGCGGTCGCGCGGTGGACGCGGTACAGCGCGCCGATCTCGTCGATGTTGAGCTCGTCGACCACGTGGTGGCGCAGCACGGTGCGGTCGCGCGGCTCGAGCTCCGCCAGCGCGGCGGCGAAGGCCTCGCGGAAGCGGTCGCGGTAGCCCTGTCGCATCGCCGCGAGCTCGGGGTCGGCGTCGGTGTCGACCAGGCGATCGACCGCGTCGTCGTCGGGGCTGCTGCGATCGCGTCGCAGCGCCCGCACGGCATCACGGACCAGCCCGACCTTGATCCACTTGCGCAGCTCACCGCGCGCACGAAAGCTGCGCAGCGCCGGCAGGCGGCCGTCGTTGTTGCCCAGCAAGCGCTCGCGCTGCAGCTGCAGCAGCTCGTCGGCCACGGCTGCACCCGCGCCCATGCGCAACAACGTCGGTCGCAACGACTCGAGGATCCGCTCGAGCTGGGCCAGCGCCCCGCGATGGCCCTCGAGACAGGCGCACGCGAGCCACAGCTCGCCTGTCCGCAGCGAGCGGATCGCCGCCGCCGCATCGGCCTCGCCGCCGACCGCGAAGGCGATGGCTTCGCCCAGCCGCTGCGGCGACAGCCCGATCTCGGGCCAGCGCGCGCTCGCCTGGTGCCATGCGTCCGCCAGCGCGTCGGCGAGCCCGGCGCTGGGCGGCACATCGATCGCGACCGCTGCGAAGCCGGCGGCCGTCTCGGCGGTCTGGCTCACAAACCCAGCGTAGCACGCCGCCGCATCGGTCCCGCTGGGTCGCGACAGGCTTCGCGGCTGACGGTTTTGGCGTATGGTCCGTTGCGTGGGGCATCACCTGCGCAGCTGGTCGGTCACGACGTGGCGCCACGTCGTCGACATCGACGTCAGCGCCGGCGCGGTCACGCCCGGTGATGTGCCCAACGCGCTGGAGCTGCTCGACGACGTGCTCGCGATCGCGTACGGCGATCGCGATGCCGCGGCGCTCGACGTCGTCGATCAGGTGTTCCGCACGCTCGAGCGACGGCCAGCGCCCAACCCCGGCGCGGCCGCGGCCGAGCGCGAGGCTCGCGATGCGCTGCAGCACCACGTGCGCACCGGTCACCTGGCGTTGAGTGGGCAGGCGCGCTTGCGCGGCACCACGCGCGGCGACGAGCTCATGAGCCCGTTCGAGGATGCGCCCGCGGCCCCGCCGCCGCCGCCGCCGGCGACGACGTGGTTCGCGCTGCGCCTGGTCGACGAGGTCGGCGATCCGATCGACGGCATCGAGGTCGAGTTCGAGGTGCTCGGCGAGAAGCAGAAGGCCACGACCGACGGCTCGGGTCGCGCACGCATCGACGGCATGGAGGGTGGCAGCGCCCTGGCCACGATCCCGAGCCCCTCGCGCGTGCGCGACAAGCTCAAGCCGCGTTGGACCTCGCCGCGGACGCCCGTGATCCCCGAGAGCACGCCCGAGGCCCCGGTCGAGACCGACGTGCTCGACGACGATCTCGATCCGGTCGCGCTCAAGAAGGAGCTCGAGACCACGCTCGTGATCCTGCCGCGCTTCGCCTGTCGCGGCATCACGGCGACGACCTTCGACTTCGGCCGCAGCTTCGTGCGCCGCGAGGCCATCGTGCCGATGGCCTCCATCGCGCAGGAGCTGCACCAAGACGACGGCCAGCTCGCGTGGCTGTTCGCGCACACCGATCTGTCGGGACCCGAGAAGCTCAACAAGCGTCTCAGCGAGCGCCGCGCCGAGGCGCTGTTCGCCGTGTTCACGCACGACGTCTCGCGCTGGGAGGCGCTGTGGAAAGGCGAGCCCAAGGGCTCACCGTGGTCGGAGTCGTGGGGCACGCGCGAGGTGCAGCACATGCTCAACGCGCTGGGCTGCGGCGACGATGCCGGCAAGAGCCTGGGTGAGGACGGCGACAACGGCAGCAAGACCAAGCAGGCCATCCGTCGCTTCAAGCGCAAGGACTACCCCACGGTGCCGGCCGAGCAGGCCGACCTGCCGGACGATCACAAGATCGACGCGCCGTTTCGCGAGCAGCTGTTTCTCGCCTACGCCAAGCTCGTGGGTCGCGAGCCGGTCGATGCCGCGCGCTTCGCCACCATCGGCAGCGCCGCGTTCATGGGCTGCGGCGAGTACAACCCGCTGTCGCTCTCGGCCAAGGATCGCGAGAGCCGCCGCGCGGTGGTGTTCATCTTCGACCCCGCCGCGCAACCCCAGGCGCCGCCGTGCGTGCTCGGCAGCATCGACGCCTGCAAGCCGACGCTCGACCCGGTGCCCGCGGCCGACGCACCGCCGCCGTACCTGCGCTGCTCGTTCTACCGCACGATCTCGAGCTGCTGTCAGTCGACCGGCGGCGCCGACCTGGTCCACGACGTCATCGTGCGCTTCTTCATGGATCTCAAGTCCGCCAACGGGCTCTCGCACGAGTTCGTGCTCGAGGCCGAGGACATGCCGGGCGACGACTCGCCCACGCCGCCGTTCGAGCAGCGCCAGGCGCTCAAACAACACGCGCGTGAGGTCGTGGCCGAGGGCGGTGCCGCGGAGGGCGACGACGCCGGCGCTGGCACGCCGCCGCCCGCAGACGCGCCCGCGATGGTCGAGCTGCACTTCACGCACGTGCCCGACGCGGCGATGTATCGCCTGCGCGTCGAGGGCACGACCGAGCCGTACACGGTCTTCGATCACACGCCGTTTCACATGATCTCGGAGCTCTCGGCGGCGCCCGGCGTGCCCCGCATGCCGCGGTTGTGGGCCATCCTGCACGCCCCGCCGCCGCCCGATCCGCTCGGCCCCTGACGCCAATGTCCGACGAGGTCTTCTCCCCGTTTCCGAGCCCCGCCGGCGGCAAGACCCCCGGCAGCGCCGAGGTGCTGTACCTGCAGCGCGCGTTGTTCGTGCTGCAGGGTCGGTTCTTCGATCCCATCGCCAAGGCCGACAAGCCGCTGCCGCCGCACCGCTTCGCGCTCGCGCAGTCGGAGACCGTCTTCAGCGAGGGCAGCACCAGCGACGCCGACGGCGTCTCGACCATCTTCGCGCCCGACACCACCGGCGTGGCCGACGACGCGACCTGGGAGCTGTATCTCATCCCCATCTTCGCCGGTCGGCCCGACTCGGACGCCTACGCCACCGACGGCGAGGCGTGGATCGATCTCGACACCCGCAAGTGGGTGACGTCCGAGGACGTCAAGCAAGACAAGTCGATGGCGATCCTCACCACGCGCAAGCTGCTACGCATCCCGGTGTGGTCGAGCGCGCGCAAGGCCGCGACCGGCGGCTTCGCAGCCACGCCGCCGTCGGCTTCCGACTTCGGCACCACCGGACTGCTGCGCACCAGCGAGCTGCAGCCCTTCGGCAACAAGAGCAACCCCTGGGTCGTGCAGGTCGATCACCAGTGGCTGCGCACGTGGGTGTCGCTGCGCTGCTGGGATCCGGTCGCGAAGAAGAACCGAACGCTGCCGCCCTCGGTGCTCGTCACCTCCACGCAGGGCTTCGGCAAGGTCGTGGGCGGCAGCTCCGTGATGTTGCCCGACGGCTCGATCTACCTCGTGCATGCCGGCCGCAAGGAGGACCTGTCCAAGCTCGCCTACGAGTTCTCGACGCCCGAGGTCTCGTTCTTCACCTACGCCGACGGCAAGACCGTGGTGCGCGAGGACAAGAGCTTCGACAACGCCGAGCTCGCGACCCACTACCCGCTGCCGCGGGCGTGGTGCTCGCTGGGCCAGCGGCCGTGGCTCGGCACCGGCGAGCCGTCGTCGTCCAACCGCAAGCCCTTCGCCGATCTCCGCCACGACGGCACCAGCGCCGACAACCCGCTGAGCTTCCACCTCGACGACCTCGTGATCACGACCGACGGCGCGCAGGTCTTCGGCGTCGACAACGACGGCAAGTGGATCGCGAAGAGCGATCGCATCACGGTGTTCGACTCGCTCTTGGCCATCCGCAAGCAGGCCAAGCAGGGCAGCGATCCCATGCCGTGGTCGGACCTGCCGTTCACGACCCAGCCGCTGGCGGCCGAGGACCACTACTACGTCGCCGACAAGGGCCCCGAGGCGATCACGCGCGTGCTCGAGCACGAGGGCCGCCTGTTCGGCGTCGATCGCAGGCGGGTGCGCGGGCTGCCGGGCTTCGATCCCTGCGTCGGCGCGCGCGCGGCCAAGCTCAGCCGCGGCATCACGCTCAGTCGCAGCGAGCTGCACCTGTTCGACACCCGTTGGGTCACGCACGAGTACAAGGGCAAGCCGGCGCCGCTGGCACACGTGATGGCGTACGTGCCGACGTTCATCGACGCGCCCAAGGCCGACGACCCCGCGACCGGTCCCAACCTCGCGCGGACCATGGGCATCCCGCGCTGTCTCAAGCTCATGGCCGCCGCCGCGGCGGTGTGGAATCAAGGCCATCCCGGCAACCACGCTGCGCCGAGTCCGGCCAAGCGCTACGCGATCGTTCCCGAGGGCGGACTGAAGGACAAGCAAGCCGTGATCCTCAGCCGTGCGCACTTCGGCGTGCGCAAGCTCGAGGATCGCATCGACTTCAACGGCAACGTCGACAAGAAGATCCGCATCCTCATCCATCCCCAGGCCGGACGCGCCACCGGTGGCGATCCGATGCACCTGTACCTGGTGTACGGCGACACCATCCTGGCGCCGCCGGTGCCCAACCCGCCGGTGCCCGGCAAGGTCTTCGACTTCGAACCCGCGGGTGATTCGGTCGGCGATCGCGTCGACGACGTCGAGAGCATCCCGTTCACGCTCGCGCACGAGCTCGGGCACTCGATGGATCTGCCCGACGAGTACGTCGAGCGCGCGCATCCGCCCGACAAGGCCGCCGGCAGCGTCGCGGCGTTCCAGAGCTGGTTTCGCCCGTTCAACCACGACTTCACCTCGTTCATGCGGGGCAACCACGTGCCGCGGCTGCGCTACCTGTGGCCGCACGTGATGCAGCTGCAGACGCTCGCGGTCGCCGACGAGTTCGCGTGGCTCAAGCCTCAGCTGCCGCTGGTGGTCGAGTACGAGGCGCCCAAGGCCAAGATGCGCTACCAGCTGCCCAAGGGCGCCGGCAAGTTCGCGGACGCGCCCACGCCGTGGAGCATGCGCTCCGACAACCTCGGTCTGGCCGAGCTGGGGTTGTTCCTCGCCGGCGACGACGAGAGCACGCGCGGGCCCATCATCTTGCCGCCCAAGAAGCTCACCGATCCGTTCGACGGCGTCGTCGTGGTCGTGACCAAGTTCTGGTTCACCTTCGACGACTCCATCTCCGACGACAAGGATCGCTGGGAGCTGCTGTACGACGAGTTCGTGGGCACCTACTACGACCGCGAGGAGTGCCCCAAGTTCTTCCTGCAGTCGAGCGGACCGTGGCTGACGCGCGTGCTGGTGCTGTTCCAGCCGCGCATCGAGTTCGGGCCCAAGCCCAGCAAGCGTGACGACGGCACCGTCGAGGCCGTGGCCAGCGCGGACATCGAGGTGCGCGTGCGCAAGGGCGATCGCTCGCGCACGACCGGCAAGCCCCACGTGCTGTGCATCCGCAAGGGCGACATGGGCCACTTTCTCATGCGCTACGCGCTGTCGCCGACGCAGGCGGTGTTCGACGACCGCAAGAACAAGAAGCTGCAGGCCGACGATCTCGCCGGCATCAACGGGTGGTTTTCCAACCTGTTCGGTCGCAGCAGCAAGGTCGTGCCGCTGTGAGCCTGCCCGCGAGCCTCGCGCAGATCTTCGGCGGCGGCCGCCGATCGTCGCGCGTGGCGGTCACGGCCGGACGCTACGATCACGCCGAGCCGTTGGTGCCGCCCGATCTCGCGTCGCTGCCGTCGGCGCCCGACGCGGTGTTGATGGCGGGCACGCCCACGCGCTGGGGCCTGCAGCTGCCGGCCGGGCTGGTCGTGGTCGATCTGCAGGGCACGCACGCGTTCGAGGGCAACGGCCGCTGGCTCGGTGCACTCGAAGACGATGGTGCCACGCGGCTGGGCAATCGCGTGTGGCCGGCCGACGGCAGCGAGCGGCAGCTGCTGCGGCCCATCGGTCG
Source organism: Nannocystaceae bacterium (assembly GCA_019694555.1). Lineage (GTDB taxonomy): Bacteria > Myxococcota_A > Polyangia > Nannocystales > Nannocystaceae > Xiheibacterium. The sequence continues at coordinate 41,027 of JAIBBS010000003.1, forward strand.
CTTCGTCGAGCCCGCGGTGCAGCTCGCCGCGAGCTGGCACGACGAGCTGTGGATCACCGCGCTGCAGCGCACGGCCCCGTTCGCGCCGCCGCAGCTGGTGGTCGAGGTCCGCGCCAACGGCTCGCGACTCGACGACGAGGCCGCGCCGCGCTGGTGCTTCGTGTGGCCGCGCCGCGGCACGGCGGCCATCGCCGACGACGGCACCGTCGCGATCGCGACCGAGGATCATGCGCTGCACATCCTCGCCGCGCCGACCGATCCCGCCTGTCGCGATCCCGAGGTCGTCGCGCAGCTCGAGCTGCCCTACGAGCCCTACGGGTTGTCCGCGACCGACGACGGCTTCCTGGTCTGCAGCGCGATCGACGGTGACGTCACCGCCGCGGTCGCGCTGCGGCGGCGCTTGGGCCTGCGTCCGCACGGCATACCGGCGGCGTGGCGCACCGAGGTGCGCAGCCTCGATCGCCGTGGCGACACCCGCTGGGCGGCCGTGCTCGACATGACGGTGTGGCAGCCGCCGATCGACGGTGGTGGCGATCGCGTGCTGCTGGCCGGACGCGGGCTCGCGTGCATCGAGGGCGGCGCGGTGCAGTGGACGCGCGCGCTGGGCAGCGAGCTGTACGCGACCGCATTCGCGGACGGCAGCGCGGCGGTCGGCGTGGGCGCGCACGTGGGTGTGGTCGATCGCGCCGGCACGATGGTGCAGGGCTTCGCGATCCCCGAGGTCGTGGTCACGCCACCGTCGATCGGTCGCGACGGTGCGCTCGCGGTCGGCACCCAGGGGCGCACGTACCTGGTGCCGGTGATCCATGACTGAGCCGCGGCGACGGGCCGTGATCGCGGGCGGGCTCGCGACCGCGGTGCTGGCCGCGTGCGAGCGCACGCGCCCGCCCGGCGCGTCGTCGGTGGTCGAGATCGCGACGCTGCCGCAGGGGTTGGGCGAACCGCAGCGCATCGTGGTCGAGGGCAGCCACGTCGCGGTCGTCGGTGTCGCTGGTTTCGCGAGTCTGGTCGGACGACGGCTGCGGCACGTGCCCGTCGACGTGGAGGGCGTCGCGCTGGTGACGTGGGCCCGCGGCGGCGTGCTCTCGGGCGGGGCCATCCGCGACGCCAGCGGCCGGCCGCTGCGCAAGCTCGGCGGCGCGGGGCTGTACAAAGACGGCGGGCTCGACGAGCGCGTGCTGCGGGCCGACGCGCAGGGATGGACCACCGCGGTGCAACGCCGCCCGCGCCCGCGCCCCGCCGCGATGGTGGTGGTGCGACGGGGCTGGCACCACCGCGGCTGGGTCTTCGAGGCCGAGGGCTTCGGCGATGCGTCGCTCGACGACGACGGCGCGATCGCGCTCGCGATCCACGACGGACGCGTGGTCGTGCTCGAGGGCAGCGTGCGCGACGACGCACCGCGCGTGCTCGCGGACGTGCGCGTGGAGCCCACGCCCTACGCGATCGCGATGACCGCGGAGGGTCCGTGGCTCGCGTGCGCGCAGGGGCAGATCGATGCCACGCGCGTCGAGCAGGCCCACCCCGACGGCAGCCTGCGCGACGACTGGCCCACGGTCGTGGTCGCGCTCGGTCGCGACGGCCGCGAACAGCTGCGGCTGCAGCTCGACTTCGCGGTCACGCAGCTGCTCGCGCGCGGCGGCGGCGTCTATGCCGTCGGGCGCGGCGCGGCCGCGATCGATCGCCGCGGTGTGGCGTGGAGCTCGGGTCGTGCGGGCGCGCCGCATCGCGTGGGTGCCGTCGACGCTCGCGGCGCGCTGGTGCTGGTGGGCGACGCTCGCATCGAGCGCGTCGAGCCCAGCGGTCGTAGCGTCATGACGCTGCCGCTGCATCACGCGCCGCAGTGCCCGCCGTGCGCCACATCCGAATCCGGCAGCGCGTGGATCGTCGCCGCCGGGCGGCTGTGGCGCGCACGCCTGTGGTAGCGTGCTGCGATGAGAACCCTCGCCCTGGCGCTGACCGCGGCCGCGCTGCTCGCAGGCTGCGCGAGCCCATCGCCGAATCAAGCTGGCAGCGACGAAGCCTCGACCACCGCGGCCTCGACCAGCACCGCGGCCGACGACACCAGCACCAGCGGCAGCAGCGGTTCGGGCAGCGATGGCAGCAGCGGTTCGGGCAGCGACAGCAGCACCGGCGACGGCCCACCGCCCGACCCGGTGACGATGATGCTGATGGACGCGGTGATCTTCTATGACGGCTACGCGGCGACCGTCGACGAACCGGTCCCCGAGGGCATCGTGCGCCACAGCAACGCGCTGATGGCGACTCGCTTCACCGAGGCGCAGCAGGCCCTGCTGCAGCAGACGCTGATGCTCGGCGTCATCGTCGGGGCCCGCTGCGACAACTACGATCGCATCGGCGCGGTCCACCTCGCGCTGGTGCCCAAGGGTGCCGAAGGCTACGTGCCGGCCGAGGTCGATCGCATCGAGGTCGCGCGGTTCATCACGCCGTTCATGGACATGAACGAGTCGCCGATGACGGTGCCGTACGAGTTCGAGGTCGACGACCTGCTGCCGATCCTGCGCGACCCCGCGCTGCTGGCCGAGTACGACCTGTGGTTCGAGCTGATGATCTTCGGTGTGCCGTACGCGGCCAACACCGAGATCCCCGGCTGCGCCGATCGCAACGACACCCAGGACGGCACGCTGTTGCTGTACACCGACAGCAGCCGCGAGCCGGTCGCGTTCGATGCCCTGGTGCCGCTGGCGATCGAGCAGTCGTTCAACAACTACGCGCGCGGGGCCAGCGACGCGATCGGCACCACGCGCAAGACCATCGCCTTCGAGGTCCCCGAAGGCAGCCAGCGCAGCCAGCTGGTGCTGATCACGTCGAACCACGGCGCCAACGCCGGCGGCGAGGAGTACATCCGTCGCGATCACCTCGTGTCCGTCGACGGCGCGATGGTGCTGCAGTACAAGCCCGGCCGCACCAGCTGCGAGCCGTTCCGCAAGTACAACACCCAGGGCAACGGCATCTATGGGCCCACGCCGATGACCGACGAGCAGTGGCAGTCGTTCAGCAACTGGTGTCCCGGCGACGTCATCGACATCCGTCGCATCGATCTGGGCGACATCGCCCCGGGACCGCACGAGTTCGTCATCGACGTGCCCGACGCCGAGTTCGTGGGCGGGCAGGGCGACTTCCCGCTGTCGCTGTACCTGCAGTCGTCCACGCGCGGCTGAGCGCGCGCCGACACGGCGTGGTGCGGCTGGGCCTCTCAGCCCAGCAGGCGCGCGAGCACCTCGCCGGCGCCGCGCAGCGCCGCCGCGCCGTCGCCGGTGAAGCTCGAGCCGTGCATCGGCAACAGCGTGCGGGGCTCGAGCGCACCCAGCTTGGCCAGGCCCGCGGTGGTGTGCTTGCCGTAGGGGATGTAGCCGGCGAAGGGACCCTGCTGCATGCCCGCGAGCGTCTGCGCGTAGCGCTCGACGATGTCGCCGCTCGTGTTGGCCTCGAGCTCACCCATCTGGTGGAACAGATCCGAGCACAGCAGCGCGCGCTCGGTCTCCTCGAACAGGTGCCCCGCGTCCCAACCGTGGGGAAAGTGCGGCGTGCTGATCCAACGGAAGCGACACTTGCCGGTGACGAGCACCTCGCCATCGGCGAGCGCCCGGGCCTTGCGCGAGATCTGGTCGTCGACGCTCACCATCGCGCCGATCAGGCCGCACGCGGCCTGGGCTGCGGGCGCGGCCTGCAGCCACGGTTCGAGCGCGCCGCACTCGTCGGCCTCGAAGTGACTGAACGAGATCCACCGCAGGGTGCTGGGATCGATGACCTCGGCGACCGCGGCGTGGACCAGGCCGAACATCGCGCGGGGGCCGGTGTGGTACAGCAGTGGTTCGTCGTCGCGCACGAGGTACTGGCTGAACTGGAACCCGACCTCGGGCACGAAGGTGCTGATCTGGAACACGTCGGGTGCGACTTCGCTGACTCGGCTGCGCATGGGATTGCTCCGGGGTTGCGACCGGGTGTGTCGCAGCCGGCCCCGACCGTTACAGCGCGTGGTAGATTTTTCGCAGCCGTGATGTCCTCCGCGATCCCCAGCGCGTCCGAGCTGCTCGCGCAGTTCGGGGATCGCATCCGCCTCTACGGCCTGCGCCACCTGGGCGACGCCGATGCCGCCGAGGACCTCGTGCAGGAGGTCGTGCTCACGACGCTCGACAAGCTGCGCGAGGGCGAGATCCGCGAGCTCGATCGCCTGCCCTCGTTCGTGCTGGGCACCTGTCGCATGCGCGTGCGCAACGAGCACCGCGGCCGCCAGCGACGCGGTGCGCTGCTGCAGGCCCACGCCGACGCGGCCGCCCCCGCGGCGCCGGTGGACGCGGTCCATCCGCTCGACGCCCGGCGGCTGGCGCAGTGCCTCGCGGGGCTGCCCGAGCGCGCGCGCACGCTGCTGTTGCTGACGTTCTACGGCGGCCAGACCGCGCCGGAGGTCGCGCGCGAGCTGCAGATGTCGGCGCAGAACGTCCGCGTGCTGCGTCACCGCAGCCTCGCGCGCATGCGTGCGTGCATGCAGGAGAGCAGCGCCGCGTGAGCACACCATCCGAGCTCGAGCTGTTCGACTGGTGGCTCGGCGAGCTCGACGACGACGCGGCCGCGCGGGTCGAGGCAGCGTTGTTCGAGGACGACAGCGTGCTCGCGCAGCTGCAGTGGCTGCGCGCGCTGGCCGAGGCGCTCGCGACCGCGGTGCCGCAGGGCGCGCTGCCGATGCTGGCGCTCACGCACGGGCTCGCGGTGCAGCTCGAGCGCGCCGGGCTGCCGCACACCGCCTACGTGGTCGCGCCGGGCCAGACCGTGGCGTGCGCCGCGACCGTCGATCAGCGCTACTCGGTCGCCCGCCTGCAGGCCGACCTGCAGGGGGTCGAGCGCGTCGACGTCCGCGTCCGCTCGCCGCATCTGGGTGAGCTGCGCTTCGACGACGTGCCCTTCGACCACGTGCGTTCCGAGGTCGTGCTGCTGCAGAGCGGTGACGCGGTGCGATCGGTGCCGACCACGACGCTGACGTTCGAGCTGCGGGGCGTGCGGTCGGGCGCCGAGGTCGAGCTGGGCACGTTCGTGATGGCACACCGTGCGCTGGGCGACGCGGGCTGACGCGCGAAGACGCGGGTGGAGCCGGTCAGCGGCGGCGGCTGGGGCTCGGCGGCTCGCAGCGCGCGAGCGCGTCGGCCGTGCCGAGCCGCGCGATCGGCCACAGCACCCGCACGCGATCCCCCGCCATCGCGTGACCCCATGCGCCCGGCGGCAGGCGGTCGCACGACACCGCGTCCGCCGACGGCAGGTGCCGCACCGGCACCGCCGCGCGCGGTCCCAGCGGCAGGCGGCAGGCCGTGCCCGGATCCCGGGGCGGATGCGCGACGGCGGTCGCGACCGTGCGCGGCGCTGCGACCGGCACGCCATGCGGCGCGCAAGCGCCCGCGAGCACCAGCAGCAACGACCAACCCGCGGTGCCGCCAGGGCGCATCGCGAAGGGGGACACCCGCCGCGGCGCCGGGTTCCGCCGTGGGTTTCGGCAGGCTCGGCGGTGATCGACCGGACCGCGCTTCCGGGTTTGCGTAGCGCTGCGGCAAGCCGCTCCACCACGGGAACCCGAGGTGTCAGGCTCCGAACCTGGGGCTGGCGGATCGAGGGGACCAACGTGCGAATGCAACGACGAACCAGCGCTACGATCTCGACCATGACGAGCCTGACCACGCTGCTGCTGCTGGCTGCGTGCACGGCGGAGGACTCCGGCCGCGCGCCCGGCGATCCGGCGGGCAACTGGGAGGACGACGACCGCGGTGCGGGCGCGAGCCTGGGCACCTTCGAGTTCACCTACTACTGGGTGGCCTCGCAGACCAGCTACGCGGGCGCCAACAACACCAGCTTCTACGACCAGCAGTGCAACAAGATCGCCACGGTGCCCAGCGCGTTCTGGAGCGCGATCAAGCTCGAGGGCACCGGCAAGCTCACCGACGGTCGCGTGGTGAACTACGCCGGCGGTTGCGGCTGCGCGCGCTCGCCTTGCTTCAAGGTGCTCGGCGCGGACAAGGCCTGGGGCGAGGGCGTGCAGGGTCGCGCGCTCGAGCCGTACCGCTCGATCGCGGTCGACAAGAGCGTGATCCCGTACGGCAGCTGGATGTACATCCCCGAGCTCGACGGCAAGACCATGCCCGGCGACGCACCGTGGGGCGGTTGGGTCCACGACGGCTGCGTGCTCGCGGCCGACACCGGCAGCGCCATCATCGGCGATCACATCGACTTCTTCGTCGGCTACAAGTCGAGCTACACCTCGCTCATCAACAGCTTCGGGCTCGAGTCGGTCACGGTGCGCCAGGGCGGGACCCAGTGCACCGGCCAGCCGCCGCAGCAGCCGGCCGACGACGGTGGTGACGGCGGCGACGGTGGCGACGGTGGTGGTGGTGGTGGCGGCGACGGCACGCAGGTGTGCTTCCCCGGCGCCGACGGTGCCGGCGCGACCTGCCTGCCGCTGGCGACCCCGGGCACGCCCACCGGCTACGACTACCCCTCGCCGTTGTCGGCGAACTACCGCCAGCCCATCGCGTACCTGGATCTCGACGTCGTCGACGTGAACACCAAGGTCGCGCCCAACTTCACGCTGGGCGAGTTCGTGTCGCGGTCGAAGGGCCGCTACGCGGTGCTGCAGCCCCACGCGGTGCAGCGCATGCAGGACCTGCGCAACCAGCTCGGTGGCATCAAGATCAACTCGGGCTATCGCTCGCCGGCGTACAACGACTCGATCGGCGGCGCGACCAGCTCGCGGCACATGTTCGGTGACGGCTTCGACTGGGCCGGCACCGGCGTCAGCCTCACGACCGCGGAGCACGCGTGCGAGAACAACGACGGCTTCCTGGTCGAGTACACCACGCACGTGCACTGCGACTGGCGCGGCACCTCGGTGGACCCGCTGTTCTTCGGTGCCGCCGCCGTCGCGGAACCGGAATTGCCGCTCGCGGGATTCCAGGCGTCGCTGCAGCGAGACGGCGATGCCTTCGTCGCGCCGGCGACCGGCTTCGACGAGGGTGAGCCCATGCGCCGCTGGACCGCCCGGGATCGCGACGGCGCCGTGATCGCGACCGCGACCGGCGAGCGCTTCGTGCCCCCGGCGGGGGCCGCCCACGTCGACGTGAAGGTCGGCGCGGTGGTCGAGCTCACGGTCGCGATCGACTGACCCGTCGTTGCCGCGCCGGCCCGACCCGGCGCCGTCGAGCCCGCCCGCGATCCGCTCGCGCGCGGGCTCGACCCTGTGGTTTCGCGCGCGGTCGTGGTGTATGGCTTGCCCGGGCCGCAGGGCCCGGAGACACACCATGCGCAGCTCCTTCCGCGTCCTTCCTCTGCTCGCCCTCGCCGCGCTCGCGTGCACGGTCCAGGCCTCGAGCTCGAGCTCCTCGACGCCCGATGGCGGCAAGCCGGTCGATCCCGCGGCCGGCAAGCCCGTCGAGCAGGCCGAGCCCGCCGACAAGCCGATCGACAAGCCCAAGGTCGATCCCAAGGAGCAGGCGAAGAAGGAGTTCGAGGCGGCGATGGCCGACCTCGACAAGCAGTTCGCCGCCGAGCAGGCGCGCTGGACCCCGGAGATGACCGCGTCGGTCGAGAAGCTCTCGGCGACCAAGTGGCGCAACGTCGTGCAGGGCATGAAGGCGATCCTCGCCAGCAGCCACCGCAAGCCCGGCAACGCCGGACGCGATGCGTTCCGTCATCCCGTCGCGACGCTCGAGTTCTTCGGACTCAAGCCCACGATGCACGTGTACGAGGTCGGTCCCGGTGCGGGCTGGTGGACCGAGCTGCTCGCGCCGTTGCTCGCGGCCAAGGGCAAGCTCGCGGTCGGCATGCTCGACAAGAACTCGGACGACTACGGCGTGAAGTACTCCGCGCGTGCGACCGAGGTGCTGCTCGACGCGGCGCCGGCGTTGTACGGCAAGGTCGAGCGCGTGCCGACGCAGCCCGGCGCCTACGACATGGGCCCGGCGGGATCGCTCGACATGATCCTGGTCATGCGGATGACCCACAACCTCATCCGCGGCAACAACCTCGAGAAGTTCCTCGGCAAGGCCCACGAGACGCTCAAGCCCGGTGGCGTGCTCGCCATCGAGCAGCATCGCGCGCCCGAGGGCGCCGATCCCAAGGCCAGCGCGGACAAGGGCTACGTGCCCGAGGCGTGGCTGATCCAGCAGGTCGAGGCCGCGGGCTTCAAGCTCGCGGGCAAGTCCGAGATCAACGCCAACCCCAAGGACACCAAGGACTACGACAAGGGCGTGTGGACCCTGCCGCCGACCTTCGCGGACGGCGACAAGGACAAGGCCAAGTACGAGGCCATCGGTGAGAGCGACCGCATGACGCTCAAGTTCGTGCGCCCGGCCAAGCCCGCGAAGGACAGCGTGCTCGGGGGCGTGAAGGCCAAGGACGCGCCGCCGCCGAGCGCCGCGACCGACGCCGCCAAGACCAAGTGAGCCGGCCGTGGCCGCGCGGTCGGGCTTGGAATCCCGACCGCGCGCGCGGTCTTTCCGACATGGCACGCAGGGCGGCGATCGTGGTGGGTGTGCTCGCGCTGGGCGGCTGCGGCAAGTCCGACGCCGACGGCGAGGGCAGCAGCAGCACCGGCGCGACCGTCAGCAGCTCGGGCGACGCGACCACGACCACCAGTGGCACGACCGGCACCACCGGCAGCGCCGACGGCAGCAGCTCGAGCGACGGCGGCGTGCGCTACGACCTCGGCGGCGGCGACGGTTCGCGCTACCTGCTGGCGCTGTCGACCCCGCTCGATCCGACGCTGCCGCTGCAGTTCATCGCCGAGCTCACCGTGACCGACGGTGTGCTCGCGGTGTCGCTGCAGCCGCTGTCGCTCGATCCCGGAAGCACCGACGCGCCGCGCGATCCGGTGGGGCCGCTGCTGCAGGGCGGCGTCGACTTCATGACGCCGGCGTTCTCCGCTGCGTTCGATCCGTTCGCGCTGCCGGCCGAGGCCGACCCGGTCGCGGGCATGGCCCGCAGCGGCATGCTGACGCTGGTCGGCAGCCTCGCCGGCGCGGGTGCGCCCTGTGGCAGCGGCATGGGCGTGATCACGAGCCCGAGCGAGGTCGATCTCGACGGCAGCACCTGGGGCACCGTGCCGCTGGGTCCCGGCGACGCGTTGCCGGACACGATCGCGACCGCGTGCCCGTGAGCGCGCGCTGGCGGCGGTCGCCGGGCCGCGGGTGGCTCACTCGATCGGCGTGCGGCACAGCGCGTCGTACAGCTCGCCGGGCGCGATGCCCTTGGCCGTCAGCGCGGCCGCGCGGTCGAGCTCTTCTTCGATCAGCAGGCGGAAGTGCAGCTCCGGCAGCGCGCCCTCGACCGGGCGGCCGTTGACGAAGTACGCCGGCGTGCCCGACACGCCCAGCATCGCGCCCAGCGCGAGGTCGTCGTCGACGACGCGGTCGTGGCTGGACGAGGCGATGTCCTTCTTGAAGCGCTTCATGTCGAGGCCGATGGTCTTGGCGATCCCGATCAGCGTGGCCTCGTCGAACTTCGCGCCGGTCTCGTAGAGCGCGTCGTGGAAGGCCCAGAACTTGCCCTGCGCGTCGGCGGCCGCGGCCGCGCGCGCGGCCACGAACGCGTGGGAGTGGAACGGCAGCGGGTTGTGCTTGTAGACGATGCGCAGCTTGTCGCCGTAGCGCTGGCGCAGCCGGTTCATCACCAGGTTGCCGCGGGCGCAGAACGGGCACTCGAAGTCGCCGAACACCACGATCGTGACGGGCGCGGTCGCGGGCCCCAGCGACGGTGACTTGCCCAGCGGCACCACGAACACGCCGTCGGGGTCGAGCCCGCGGCGCTGGGTGAACTGCACCGCGGTGAAGCCGTCCGCGATCGCGTGCTGGTACAGCTGCTCCTTGGGCACGCCGTCGGCGATCCATGCCGCGGCCAGCTCGAGCTCCTGGTCGACGATGGCCGACATCTCCTCGATGGGCTGCGCGCCGGAGATGACGCGGCCGTTGATGAAGAACGTCGGCGTGCTGTTGACGCCCAGGCGCCGGGCCTGACGCATGTCGCGGCGCACCTCGGGGCCCCACGCGAGACCGTCGAGGTCGCGCGCGAGCGCCTCGGTGTCCATGCCCGCGTCGCGGGCGTAGTCGAACAGCCGCTCGAGATCGATCTGCCGATCCGAGAACAACCGGTCGTGGAAGTCCCAGAACTTGCCCTGCGACTGCGCGGTGCGGGCCGCGATCGCGGTGGGCAGCGCCGCGGAGTGGAAGTCCAGCGGGAAGGCCTTGTACGCGATGCGGACGCGACCGTCGTAGCGCCGCTCCAGCTCGCGCAGGTTCATGTAGCCCTGGCGGCAGAAGCCACACTCGAAGTCGCTGAACATCACGATGGTGACCGGCGCGTCGGGGTTGCCGCGCACCGGCGCGTCGCCGAGCTCGACCTTGAAGCGCTCGACCGTGCTCTCGCCGCCGCGCTCGTCCGCGAACGAGGGCAGCGCGTCGACGTCGTCCGCGCGCGCGCCGTCGCCGTGGCTGGGCGCGACCGCGCTGCCCTGCGGCCGGCAGCCCAGCACCGTCGCGAGCGTCAGCGCGCACACCTGCGCGGCGCGTGCGGCGGCGGAGCTGCGTCCAGGGGCGTTGGCGATCGCGGCGCGCATTCGCCCCGTTTTACGCTGCGCTCGCCTGCGGCGCCAGCTGTCGCCGGTTCGCTGCGCAAGAATGCGGACGCGCCGTGGATCCGCGGCCCGCCTCCGCGCGGCGCTGGCTATGCTGACGGTGGTGGTGGCGGGGGCACTGCTGTGGTTCGCGTTCGCGGGTCCGGCGCTGCAGGTTCCATGGACCTGCGGCGTGACCAAGCCCTGCACGCAGGCGCACAACGGCTTCAGCCACAACGGCACCAGCGAGTTCGCCTGGGACTTCGACGTCAACGAGGGCGAGGAGGTCTGGGCCGCCAGCGCCGGCACGGTCTCGTACATCCGCATGGACAGCACCACCGGCGGCTGCGACGAGTCGTACGGCAACGACGCGAACTACGTCGTGGTCGATCACGACGACGGCACCGCGATCGTGTACATGCACCTGCAGCCCAACTCGTCGCCGCTGCAAGTCGGCGACGCGGTCGTGCCGGGCATGTTGATCGCGCGCGTGGGCCTGACCGGCTACGTCTGTGGCGATCATCTGCACCTGCAGGTGATGGAGCAGTGCGGCAGCCCCTACTGCCAGTCGTTGCCGGCGAGCTTCGTCGACTACGGCGACCCCGCGCAGGGCGACAGCATCGAGAGCACCAACTGCCCCAGCTGTGGGCTCGTGCTCGACGGCGGCGAGACGCTGATCAGCGAGCTCGAGCCGGGCTGCTTCGTGCGCGAGACCACCGCGTGGTGGAGCGCGTTCTCGGGCGACGACGATCATCACTTCTACACCATGGCCACCGACGCGGACGCGGACGCGAGCATCGGCCGCTGGCGCTTCGGCGTGGCGACGCCGGGCGACTACCGCGTCGAGGTGTTCGTGCCCGACGCGGACGCCGACGCGAGCGGTGCGGTCTATCGCGTGTTCCACGACGGCGCGGTCGACAGCGTCCCGGTCGATCAGGCCAGCGCGAAGGGGTGGCAGACCCTGGGCGTGTTCGGCTTCACCGGTGCGGACGACGAGCACGTCGAGCTCGGCGATGCGACCGGGGAGGCCGCGGCGCTGCAGCGGCGGCTGGCCTACGACGCGGTGCGCTTCACCTTCGTGCCCAGCGCGAGCGACGACGGCGGCAGCTCCGGCGCGGGCGAGGGCACCGGCACGGCCACGGGCAGCGGCGGCGCGGACACGGGCGGCGGCGGTGGTTCGGCCGACGCCGGCAGCGAGGGCGGGCTCGCATCGGACTCGGGCACCAGCGCCGCGGCGGGCGACGACGACGCGCTGCCGGACACCTTCGGCGGCGCGAGCGATGGGCCTGCTGGCTGCGGCTGCTCCACGCCCGCGACGACCGGCGCACCGTGGCTGTTGCCGTCGCTGCTGGGCTGGGCGCGGCGCCGTCGCGGGCGCGTGCGCGCGGTGACGCGCCGCTGCTAGACTGCGTCGAGGACGGCGGTGGGCCGAATTGCGGCTCGCGGAAACTTTCCCGCGCGCCGTGCGTCACGAGGAAACGATGCAGCAGGTGCAATGCCGCCAGATCCGCCACTCGTACGACGGCGTGCGCGATGCAGTGAGCGCGCTGGACCTGACGATCAAGCGCGGTGAGGTGCTGGCGCTCATCGGGCCCAACGGCGCGGGCAAGAGCACCACGCTGCGCATCCTCGCGACGCTGCAGCGCCCCGACGCGGGCGCGGTCGAGTGGGACGGCCGCGACGCGTGGAGCGACCGGCTCGAGATCCGCCGCCGCATCGGCTTCCTGGGCGACGGCACCGCGCTGTACCCGACCATGACCGCGGCCGGCTACCTGCGCTTCTTCGCCGAGTGCTACGGCTGCAGCGACGCGGACGCGGACAAGCGCGTGGTCGAGCTGCTCTCGATGTTCGATCTCGCGAGCAAGGCCAACGCGCGCATCGGCGAGATGAGCAAAGGCATGCGTCAGCGCCTCGCGATCGCGCGGGCGATGATCCACGACCCCGAGCTGCTGCTGCTCGACGAGCCCGCCGACGGCCTCGATCCGCTGGCGCGTCGGCAGCTGCGCGACATCCTGCGCAGCGTCGCCGATCGCGGTGTCGGCATCGTCGTCAGCTCGCACATCCTGCGCGAGCTCGACGGTTTCGTCGACAGCGTGGCGCTGATCCAGAAGGGCCGGCTCGAGGTCCACGGCGGCGTCGACGAGGTCATCGCGCGCTACGAGGTCGGTCGCCGCCTGCACGAGGTCCACGTCACGCGCGGGCTGCAGAAGGCGATCGAGATCCTGCGCAAGCACGAGGGCCTGGTCGAGCGCGTCGAGCCGCTGCACAAGGGCGAACCCCAGCCCGACCCGCAGACCGCCGACCGCGGCCTGCTCAAGGTCCGCATCCACGGCAGCGAGGAGCGGGCCGCACACCTGCTGCGCGAGCTCGTGCTCGCCGACGTCGAGGTCATCTCGCTGGCGAAGGTGCGCAGCGATCTCGAGGACGTCTACCAGAGCATGGGTCGCGACGAGGTCAGCTGATCGCGACCCCGCGGTCCATGGCGAAGGGCGGCTCGCTCAGCCGCCGGGGCACGTGACCTGCAGCAGCCCGCCGGGCAGCGCCTCGCAGCCGAAGTCGGCACAGGGCTCGCCGGCCAGGCACGCGCAGTCGGCCACGTCGCCGCAGCTGCCGGGCAACGGCACGCACGCGTAGCCGTCGGGCGAGGGCAACACGTCCGAGACCGACCAGTTGCAGTAGCTCGTGGCCGGGTCGCAGAACTTGTAGCCGCACGGCTGCAGGCCCTGCGGTGCCTCGCAGCCGCCCGCCGCGTCGACGTCGACGCCCAGCAGCGCGGCCGCGCACTCGCCGGTGTACACCACGCCGTCGCAGCCGCAGACCGGATCCTCGTCGACGCCGGGACAGCCATCGGGCACCGGCGTGCAGGTCGGCTCGTCGAACTCCGCGGCGCCGCAGCTGTTCGCGATCCAGTCGCAGTACTCCGAGGCACTGCACGTCAATGCGCCGCAGTTGCCGGCGTTGCCCGTGGAGTCGGTGGCGGTGTCGCTGGTGCTGTCGGTGCCCACCGTGGTGCTGGCGGTCGACGAGCTCGAGCTCGCCTCGGTGGTCGAGGCGGTGGTCGACGCCGAGGTCGAGGCGGTGGTCGACGCCGAGGTCGAGGCGGTGGTGGTCGCGGTCGTGCTGCCGGAGCCGCCGGTGCTGCCGTCGGCGGAGCCGGCCTCGCCGGTGCCGCTGCCGTCGTCGCCACCGCAGCCGGCGGCCGCCAACGCGAGCAGCATGGCCAGCGTCTTGTGCATCCCAGATCCACGAAGTCCAGTCGAGAAGCGCATGACGACGACTGTAGCAGGCGGCCGGTTTCGCGATCGCAGCCGTCTCGCGCATAATGATCGCCCGTGGACCGGCGTCCCCGCGAGACCGAATCGGACGGCTCGGCGCAGCGCTCGCCGCGGCTCGCCGATCGCGAGAGCTCGCCGACCCTGCCCAGCCGCGCGCAGGTCGGCGAGTCCGGGCCGGGACCCCGTGCGGGCGAGCGCCTCGGTCGCTACTTCATCCTCGAGACGCTGGGCGAGGGCGGCATGGGCGTCGTGCATGCCGCGTTCGATCCGGCGCTCGAGCGTCGCGTCGCGATCAAGCTGCTGCAGCGCCGCGGCGACGAGACCGACGAGCAACGCGCGCGGCTGCTCGCCGAGGCCAAGGCGATGGCGCGGCTGTCCCACCCCAACGTCGTGACCGTGCACGAGGCGGCGATCGATCGCGGCCGCGTGTACATCGCCATGGAGTACGTGCCCGGCCGGACGCTGCGGGTGTGGCTGGTCGAGCGCGAGCGTTCCTGGCGCGAGATCGTCGAGGTGTTCCGCCAGGCCGCGCTGGGGCTGGCGGCGGCGCACAACGCCGGCATGATCCATCGCGACGTCAAGCCCGACAACATCCTCATCGGCACCGACGAGCGCGTCCGCATCACCGACTTCGGCGTCGCGCAGCAGCTCGAGCTCACCACGCCGCAGCGCAGCGACTCGGGCGAGCACTCGGCCGCGCGCTCGTGGTCGGGCGAGTCGCCGATCTCGGGCGACGCCTCCGCCGGCGGCGCAGCGGTCTCGCGCGAGCTCGCGATGGCGACCGGCACGCCGGTGTACATGTCACCGGAACAGCTGCGCGGCGCACCGCTCGACGCGCGCTCGGATCAGTTCAGCTTCGGCGTGACGCTGTTCGAGGCGCTGTTCCGTCGGCGACCGTTCCCCGGGCGCCGGCCCTCGGAGCTGCGGCGCGCGCACGCGACCGTCACCGTCGCGATCGCGCCGAGCGAGCCCACGGTGCCGCCGTGGTTGCGCCGCCTGGTGCTGCGCACGCTCGCGATCGAGCCCGAGCAGCGCTGGGCCTCGATGCAGGTGATCGCGAAGCAGCTCGAGCAGGGCGCCTCGCCGATCCCACGGCGCTTGCGCGGGTTGCTGCTCGCGGCGGTGCCGGCAGCGGCGCTGGTGGGCGCGATCGTCGGCGGACGCGTGGCGGAGCCGGCGGCGTGCGCGTCCGCGGAGCCGATCAGCGAGCGCTGGAACGACGGCACGCGCGAGCAGATCGCCGCGACGCTGCAGTCCGCGGCGCCGGCGTTCGCCCAGGACACCGCGCGCACGGTGGTGCGCATGCTCGACGACTACGCCCAGTCCTGGACCGAGGGCCATGCGAGCGCCTGCACCGCACACCGCGACGGCATCGAGTCGGACACGCTGTTCGATCGGCGGCAGTCGTGTCTGCGCGCGCGTCGGCGTGCGGTCGAGGGCCTGATCGACATCCTCACCCACGCCGACGCCGACGTGGTCTCGCACGCGATCGAGGCGGTCGACAGTCTGCCCGCGGTGCGCGAGTGCGACGCCGCGCGGCTGCTCGACGACGGCGCGTGGACGCTGCCCAGCGAGCCCAAGGCCCGTGCGCAACACGAGGACACGCTCGATCTGCTGACGCAGGTCGAGACCATGTTCCGCGCGGGCCAGTTCCGCGCCGGGCTCGCGCAGGCCGAGGAGGCGGTCGTGCGCGCGCGGGCGCTCGACGGCGAGGCCCTGCTGCCGCGGGCGCTGCTGGCCCGCGAGCGCTACCAGTCGCGGCTCGACCAGACCGACGCCGCGCGGGCCTCGGCCGAGGAGGCGTGGCACGTGGCGTTGCGCTCGGGCAACGCTGCGGACGCGGTGCGTGCGGCGACGCAGCAGGTGGTGTTGCTGGCCTACGACCGCAAGCAGGAGGCGCCGGCGCTCTCGCGCGTGGGCGATGCCGAGAGCCTGCTCGCGCGTCTGCGCCGTCACAGCCCCGAGCTCGCCGACGAGCTGTTGCCGCCGCTGCTGCGCGCGCAGGGCCTGATGGAGCTGCGCAGCGGCCGACGGGCCGACGCGATCGTGCACCTGCGCACCGGACTCGAGCGCTACCGCGTGCTGCCGGGGCGCCACGACCTGCAGCTCGCCGATCAACTCAACGCGCTCGCGAACGCCGAATTCGCCGATGGCCAGCACGAGGCCGCGCTGGCCCACTACGAGGAGGCCTTGGCGCTGCAGGTCGCGGTGTTGGGCCCCGAGCATCCCGCGGTCGTGGGCGTGCACAACAACATCGGCCTGCTGTTGCGCAACATGGGGCGCCCCGGCGATGGGCTGGTCCACCTCGTGCGCGCGCACGGCATCGCGGTCGCGGCCTTCGGCGAGCAGCACTCGAGTGCGACCATGGCCGCGCGCAACATCGCCGCGGTGCACCACCAGATGCAGCACCCCGAGCTGGCCGTGCCGATGTGGGAACGCGGCTGGGGCCTGCCGCCGCGGCTCGAGCCGGGCGATTCCGGTGCGGCCCAGCGCGCGCTCGAGTATGCGTCCGATCTCGAAGCCGTCGGCCGGCGCGCCGATGCCGGCCGGGTCTACGCGCGCGTGGTCGAGCTCGCGAACCACGACACGACGCTCGCGACGCTGGCGAGCAAGGCCAGCGAGGGCCTCGAACGCACGCGTGCGACCGCGGTCACGGCACGCGACGCGGCAGCGAGATAGTCACGGTCGTGCCGCCGTTGCACGAGACCTCGATCGAGCCGCCGTGGCGCTCGACCAGGCTGTGCACGATGGCCATGCCCAGGCCGGTGCCGCTCTCCTTGGTGGTGAAGAACGGCTCGAAGATGCGCTGCAGGTCCGCGTGCGGGATGCCGGGGCCGTCGTCGCGCACGTGGATGCGCGCGCCCGCGCCGTCGGCCTCGACCGCCAGCACCACGCGGGTGTGCGCGGCCTCGATGGCGTTGCGCACGAGGTTGAACGCGATCTGCTTGATGCGCTCGCCGTCGGCCTCGACCACGACCGGCGCGACCGCCTCGAGCTCGAGCGCGACGCCGCGGTTGTGCGCGACCGGACGCTCGAGCTCGACGACCTGCGCCAGCACGTCGCGGAGATCGGTGTCGCGGGCCTGCAGCGCGGCGGGCCGGGCAAAGACCAGGAACTCGGTGACCAGGCGCGAGAGCCGACTGAGCTCGCCGCGCACCAGCTCGATGGGCTCGAGCAGCGACTTGGCGCGCTCGCCGTCGATCAGCTTGCTCAGGCGCCGCTCGAGCAGCTGCAGCTGCAGGGTCGCGGCATTGAGCGGGTTGCGGATCTCGTGCGCGAGACCGGCGGAGACCGTGCCGACCGCGGCGAGCTTCTCCGCCAGCGCGGTGCGGCGCTCGAGCGTGCG
Organism: Nannocystaceae bacterium; assembly: GCA_019694555.1. Taxonomy (GTDB): domain Bacteria; phylum Myxococcota_A; class Polyangia; order Nannocystales; family Nannocystaceae; genus Xiheibacterium. Next base: position 58,254 of record JAIBBS010000003.1, read on the forward strand.
CACCTCGGTCAGGTCGAGTCCGGAGGCGTAGATGCGGAAGCCGGTCTCGGCGGTGGCGGCCGCGAGCCGCCAGCGGATGACTCGCTCCTCGACCACGCGGCCGCGTCGCAGCACGCGGCCCTCGAACGACACCCCGAGCTGACCCGCGTGCAGCTCGCGGTACGCCTGCAGCATCGCCTGCCGATCGCCGGGCGGCACGAACTCGTCGGCCCAGCGGCGCCCGACCAGGTCCTGCAGCGGCGCCTGCGTGACGGCGGACACGGCCGGGTTGGCGTGGATCACCACGCCTTCTTCGTCGAGCACCAGCAGCAGCGCGGCGACGGTGTCGACCATGGTGCTGAGCTCGGCCTCGCGGCGTTCGAGCTCGCGCTGCAGTCGCGCGGCGCGGCGACCCAGCTGCACCTGCTCGTAGGCGCGCGAGACGGTGTTGTACAGCTCGTGCGAGTCGAACGGCTTGAGCACGTACGCGTACGCGCCCTCGCGCACCGCGAGGATCGCATCGTCGATCGAGGCGTGACCGGTGATGAGCACCACGGCGCTGGCGGCATCGAGCGCGTGCAGCTGGGGCACCAACGCGAGGCCGGTGCTGTCGGGCAGCCGCACATCGACCAGCGCGACGTCGAAACCTTCGGCCGCCAGCTGCAGCCCCTGCTTCGCGGTGTTGGCCAAGCGCACGTCGGCGCCATCGATCTCGAGCAACTCCTGCAAGTTGTCGGCGAGGTCGGCCTGGTCGTCGACGACGATGATGCGGGCGCCGGAGAGGGTCACGCGCGGCCTACGGCTCGGGTTCGCCGTCGAGCTGCTCGCGCACGAGCGCGACCAGACGGCTGGTGTCGACGGGCTTGGCCACCATCGCTGTGATGCCGGCCTTGCGCGCCTGGTCGATCTGCAGCTCGCCCGCGAACGCGGTCATCAGCACCACCGGGGTCGTGGCCGAGCGCGAGCGCACCGCCTGCACCACCGCGATGCCGTCGCGCGGGGTCATCCTCAGATCGGTGATGACCAGATCGAACCGGCGGTCGGCGAGCTTCGCGATGGCGCTGTCGCCGTCATGGGCGATGGCGCACTCGAAGCCCTCCACCTCGAGCGCCTCGCCGAGGTTCTCGGCGAGATCTTCGTTGTCGTCGACGATGAGAACACTGCCTGGGGTCATGCGGCTGCGCCCTCGGGCAACTTCGAGGGTAGCAGGATCCGGACCAGTGCGCCGCCTTCCGCACGGTTCTCCGCCACCGCGACGCCGCGGTGGCGCTCGGCCACCGAGAGCACCAGGGCCAGCCCCAGGCCGGTGCCGGACGGTCGACTGGTCACGAGCGGTTCGAACACCCGCGGCAGCATGTCGGGATCGAATCCCGGCCCGTTGTCGAACACCGTGAGGGCGTCGAACGCGTCGTCGTGGCGGTGGACGCGGATGACCACCAGACCACCCTTGCGGGCCAGCGCCTGGACCGCGTTGGTCACCAGGTTCACGATCGCCTGCTCGAGCAGGCCCACGTCGACCAACAGCGAGTGGTCGCCGTCGATGTCGATCTCGAGCTGGACCTGGTCGGGCACCGCGACCATCACCAGCGCGTTCTTCACCAGCGCGCGCGCGTCGACCGTGGACAGCTGCGGCGGCTTCGCCCGCGCGAGCTCGAGCAGCGCGGTGACGATGCGGTTGCACGCGCGCACCTGGTTGGTGATCTTGTCGAGATGGCGCAGGCCGCGGTCGTCGTCGACCACGCGGCGCAGGATGTAGGCCGACGACTCGATCACGCCCAGCGGGTTGCGCAGGTCGTGGCCGATGGTCGCCGCGACCATGCCGATCGTCGCCAGGCGCTCGTTGCGGCGCAGGCGGTCCTCCGAGTCCAGGCGATAGGTCTGCAGCATGATCGCCAGCTCGAGGTCGAGCAGTCGATCCACCGCGCGCAGCGCGGCATCGCGGCGCTCCGCATCGTGCCCGAGCGCGCGATCGATCACCGCGTGGTAGTCCTGCCGCATCACGCCGATCGCGGTGACCATGTACTGCTGCGGCAACCCGATCTCGACGTGGCGACGACCGATGCGCGCGCGCAGCTCGAAGAACGCGTCGTCGTGCGGCCCGCGGAGCCCCGAGTCCATCCACGCGACGAGCGTTCGCTTGAGTCGCTGCACCTGCGCGTCGCCACCGGTGATCGCCTGGTGCGCGCCTTCGTGGCGCATGATGCAGGCGTAGAAGTGATCGGCCATGCGCTCGAAGTCGGGTGCGAGCACGGGGTGCAACGTGGCCAGCCGGTCCGAGTCCGAGCGGTCGAAGCCGATGTATGCGCTGACGTCCTCGAGGAAGGTGGTCACGACCGAGGCAGGATCGACAAGGGCCGGCCCCGGTCGGCAGCGCAAAAAATGCGCGCTCGAGGGCGCTTTGCGTCGGCCGCGGTCGCGCCATAGTCCTCGTCCATGTACCGCACGATTCTGGTCGGCCTCGATGGGTCCCCGCGCGAGGCAGAGGTCTTCCGCACGGCGGTCCGGCTCGCGAAGACCCTGGGCGCGACGCTGCACGTGTGTCGCGGCGTGACGATCCCCGTCGGCTTGCCCGACGCGGTGTGGAGCATGTCGATGGCGCAGCTCGACGTCGCGCTGGTGAACGAGGCCGAGCGCGCGGTCGATGCTCGGCTCGCCGACGCGAGCGACCTCGCGATCGGCAAGCACGTGCGCATCGGCCAGCCGTCGGACGTGGTCTGCGACACCGCGAAGGAGATCGGTGCGGACCTCGTCATCATCGGCTCGCACGGCTACGGCGCGTTCGAGCGATTGCTCGGCACCACGGCGAGCAAGATCGTGCATCGCTGTCCGTGCAGCGTGATGGTCGTCCGCGTCACGCAATGATTGCGTTAGGTCGGGTGCCTCGCAACCATTGCGCCCTGCTGCTCTTGTCCCCACCTCGATTCGAAGAGAGAAGAACACCATGAGCGAAGCGACCCAGACGCCCGGTGCGAGCATCCTCGTCGTCGACGACGAACCCGCGGCGCGTTCGGCGTTGGTGGAGTTGCTGCGCGAAGAAGGCTTCACCGTGCGCAGCGCGGCGGATGGCTTCAAGGCGTTGGGGCAGCTCGACGAGTGGGTGCCGGATCTCGTCGTGACCGACGTGAAGATGCCGGGCATGGACGGCATCGAGCTGATGAAGAAGATCCGCGAGCGCTTCGAAGGCACCGGCGTGATCGTGATGACCGCCTACGGTTCGGTCGAGCACGCGGTCTCCGCGATGCAGCTGGGCGCGGACGACTACCTGACCAAGCCGGTGCACTTCCCCGAGCTGCTGGTGGTCGTGCGTCGCGTGCTGGCGAGCTACGACCTGCGACGCGAGAACATGCGGCTCAAGTCGGCGCTGGTGGGCGAGGGCATCTCGCCGGGTCTGGACTGGATCGGCCAGTCCAAGCAGTCGCGCGAGCTGCTGGGCCTGGTGCGCCAGGTCGCGGACTCCGAGGCCTCGGTGCTGATCCTGGGCGAGAGCGGCACCGGCAAGGAGCTGGTCGCGCGCGCGTTGCATGCCTGGAGCCGACGCAAGAACGGGCCCTTCGTGCCGGTGCACTGCGCCGCGCTCAACGAGGGCGTGCTCGAGAGCGAGCTGTTCGGTCACGAGAAGGGCGCCTTCACCGGCGCGACCGGCAAGCGTGAGGGTCGCTTCCTCAAGGCCGACGGTGGCACGCTGTTGCTCGACGAGGTCGGTGACATCCCGCTGTCGGTGCAGGTCAAGCTGCTGCGGTTCCTGCAGGAGCGGCAGTTCGAGCCGGTGGGTTCGGACTCGCCGATCTCGGTCGACGTGCGCGTGATCGCCTCGACCCACCGCGACCTGCAGCGGGAGGTCCGCGAGGGCCGCTTCCGCGAGGATCTGTTCTATCGCCTCAACGTCATCACGCTGCGCACGCCGCCGCTGGCGCAGCGCCGCGAGGACATCCCGGCGCTGGCGATGCACTTCCTCGAGCGCTACGCGAGCAAGAGCCGCAAGATCATCCGCGGCTTCTCCGACCGTGCACTGCGCGTGCTGTTGAGCGCGGACTGGCCCGGCAACGTGCGCCAGCTGGAGAACTGCATCGAGCGCGCAGTGGTGCTGTGCCAGGGCCACGAGGTCGAGCCGCGACACCTGCCGCGCGACATCATGGTCCACGCACGCACCGGCGACGAGACGCCGCCGATCCCGGGTTCGTCGATGGCCGAGATCGAGAAGTTCGCGATCCTCAAGACGCTCGAGCACGTCCGCGGCAGCACCAGCAAGGCCGCCGAGATCCTCGGCATCTCGCCGCGCAAGATCCAGTATCGCCTCGCGGAGTACCGCGGCGAGGCGCCGCCGGCCGGCGGCGAGCATGACGGAAACCGCGCGCCGGAGTAAGGTCGCTGCGGTGAGCGCCGCGCCGGGGTTGCAAGGCGACGCGTCGTCGGGACCGCCCAACGGCGCCCGTGAGGGTGAACGCGGGTTGACGCGGGCCGAGGCCGAGGCCGCGCTCGCACGGCACGGCCGCAACGAGATCGAGCGCCAGCAGACCACGCCGCGCTGGCGCATGTTCGTGGCGCAGTTCGCCAGCGCGCTGGTGCTGATCCTGCTGGCCGCCGCGGTGGTGTCGGCCATCGTCGGCGCGTGGGACGACGCGGTCGCGATCACCGTGATCGTGCTGGTCAACGGCGTGATCGGCTTCGTGCAGGAATCCCGGGCCGAGCGCGCGCTGCTGGCGTTGCGCTCGCTGACGGCCGCGCGTGCGACGGTGCTGCGCGACGGTGTCGGCTGCATGGTGCCCGCGGCCGAGATCGTGCCCGGCGACGTGCTGCTGCTGCAGGCCGGCGACGTCGTCGCCGCCGACGCGCGCCTGCTCGAGTGCGCCGCGCTGACCACCATCGAGGCCGTGCTCACCGGCGAGAGCATGCCGGTCGACAAGCGCGTCGATCCGCAGGCTCCCACCGACGACCGCGTGCCGATCGCGGAGCGCCACGATCGCGTGTTCATGGGCACGACCATCGCGACCGGCACCGCGCGCGCGCGCGTCGAGGCCACCGCGATGGCCACCGAGCTGGGCAAGATCGCCCACCTGCTGGCGCAGGGCGAGAGCGGCGAGACGCCGCTGCAGCGCCGGCTCGCGGCGCTGGGACAGGTGCTGCTGTGGGCCACGATCGTGCTCGTGGGCATCGTCGCGGTGCTGGGTTGGGTGCGCGGCCTGCCGTGGTTCGACGTGCTGCTGACCACGGTCTCGCTCGCGGTGTCAGCGGTGCCCGAGGGCCTGCCGGCGGTGGTGACCGTGGCGATGGCGGTCGGCGTGCGGCGGCTGTCGGCGCGCAAGGTGTTGGTGCGGCGGCTGTCGACGGTCGAGACGCTCGGCTGCGCCACCGTCATCTGCACCGACAAGACCGGCACGCTGACCACCGGCGTCATGACGCTGCGCGAGCACTGGGGCGACGACGAGCTCGCGATCCTTCGTGCGGCCGCGGCGTGCTGCGATGCCGAGCTCGGCGACGGTGGCGGCATCGGTGACCCCACCGAGCTCGCGATCCTCGCCGCGGCCGCGGCCCGGGGCATCGCGCGCGAGACCATCGAGCGCGAGCAGCCACGAGTGCGCACGCTGCCGTTCGACACCGACCGGCGGCGCATGGCGGTGTGGCGCGCCGACGGCCGCGTCTACGTCAAGGGCGCGGTCGAGGCCGTGGTCGCGTCGTGCGACGATCCGCCCGCGGGCATCCACGATGCCGCCGCGGCGATGGCCCGTCGCGGCCTGCGGGTGCTCGCGGTCGCGATCGGCAGCGGTGACGACGAGTCCGCGCTGACGCTGCTGGGTCTGGTCGGTCTGGCCGACGCGCCGCGTGCCGAGGCGCTGGCGGCGGTGCGCGCGGCCCAGTCCGCCGGCGTGCACATCGTCATGATCACCGGCGACCACGCGCTCACGGCCGAGGCCATCGCGCGCGAGCTCGGCATCCTCGAGGGTGACGGCGACGCGGCCGCGTCGGTGTTCGCGCGCAAGACCGCGGCGGACAAGACCGCGATCGTCAAGCAGCTGCGCGAGCGCGGCGAGATCGTCGCGATGACCGGCGACGGCGTCAACGATGCCCCGTCGATCCGCGAGGCCGACATCGGCATCGCGATGGGCCGCGGCGCGACCGAGGTCACGCGCGAGGCCGCAGACATGGTCCTGGTCGAGGACGACCTCGGTGGGGTCGTGGTCGCGATCCGCGAGGGCCGCGTGGTCTACGACAACATCCGCAAGACGGTGATCTACCTGCTGTCGGGCAACGCCGCGGGTCTGATCATGATGCTGGTCGCGTCGGTGCTGGGCTGGCCGCTGCCGCTGCTGCCGCTGCAGCTGCTGTGGCTCAACATCATGTGCGAGCCGCTGCCCGGCATCGCGCTCGCGATCGATCCGGCCGACGACGACGTGATGCAGCGCCGGCCCCGGGACCCGCGCTCGCCGTTGCTGGGGCGCGCGGCGTGGACCCACATCGCCTGGGTCGCGTCGATGCACGCGACCGTGGGCCTGGGCGCGTTCTGGTGGGGGCTGCAGCACGGCGGTGTCGAGCTCGCACGGACGCTGGCGTTCTCGAGCCTGGTGTTCGGCGTGCTGCTGCGCGCGTTCGCCTCGCGCAACGAGCACAAGCTGCTGTGGGAAGTCGGCTGGTCGCGCAACTTCGCCTTGCTGATCGTGGTCGCGATCTCGGTGGGGCTACAGCTGCTGCTGCATGCGCTGCCGATCACGCGGGCGTGGTTCTCGCTCGCGCCGATGACCACACCGGAGATCGCGGCACTGCTGGCGCTGGGCTTCGTGCCGGTGTCGGTGGTCGAGCTGTCGAAGCTGTTGCGGCGCGGGCGTCACTCGCAGCCGGACAGCTCCGGGAAGCTGCAGTGACCGTTGCAGGTGTCGACGAGCTCGCCGGTGCGCAGGAAGTGATCGAGCTGCTGCTGGGCTTCGGGCACCGTGCGCAGCACGTCGTGCGGGTCGCCGCACGCCCGCGCGGGCACGTTGTCGAGCGGCTCGGGCGGGTGGCCGAAGTCGTACTCGACCAGCGCCGCAGGCCCGGAGTAGGGCGCGGCGACCGACTCGAGCCCGTAGACGTCGCGGAGGCCGGTGTCGAGGTGCGCGGCCCCGATCGCGCGCGCCATCACGTGTGCGCCCAGGGTCGTGACCTGGTGATCGCCGATCGCGGGGCGGACGTAGACCTGGTGCGCGGGCGTGCCCGGCAGGGTCTCGTGCGCGATGGCATAGGAGTATCCCGTGGGCTCGACGCGGTCCCACAGGATCTGCGCGAGCGCGAGCATGTACGCGATCACGAGCGGGTCGTCGTAGCGCGCCGAGATGATCTCGAAGAAGGCATCGAAATCGGCGCTGCGCGGTAGCAGCAGGTTGTAGGGCTGGCCCGCAGTGTCGAGCATGCCGCGCTCGACGTCGGTCGTCAGCGCCATGTACGTGCCGCCGAGGATGCCGCCCTGGCTGCTGCCGTAGTAGTAGCGCTGGGCCGGATCGTAGGCGGCGTGATCGCCGAGCTGGATCATCGGCTCGTCGGCGAAGCCGCCGATCATCATGCGCATGGCCAGCAGCTGGTTGACCATGCCCTGCATCTGCCGGTCGACCACGGTGGCGAAGTCCTCGAAGTGACCGCCGTCGACCACCGCGCCGACGTAGATCTCGTCGTCTTCGTGCATGCCGATCCAGTCGGTCGCGAACAGCACGTAGCCGTAGCTCGACGCGAACGGGATCTCGAACCACACGATCTCGCGTTGGTCGGAGAACAGCCCGTGGCCGAACTGCGCCAGCGGCAGCGGCCCGTCCATCGCGGCGGGCGGGATCAGCACCAAGAAGGGGTAGTCCGCCCACGGCATCTGCGAATTGATCGTGGGCATGCCGTCGACCCCCAGCAGCAGGTGCGCGCCGGGGCCGGGCTGGTCGAGGAACAGCGGCACGCGCATCGTGCCTTCGATCAACATCGCGACGCCGGGCTAGGGGTCGAGCGCGACATCGTCGATGGTGTATTGCGGCCCTTCGTCACCGACCAGCGCGAGCGCCTGGTCGCGCATGCTGACCAGCCACGCGGTGTTGTTCTCGCGGCTGGCGGTGGTGAAGTCCCACGCCAGCTGCAGCGTGTCGCGCGGGACCCCGGCGTCGCGCAGCCGCGCGAAGACGTCGGCGTAGAGGCCGCGGCGCGCCTCGATCGACGGGTCCTCGTGGGCGCTGCCGTCGCGCAGCGCGGCGAAGGCCTCGCTGGGCGCCAGCGCGAGGCCGTCCTCGCCGCGCACGTCTCGGATCGCGACGATGTAGCGGCGCGCGTCGGCCAGCCGCACGGCAGGGCGGACGAACAGCGCGCGTCGGCTGGGGTCGGTCGCGGTCATGTCGAGCTCGGCCCAGTGCGGGATGCGTTCGCCGCTGTCCGCGTCGAGCAGCACCGTGGGCGAGTCGTCGTCGAGCGAGCGCGCGATGTCGTCGGGGCGCGGCAGCCCGGTCGCGGTCGCGCCGGCGAGGAACGTCATCGGCGCGAGGCCCGGCGAGAAGCCATCGCTGCGATTCCACACCGACGGGTCCACCGCCACGCCGAAGTCGTTGACCGGCATCGCCTCCGGTGCGAGCGCGAGGCGGCGCCCGGTCGGGCTGCCCTCGTCGGCGCGCGTGAAGACGTTCGAGGGAAACGGCAGCCCGCAGGCCTCGGGCACGATGGGGTCGCACGGCAGTGTCGGCCACGCGACCTCGGGCGCAGGCTCGTCGCCCTGCGGTGGAGCGCATGCGCTCGCGAGCATCGCTGCCAGCCATGTCCCGTTCGCGGATCGGAGCCGATGCATCGGCGCCAGCATAACCGACCCGCACCGGTCGCTGCGCACCCACGCCGATTCGCAGCGGCTGCGCGAGCACTCCGGGACGGTCACCTCGCGACGCGCGTGATCACGGCGACGCGACGCGCCGGCGTGTCCGGGCTCGGCGTGGCGGCGCGTCGGGGCGCTGGGTTGCGTCCTGCGAGACCGCGGCGAGCAGCGTCGCCGCGGCGCGCTCGAGCGCCACCGGAGCCCGCAGCTCGAGCAGCGTCTGCGCCCCGATCACCGCCGCCAGCACGACGGTCGCGAGGTCGCGCGCGTCGAGGTCCGCGCGCACGCGGCCCCGTCGCTGGTCGCTGGCGATGGCCTCGCCGACGCGCGCGATCGAGTCCTCGACCAACCCGAGGTAGTGCTCGCGGATCGCCGGCGAGCGCAGGCACGCGTCGACCAGCTGGTGCGGCCGCACGCCACCGTCGCGCGTGAGTGGGTACGCGCCCGAGCCCACCGCGGCGAGGAAGCGCATCGCCACGGTCGCGAGCCCGGCGTCGCCGTCCGAATCCGGCGCGAACAGCTGCTCGAGCAGCGGCACGCCCAGCCACTGCATGACCGCGACCAGGAACGCGTCGCGGTCGCCGAAGTGCACGTAGAAGGCGCCGCGGGTCTTGCCCGCGGCCTCGCAGATCTCGTCGAGGCTGGGCGCATCGAGCCCGCGCGCGCCGAACAGGCGTGCGCCGGCACGCAGCAGCGCCTCGCGGGTCTGCGCCGCGCTCTGGGCACGGCTGGGCGGGGGGCTCGAACGACGGTGGCTGCGCTTGGTTGACATACGAGTCCGTATGTGAGATCCGGTCTTCGGATACGAGAGCGTATCTGAAACGAGGACCCGTGACCGCCGCGACCGCGCATGCCCCCGTCCGTTTCGAGCAGACCACCGTGCCCGACCGCATCGCCGCGCTCGACGCGATGCTCCGGCTCGACCACGCGCAGCTGCTGGCCCGCTACCTCGAGGCGCCCGCGCCGGCGTTGACCGCGGTCGACGGCGATCTGCGCGGGCGCATGCTCGCGGTGCCGGCGTTGCCCGACTGGCTCACCGCCGGCCCGCGACTGTGGGCCCGCAGCGGCAGCTTCCCGTGGCGCGGCAAGAGCTTCGCCGCGCTCGACGCTGCGCACGGCACCGGCGTGAACCGGGTCGCCAGCGATCGCCTGCGGCTGTTCCGCTTCACCACCGCCATCGGGCCTTCGCGGCAGGACGGCGCGCCCGCGCTGCAGCTCGACTACGACCACCCGGGCAATCCCTTCTTCATCCGCGCGATCGAGGACGAGCTGCGCATGCTCGACGACGGCGTGTTCCTGGGCCAGGCGTGGCTGCGTGTCGGCGGTCGCAAGCACTTCGTGCTGTGGTTCGGGTTGTGCCGGGCATGAAGCGCGCGCTGGTCACGGGCGCGTCGGGTTTCATCGGCGCGCACGTCGTCGCGGCGTTGCTGCGCGAGGACGTCGAGGTGCGCGCGCTGGTGCTGCCCGGTGACCCCGCGCCCAACCTCGCGGGGCTACCGATCGAACGCGTGCACGGCGACGTGACCGACGCCGCCGCGCTCGCGCGCGCGATGGTCGGGGTCGACACCGTGTTCCATCTCGCGGCGATCTACGCGCTGTGGCTGCGCGACCCGGCGCGCATGCGGGCGGTCAACGTCGAGGGCACGCGCGCGGTGCTCGAGGCGGCGGCGCGCGCCTCGGTCGCGCGCGTGGTCCACACCAGCTCGATCGCCCGCTTCGGCGGTCAGGGGCTCGGCGTTCGCGCGACCGAGCACAGCGCGTTCGCGTTGGGCGACACCGGCGATGCGTATGCGCAGTCCAAGGCCGACGCGCACGCCGTCGCCGAGGCCGCAGCCGCGCGCGGTCAGGACGTGGTCCTGGTCGCGCCGACCGGCCCCATCGGTCCGGGCGACGTGGGCCCGACGCCGACCGGACGCCTGTTGCTGTTGTGCGCCAAGCTGCCGGTGGTCGCAGTGCCGCGCAGCATCAGCAACTTCGCCGACGTCCGCACCATCGCGCAGGGCCACGTGCTCGCGGCGCGCCACGGTCGCGCGGGTCGCAGCTATCTGCTGGGCGACTGCGATCTGTCGTTCGCGCAGATCGCCGAGCTCGCGCTCGCGGCGGTGGGCCGCAGCGCACCGGTGTACGAGGTGCCGACGCGCTGGGTCGGGCTGGCCGCGCGCGCGATGACGGCGTGGGCCGATCGCGTCAGCCACCGCGCGCCACCGGTCACACCGGCCGCGGTGGCCATGGCCGCGCGTGGGCTCGCGGCCGACTGCAGCCGCGCGCGCGACGAGCTGGGCTTGCGCCCGCTGCCGATCGAGCGCGCCGTGGCCGATGCGCTGGAGGACTTCCGACGCCGCGGACTGCTGCGGCGCAGCGTGCAGGTGCCGGCGCGCGGACGCTGACTCCGCGTCCATGCACAGGAGGCTCTGTCCCGCGCGACCATGGGTGACCGCCCAGACCGGGAACATGGGTGACACTGAGGGCCCCTCAGTCTCTGGAGAGGAAGCTCCGCTTCCTCTTTCCAGTCGCTTCGCGACCAGAGCCCGCGCTGCCGGCCTCTCAGTGCGCCAGCGCGGCGTCGACCTTGGCGAGCCGACCCGCGGCCGACTTGTGCCCGAGCTCGGCCGCACGCTGGTACTGCGCGCGCGCGTCCTCGTAGCGAAAGCTGCGGAACAGCGCGTCGCCGAGCAGCATCCGCAGGCCCGCGTCCTGGGGCGACGCCGCGACCGCGCGTGCGGCCAGCTTCGCCGCGCGCGCGTGCCGTCCGCGCTCGAACTCGACGCGCGCGAGACCGGCGAGGCCGTCGACGTCGTCGTGGTCCAGCGACAGCACCGCCTCGAAGCTGCGTCGTGCGGACTCGAGCTCGCCGCGCGTCATGGCCTCACGCGCGGCCGCCAGCGCAGCGGCCCGCGATGGTCGCGGTCGCGTGGGCGCCGGTGCGGTCGCGATCGTCGGCGCTGCGGCGGGTGCCGGCGCGATCGCATCCGCCACGGCCGTGACGTCATCCACCACCGCGTCGACGTCGTCCGCCGGTGCCGCGACCGTGTCGTCGACCACCGGCGCGGGCTCGCCCGCGGGTGGGGTCGCGGGCTTGGCCGTGCCGCCGTGTCGGGTCCCGCGCGCGGCTTTGCGCGGCGCGGTCGCGGGCGTGTCGGCCGCGAGTCGATCGAGCGCCACGCGGGTGCTGATGCTGCCGTGAAGGTGGGTGTCGAGCGCGGCCAGCCGCGCGTTGCGTTCGCCTTCGTCGTCCTCCGCCAACGCGAGCAGCGGCGAGGCCGCGGCCAGCTCGGCGGCGCTGAAGCTGTGACTGCCGGCCTTGGCGCGCAGCGCCGAGACTTCACCCGGCGTGAGCGCGGCGCGGACGCGGGCGTGCTCGTGCTCGGGTTGGAACATCAGCGCGCACGCGTAGTAGTCGATCGCGAACGGCATGCCGCCGTCGAGATCCCAGTAGCGATCGCCCAGGCGCACCAGCGTCGCGGCGAACTCGGCCCGCAGCGCCCGCGCGCGTTGGCTGGCCTCGAGCCCCGCGACACCCGGCACGGCCTCGAGCTGCAGCACGAAGTCGAACGCGGTCGCACGATGGGGATCGTCGGGCGGGGGATAGACGAAGTAGGCCTGCGCCGCGGCCTCGTGCGCGCCGGCCTCGAGCGCATCGAGCTCGGCGCGCGCGCCCTGGGTCGGCCACGTCGCGATGGTGATGGCCGCGAGCACCGCCGCGATCGCAGCCGACGCGAGCCAGCGTCGGCGACGTCGCACGCGTCGCATCGACTCGCGGAACGCACCCGCGTCGGGCATGCCCGCGGCCAGGCGCTCGCGCCAGCCCAGCTCGACCTGCGGCAGCGGCAGGTCGTCCCACGCGGTGGTCAGGCCCAGCTCGATCTGCACGTCGCACAGCGCCGCCTCGAGCTCGGCCGCGCTGGCGAAGCGCTTGCGTGGATCCTTCTCGAGGCAGCGCCGCACCACCGGCTCGATCGCCGCGAGCTCCCGCGTCGGCGGCAGCAGCGACGCGAAGCGCGGTGGATCCTCGCCCAGGTGCGAGAGCACGACCTCGTGCTCGTCGCCGTCGAACGGACGCCGACCCACCAGCATCTCGAACGCGGTGCAGCCCAGCGCGTAGAGATCGACGCGGCCGTCGTGGGGCATGCCCGTGACCAGCTCGGGCGCGAAGTACCACGGCGTGCCCGCGACGCGGGCACGGCTGCCGCCGTCGCGCATGATGGTCGCGACGCCGAAGTCGAGCAGGCGCACCGCGTCGCTGCGATCGCCGCGGCGACCGAGGTGCACGTTCTCGGGCTTGATGTCGCGGTGGACCACGCCGGCGGCGTGCGCCGCGGCGAGGCCCTTGCACACCTGGCGCAGGATCCCCAGCGCGCGCGCCACCGGCAGCGGTCCGTCGACCAGCGCGTTGCGCAGCGTGACGCCGCGCAACAGCTCCATCGCGAACATGACGCGGCCGTCGGGCAGCTCGGCGAAATCGTAGACGTCGACGATGAACTCCGAGCGGATCGAAGCCACCGTGCGCGCCTCGGCGCGGAACATCGCCACGCGCTCGGCGTCGCGGGTCGGCTGCGTGGGATCGTTGCGCAACACCTTGAGCGCGACGCGGCGCCCCAGATCGATCTGCTCGGCCTCGTAGACGACGCCCATGCCGCCGTCGCCCAGCCATCCCAGCAGGCGATAGCGCGTGCCCGGCAGCAGCGCGCCGGGAGCCAGCGGCACCGCGGCGGCGGGCGCCGTGCCGTACGGCCGCGTGGGCACGTCCACGCCGCCGACCGCCGCGACCACGGACGCGATCGGTTCTCGGCTCTGCAGCGTGCGCGCGGCGGCGGCCAATCCAATGCATCGTAGCGCCCCGTGCATGCCAACGCATCGCCGATCACCTCGGCGCGCGCGCGCGCGAATCCGCAGCGGCCCGGCTCGGGTCGAAAGCGCGAGGGCAGTGCTCGCGATCCGTCCGGCTTCCTTCGTCCACCGACATGTCGCGGCCGACGTCTCGCGTCGCGAGGGCCTCGCGATCGCGCTGGGCAGCGGCGCGACCGCGTACCTGTGGCTGTGGTTTCCGCCGCAGGAGCTGCGCGCGGCGCTGTTGGGTCTGGCCCCGCCGCTGCGCGCGATGGTGATCGTCGCGCTCGTCGCGGCCTGGCTCGCGGTCACGCATGGGCTCGCCCATCGCGTGCTCGCGTCGCACGAGGTCGCCATGCTGCGGCACCTGCCGATCAGCGCGGCGCGATGGCGCGCGATCCACATGCGCCATCTGCTCGCGCTCGATCTGCCGCTGCACGCCGCGGTGATCTACGTGCTGGCACCCTCGTGGTCGTCGTCACCGTGGTGGTGCGGCGCGCTCGCGAGCCTGGCGGTGGTGCTGGCCGCGACGCTGCGCCTGGTCGCGGCCGCGTCTGCGGATCGCGGTGCGTGGGCGCGCGCGGCCGCGATCGGCCTGCCGCTGGCGCTGCTGTGCGACGCGTTGGCGCAGCGGCGGCTCGCGGTGATCGCCCCGGCGGCACTGCTCGGTCTGGTGTGGTCGCTCGCGCGTGTGGGTCGGCCGCTGCCCGAGGCGCGCACGGCCCGGGTCGCGGCGCCGCGCCGCGCGGCCGCCGGACCGACGCGCGCACTCGCACGGCTGCTGCGGCAGCTGGCGTGGCGCAGCGATCGCGGCGCGATCGTGGGCGTCGCGATCGCACAGACCGGGTTCGCTGCCGCGGGTGCGCTCGGGGCCGCGCACGTCGGCGGTGACGATGGCCGCGGCGCGGCCGCAGCGATCCAGACCATGGCCAGCTTCGGCGCGGGCCTGGGTCTGTGGCTCGCGCTGCGCAACGAGCGGAGGCTGCAGTCGCAGCACTGGGCGCTCGATGCCTGCACCGGCGCACGCCGGCTCGACCTGCCGGCACGCGCGATCGCGGCGAGCGGTTTCGCGGCGCCGCTGCTGCTCGCGACGCTGGCAGCGGCGGCCTCGGGACTGCACCCACGTCCACTGCTCGCGCTCGCGACCGCGCTGGCGGTGTGCGTGTGGCTCGGGGCCGCCGCGCCCTCGCTCGCGATCGCGGCGCAGCGGCGGGATCGGCTCGCGCAGCCGCAGGTGGTCGCGGCCGCGCTGCACACCGCCGCGCTCGGCCTCGCGCTGCACCAAGGCGGCGCTGCTGCGGCGCTGCTGCTGGCGGCGCTGCTGCTCGCACACGCGTGGACACGCTGGCCCGCCGCCACCTCTGCCCGCCGCCGTCGCACGCCGCTGGTTCCGGAGGCGGATCGTGGCTGACGCGCTGGTGCTGCACGACGTCGCGCTGCGCCGCGGTGGCCAGGACGTGCTCGTGCACGCCTCGGCGCGGGCGGGTCGCGGCCTGGTGTTGCTCGAGGGACCCAACGGCAGCGGCAAGTCGAGCCTGCTCGCGGCCATCGCCGGGGCGTTGCCGCTCGTGCGCGGTCGCATCGCGATCGCCGGCTTCGACCTCGAGCGCGACGACGTCGCCGCGCGTCGCCAGCTGGGATGGTTGCCGCAGCGCAGCGACGCGTTCTTGCAGCTGTCGGCGCAGCAGTGGCTGGCGTTCGTCGCGGGCGTGCGCGCCGTGGCGCTCGCGCCCGCGATCGCGCGGCTGGCCGAGCTGCTGGGTCCGGTCGCGGGCATGGCGATGGACGCGGCGATGGCGACGCTGTCCGCCGGCATGCGGCGCAAGGTCTCGCTGGTCGCCGCGACCCTGGGCGATCCGACGCTGCTGCTGCTCGACGAACCGCTCGATGCACTCGACGCGATCGGTGCGGCCGCGGTCCTCGCGGTGGTCGATCAGTGGATCACCGCCGGTCGCACGGTGGTGTGCGCGATGCACCAGCCGACCGCGGAGTGGACGCAGCGGGCCACCGCACGTTGGCGACTCGAGGGCCGCGGTCTGCACCTGCGGCCCGCCACCGACGCGTGACACCGCGCCGGTGGCAGCGCCGGCGTGCCCGGATCGTTCGTGAACGCACGACCGTCCGCATCCGCGACAGCGTGCGGCGAGCGGATCGCGGGCGATTGCCAAGCCCACGCCGCCGGGCATACCGTGCGGCCCGCCATGTCGCTCCGTTCCGTGACGCCGCTCGCGCTCGCCACCCTCGCACTGCTCACGAGTTGCACCTCGCCGCCGTCCGACGGCAAGGCCGCGAAGGCCGACGTCAAGGGTGCTTCGGTCGCGGGCAAGGCCGACGCCAAGCGCGACGTGAAGGCCGACGGCAAGGGCGACGCCAAGCGCGATGCGAAGGCGGACGCGAAGGCCGACGCGAAGGCGGACAACAAGCCCGACGTGCCCAGCGACGAAGAGGCCGCGGCGTTCGCCAAGGAGGTCGACGGCGAGCTGCGACGGCTCTACGTCGCCGGGGGCAAGGCCGAGTGGGCCAAGGCCACCAACATCACCGACGAGACCGAGAAGGCCGCCGCGGCCGCGAACGCCGAGACCATGGCCTACGAGACCAAGGCCATCGCGCGCGCGGCCGCGTTCGACGGTTGGCAGGGCGATCCGGAGGTGCGCCGGCAGATCACGCTGCTCAAGCTGCAGAGCACGCTGCCCGCGCCCGACGACGCGACCAAGCGCGAGGAGCTGTCGGGCATCATGGCCAAGCTCGACGGCATGTACGGCAAGGGCAAGTCGTGCAAGCCCGGCAAGGGCGGCAAGGAGACCTGCCGCGACCTCGGCCAGCTCGAGGACGTGCTCACCAACAACCGCGACTACGACGCGCAGCTCGAGGCGTGGTCGGCGTGGCACGAGACCGCCAAGCCGATGCGCCCGCTGTACCAGCGCCTGGTCGAGCTCGGCAACGAGGGCGCCCGCAACATCGGCTACGACGACGTCGGCGTGCTGTGGCGCTCGAAGTACGACATGACGCCGCAGGCGTTCGAGCAGGAGGTCGAGCGGCTGTGGGGCCAGGTCGCGCCGCTGTACGAAGCGCTGCACTGCCACGTCCGCGCCAAGCTGCACGAGAAGTACGGCGACAAGGTCGCCGACAGCGGCCCGATCCCGGCGCACCTGCTGGGCAACATGTGGCAGCAGGACTGGCAGAACCTCTATCCGATGCTCGAGCCGTTCCCGGGCGAGCCCAGCATCGACGTGACCAAGGCGCTCAAGAAGGCCAAGACCGACGAGATCAAGATGGTCAAGCTCGGCGAGGGCTTCTTCACCTCGCTGGGGCTCGACCCGCTGCCGCAGACCTTCTGGGAGCGCTCGATGTTCGTGCAGCCCAAGGGCCGCGACGTGATCTGTCACGCCAGCGCGTGGGACGTCGAGCTCAACAACGATCTGCGCATCAAGATGTGCATCAAGATCGACCACGAGAACCTCGTGACCATCCATCACGAGCTCGGGCACGACTACTACTACATGAACTACTTCACCAAGCCGGTGCTGTACCAGGCCGGCGCCAACGATGGCTTCCACGAGGCCATCGGCGACGCGATCGCGCTGTCGATCACGCCGGCGTACCTCAAGCAGATCGGCCTGCTCGACAAGATCTCGGACAACGACAAGGGCGTCATCAACAAGCAGATGCAAGATGCCCTGGGCAAGATCGCGTTCTTGCCGTTCGGCAAGCTGATCGATCAGTGGCGCTGGGACGTGTTCGCCGGCAAGACCACGCCGGAGACCTACAACGCCGCGTGGTGGGACCTGAAGCTCAAGTACCAGGGCGTCGCGCCGGTCTCGGCCCGCGGCGAGGAGTACTTCGATCCCGGCGCGAAGTACCACATCCCCGGCAACACGCCCTACGCCCGCTACTTCCTCGCCCACATCCTGCAGTTCCAGTTCCACAAGGCGATGTGCGAGCTCGCCGGCCACACCGGTCCGCTGCACGAGTGCTCGATCTACAACAGCAAGGCCGCCGGCGCGAAGCTCAAGGCCATGCTGGAGATGGGCGCGAGCAAGCCCTGGCCCGACGCGCTCGAGGTGCTGACCGGCACCCGCGAGATGGATGCCGCGGCGCTGATGGAGTACTTCGCGCCGCTGGCCAAGTACCTCGACGAGCAGAACCAGGGCCGGACCTGCGGCTGGTGACCGGCATGCTCGACACCGACGCCGACGAGGTCCCCACCTGGGCGAGCTTCTTCGACGACGAACAGTTCGCAGAGTTCATGCTCGTGGTCGAACAGGACCTCGAGCGCCGCGGGGACGTCACCATCGAAGACGGCGTCGTGGAGCTGACCATCGATGGTGGCGGCCAGCACCGCCTGGGGCTGCAGAACCTCGCGCAGCTGTGCAACCAGGTCGAGCGCGAGAACTGGCGCGAGCTGGTGCGCGAGCACTTCGACCGCGTCATCGTCAGCACCCACACCCACGACCTCGAGGCGCTCAGCCGCGATTGGTCGCGCGTGCGCACGATGGTGAAGGTGCGGCTGTATGCCCGCGAGTCGCTCGGTGAACTGACCGAGAGCACCGTCCACCGCGAGGTCGGCGAGGACCTGGTCTCGGTGCTGGTCTACGATCTGCCCGACGCGGTCGCGACCGTGCCGACCGACGCGCCCGCGCGTTGGCCGGTCTCGCTCGACGAGGTCTTCGAGCTGGCGCTGCGCAACGTGCTCGAGCAGGACGAGATCGAGATCGAGACGCTCGAGCTCGACGACGGCACCCGTTTCTCGGTCATGGTCGGCGAGTCGTTCTTCGTGACCTCGCGCCTGTTGGTGCTGCAAGAGCACCTCGACCCGGTCAACGCGATGGGCGCGCTGGTGGCGGTGCCGAACCGCCACACGCTGTTGTTCTCGACCATCGTCGATCTGGGCGTGGTCGACACCATCCACGCGATGGCGATCCTCGCCCACCGTCGCCACGCCGAGGGCCCCGGCTCGCTGTCGCCGAGCCTCTACTGGTGGCGCGACGGCAGCCTGCTGGCGTTGCCGACCGAGGTCGACGACGAGGGCGTGCGCTTCTTCCCGCCGACCGAGTTCGTCGAGGGCTGCCTGGATCGCCTGGCCAAGCCGAGCGCGTACGGCCCGAACTGAGGGACGCTCGCCCGGCCGAGCCGGTCACGGGACGCTGCACCTTGCGGTCCCCGTGCCCGGCCCCGAAATCACGGGACAGCCTCCGCTGACACTCTCTCTCAGTCCTCCTCGACCGCCCCGCTGCTCGTCACGCGAAACACCCGATCGCCACGCCGGCCCCCGGTGACGGTCACCTCGACGGTGTCCTCGTCGATCTGCTCGAAGCCCAGCGTCAGCTCGTGCCCCGAGGGCGTGTCGATCACCGCGCTGCCGTCGATCGGCACCGCGAAGTCGACGTCGATGGTCGCTTCCCACTGCGCGTGGGTGTCGCCGCGCGGGCCCTGCCACAGCCGCGTGCCCTCGACCGTGAACACGCCCGAGCCGGGATCGCGGAAGGTCTGCGTGCGGTCGGCCTCGGAGTGGAAGTCGCCGCGCTTGCCGTGGTGGTCGAACGCGCTGACGATGTGCCGCTGCACCCCGCCGTCGGGCCCGCGCGACCAGGTCACGGTCGCGTCGCCGTCGAGCGTGACGCGGCCGTTGGTGATGCCGTCGTAGGAGTGCTCGACCACGACGGTCTCACCTTGCACCTCGTAGTGCAGCGTGACGATGCCGGCGTAGGTGCGGCCGTTGTACGTGCAGCTGTCGTCGAGCGTGCCGAAGTCGATGACCAACGTGTCGGCGTCGGTGGCCTCGACGGTCGAGCACGGGATCTGGCTCTCGACCAGGGCGCGGATGCGGCCGGCGACATCGACGAGGCCCTCGCCGATGCTGAAGTCGGTGGTGATCTCGACGAGGCCGTCCTCGAGGCCGCTGGCCTCGCCAGTCGCGACCGACTCGTCGACGGCCATGCGCATCTCGGTGAAGCTGGCACCGCCGGCCAGGTCACAGCCCGCGGGAGCGAGCGCAGCGACCAGGAGCAGCGACAGGGACGGAGCGGTTCGGTGGGTCATGCCGCTTGCCATCGCAGCATCCGTGCCAGCGCCCGGCCGGGCGCGGAACCCCGGCGATCGCAGCGCTGCGGGCCGCGGGCGCCGCATCGCGCCACAGTGCTGTTGACGACAGTCCATGGTGGCCAGGCCAGCACGGCGGCGCGGCGCGAAAAAAAAATGCTGACCCGCTGTAATCGGCGGCCCGCTCGTGTGCCTCACTGCGTGCGGAGGGCGAGCGGGCGCGTCGGCGTCTCCCTGGGGGGGAGCGAGACCGACGCGCCCGTGGCCCGGACCGCGGTCAACAACTCGTTTTCTGGAGATCCGATCATGATCCGCAACATCGTGAACCGTTCCTTGCGCGCGCTCGTCTTCGCCCCGCTGTTCCTCTACGGCTGCGATCTTCCCGAGCTCCCCGAGGGTGAGGGCGAAACTGCCGACGACGACGACGACGGCGAGGGCGAAGGTGAAGAGGGTGAGAGCGCCGAGGGTGGCGGTGGCGAAGGCGGCGGTGAGGACGGCGGCGAAGAGCCCGGCGGCGAGGACGGTGGCGAAGAGCCCGGCGGCGAAGATGGCGGTGAGGAGCCCGGCGGCGAGACCGGCGGCGGCGAGCCGACCAACTGCGACGAGGCGGCGCAGATCTGCGAGGCCGAGGGTTGGACCGAGGCGCACTGCGCCGAGGAGTTCCCGGAGTGCTTCGGCGGCGGCGAGGGCGGTGGCGGCGAGACCGGTGGCGGCGAGGTCAACTGCGACGAGGCGCTGCAGCACTGCGACGCGGAGGGTTGGACCGAGGAGCAGTGCGCGGGCGAGTACCCGGCGTGCTTCGGCGGCGGCGAAGGTGGCGGCGGCGAGACCGGTGGTGGCGAGGTCAACTGCGACGAGGCCGCGGCGGTGTGCGAGAACGAGGGGCTGACCGACGAGCAGTGCGCGGCGGAGTTCCCCGAGTGCTTCGGCGGTGGCGAAGGTGGTGGCGGCGAGACCGGTGGCGGTGAGGTCAACTGCGACGAGGCCGCGGCGGTGTGCGAGAACGAGGGGCTGACCGACGAGCAGTGCGCGGCGGAGTTCCCCGAGTGCTTCGGTGGTGGCGGCGAGGCCGGTGGCGGTGAAGCCGGCGGCGGCGTCAACTGCGACGAGGCGCTGCAGCACTGCGAGAACGAGGGTTGGAACAACGACCAGTGCGCGGGCGAGTACCCCGAGTGCTTCTGATGCTGCGGCGGTGAACCTCACCGTCGAGGCGGCGCCGTCGCGGACCTGCGACGGCGCCGTCGCCAATTCGGCGCTATCGTGCGCCGGCCATGACCACGGTGTTGGTCCCGCTCACCGAAGACACGCTCGACCGCTTCGCCGCGATGGTCGAGCAGATGTACCTCGACGATCCCAGCGAGCAGCCGATGAGCCGCGAGCGCGCGCGACATCAGGCCGCGCGCATGCTGCACGAGGACCGCGGACTGGCGCTGCCGATGCTGGTGCACGCCGACGGGCAGACCGTGGGCTATGTGATCGTGGTGCCGTTTCTCTCGAACGAGTTCGGCGGCCGCATCGCGGTGCTCGACGAGGTATTCGTGATGCCGTCGCTGCGCGGGCGCGGCCACGGCACCGCGGCGATCCAGGCGGCAGTGGCGTGGGCGCGCGAGCGCGGCTTTCGCTTCGTCATGCTCGAGGTCAACGACCGCAACGTGCGCGCGCGCGCGCTGTACCAGCGGCTGGGCTTCGTGGCCCAGGCGCGACGCACGATGAGCCTACCGCTGTGACGTCGCTTCACACGCACGCATAGGGATCGACGTCGGGCAGCAGATCCCAGCTGCGATGGTCGCGGCACAGCGGGTCGGTGTTGGGATCGCAGCAGCTCGCGTCGGTCGCAGGATCGCAGCAGCTCTTCTCGAACGAGTCGCAGCAGTGGGGATCGCTCTGCGGTTCGCAGCTCCACCACACCCCGTTGGTGGTCGACCAGCAGCGCAGCTCGCCGTCGTCGACGTCGAGCGCGCAGACCTCGTTGAGCGTCAGCTGCACCTGCTCGGGCTCGAAGCCCTCGAGCGGGACCTCGGTGGACTCCAGCCCGCCGCTGGTCATGATGGTCCACAGGCTCTGATCGAAGCTGAAGGGATAGCCCCAACACTCGACGCCGCGCTCGCCGCTGAAGTTGTCGTCGTACACCGCGCAGGTGCCGAGCTCGCCGGCGGCGACGTCGAGATAGGTGCGGCCGGCCGGCACCTGCTGCATCGTGCCGCCGCCCTCGATGGGGAACGACAGGCCCGTGGGCTGTCCCTGGAACGAGGGCGACAGCACGCTGCTGGTGTTGTCGCCCCAGCAGTAGACCTTGCCGAAGTTGGTCAGCGCGCAGGTGTGCACGGCGCCGGCCGAGACCTTGGTGAAGCGCTCGCCGCTGGGCGCAAACGGCAGATCGGTGCGGTGCACGACCTCGATCTTGCCCGCGGGCTCGCCCCAGCAGCGGATCTCGTCGCCGTCGACGACGCGGCCGTTGACGAACACGCGCGTGACACCGCAGCTCTGCTTCGCGGCGAGACCGAGCGTCGCGAAGGTGCGCCCGGCCGGCGCCTCGCTGACCTGGCCGGCGTCGTCGCGACCCCAACACACGACCTTGTTGGTCCAGTCGGTGGCGCAGTTGTGATCCATGCCCACCGCCAGCTGACGCCACTCGTGCTCCGGCGGCACGTCGATCTGGCCGTAGTCGTTGCGGCCCCAACAGTCGATGAACCCGCGCGCGTTGCCGCCGGACGGACCGTTGACGTCGCGCAGGTTGACGCAGCTGTGGCGATCGCCGGCGCCGACCTGGAACGGCCAGCTCGGCGTGCCGGTGTAGTGCACGCCCTTGTCGCCGCCGAACACCGACTCCTCGCCACCCCAACACCACAGCGTGCCGCAGTCGTTGGCGGTGCAGCCGTGGTACGAGGAGATGTCGAAGTGGTGCACCGGATCCGCGTTCGCGATGCTGGAAGTCGCCGCGAGCGCGACGGTGGTGAGGACGGTGATGCAGTGACGATGTCGAGTCATGATGGCCCCCTTTGCGGCGACACTCGGCGCGCCGCGTGGTCGGGCCGCCGCGTTCGCAAGCGTCGGGCCAGTCGCCGTGCGACTGGATCCGCGGGCTTCGAGCGCGCGTGGTCGTCTCGTCCCCGGGGGCGTGTCCCCGGGGACACGCGTCACTTCAGCGCGAGCACGATCTCGTCGCCGAGCGCGTCGGGCAACACCAGCGTCATGCTGGCCGTGGCCACCACGTCGTCGCCGGGGCGCCCGCTCACGAAGCACGCCGACTCGGCGTCCTCGCACTCGCACGGACCCGCGCCGGGGTTGCACTGCGCGCTCGCGCTCGCGGTCACGCGATAGCTCGCGTCGGCGGCGACGACCCGTCGATCGCACTGCGTGGAGCAGCCCTCGGCGGGACACTCGAGCGACAGGTCCTCTTCGACGTAGATCGATCGATCCCACGTGACGCTGTGGCTCGCGCCCGGCGGCAGTCGCAGCACCGTGCCGTCACCGCAGTCGAGGCTGCAGCTGCACTCGCCCGCCATCACGTCCTCGCACGAATACTCGCAGGCGCCGCGGAGCCACTTGCGCGGCTTGCCGTCCTGCTCGAGCTGCCACGCCCGCGGCGTGCAGCCCTCGCCCCCATCGACGTACAGCACGGCGGCGGTGTCGTTGCGCACCGTGATCGTCACGACATCGGCCGCGGCCGGCTCGTCCTCGAGGTTGCGGCAGTCCTGCCCGAAGCAGGCGGCGGGTCCGGGCGCGGCGAGCAGCAGCGCGACGCCCAGCAGCAGTCCGTCACGGGCGCGCATCGACGTGGCCATGGCTGTGGCAGGGTAGCAGAGGCGGGCCCGCCGCCTGTGACATGGAAATCGTGCGCTCGCGCTCGCGGGCGCGAAGGAAACCCCGCCAACTCGCCATGGAAGCACCTGGGGCTCGGATGCAGCACAGAACCTCTCGCGATCTTGCGATCGCCGTATCGCTGTTGTCGCCGTGGGCACTGGCCGGTTGTCGGGATGACGCCACCAGCCACGCCGACGGCGGCCAGGACACCGGCGGCGGCTCCACTGGCACGACCAGTGGCGGAGCCGACTCGGGCTCGACCGCGGCGGACGACTCGGGCTCGAGCAGCGGTGGCGAGCAGCTGCCCGACGTGGTGCCGGCGCCCGGCGGCCTGCGTCGGCTGCGATCCGATCAGTACATCACGACCGTCGCGGCGCTGCTGGGGCCCAATGCGGGCTCGGCGGCGGCACCGCCACCGGATGCACCGCTGCTGGGCTTCGACTCGGTCGGGGCCACGCAGCTGCCGCTGTCGCCGGCGGCGATCGAGCAGTACGAGCGCTCGGCCATCGCGGTCGGCAACGCGGTGATGCTCGCACCCGAGACGCTCGCGGCGGTGGTGCCCTGCGTCGTCGACGGGCCCCAGGACGAAGGCTGCTACGTCCAGATCGCCGAGCGCTTCGGTCGGGTCGCATGGCGACGTCCGGTCACCGGCGACGAGCTCGATCGTCTGGTCGACATCGCCCGGGTCGCGCGGACCAAGAACAACGACCAGTTCGGCATCGGCCTCAAGTACGAGATCGCCGCGATGCTGATCGCGCCGGAGTTCCTCTACTCGGTCGAGATCGGCGAGGTCGGGGACGACGGCAAGCGCTGGCTGACCACCGCCGAGTGGGCCACGCGCACCGCGTTGTTCGTGCTCGGCCGCGCCCCCGACGCGACGACCTTCACCCGGCTCGATGCCGGCGAGCTCGAGGACGACGACGCGCGCGCGCAGCTGGCCAAGCAGTGGATGGCGCATCCCGACGCCCGCGCGGCGGTCGGTCGCTTCTTCGACGAGCTGCTGCGCGCCCGCGAGGTCGTCACCAAGGCCAAGGATCCCAACCTGTTTCCGCTGTTCACGCCCGAGGTCGCGGCGTCGATGCGCAAGGAGACGCTGCGCCTGGTCGATCACGTGGTCTTCGAGCCCGAGGGCGACCAGGGCCTGCTGGCATTGTTCGACGCCGACTACACCTGGGTCGACGCCAAGCTCGCGGCGATCTACGGCGTCGACGTGCCCGACGACGGCGGCTTCCACCGCATCGACATCCCCGCCGACCAGCGTCGCGTCGGCGTGCTGTCGCATCCGGCCCTGCTGGCGACCGCGTCGCACCACGACCGCAACTCGCCGACCCGACGCGGGCTGTTCATCCAGCGCGTGTTGCTGTGCAACGAGGTTCCGCCGCCGCCGGGCGACGTGGACACGACGCTGCCGCCGCCGACCGAGCCCACGACCCTGCGCGCGCGCATGGAGGGCCACATCGAACAAGGCGGCGCGTGCATCGGCTGCCACGCGCAGACCGACCCGGTCGGCTTCGCGTTCGAGTTCTTCGACGCGTCGGGTGTCCGCCGCGAGCTCGACAACGGCTTCCCCATCGATGCGTCCGGCGCGGTCGATGGCCTGGGCGAGTTCGACGACGCCGCGGATCTGGCCCTGCTGGTCCGCGACGATCCGCGCCTGTCGCCGTGCCTGGTGCGCAACCTCTATCGCCACGCCGTCGGCCACGCCGAGGACGACGGCACCGCCGACGCACTCGCGTGGCTGAGCGACGGCTTCGTGGCCGCCGGCCACGATCTCGAGACGCTGATCGTGGATCTCGTGCTCAACCCCGCGTTCCGCCAGGTCGGAGAGCCGCAGTAGGAAGGACAAACGCCATGCTGCACCTGCGCCGAACCTTCTTGTCCCGTCGCACCATGCTCCGCGGCGCCCTCGGTGGCGCGAGCGTCGCCGTGGGTCTACCGCTGCTCGAGGCCATGCTCGACGCCAACGGTGAGGCCCACGCCGATGGCTCGGCGCTGCCGCGCCGCATCATCACGTGGCTGACCGCCAACGGTGTGCTGCTCGATCGCTTCGAGCCGTCGCAGGTCGGCGCCGACTGGTCGCTGTCCGAGCAGCTCGAGCCGCTCGCGGCCGTCAAGGACTACGTCAACGTCTGCACCGGCTACCAGAACCACGGCATGGTCGGCGACTACATCAGCGGGCACGTCGAGGGCGTGACCGCGCTGACCGGCTACCCCTACGCCTACGATGGCTTCGGCTACAACGCCGGCGGTCCGTCGCTCGATCAGCTCGCCGCGGACGCGGTCGGGCGAGAGACCCCGGTGCGATCGATGCAGATCGCGATCTCCAAGGCCAACACCTTCGCGGGCTCGGGGCCGCTGGGCAGCGCGATCTCGTTCACCGGCGAGCCCGGTGCGCTGACGGCGTTGGCGCCGATCAGCAGCCCGAAGCAGGTGTGGCAGTCGTTGTTCGGCATCTTCCCCGGGCCCGACGCGCCCGAGGACGACCGCGCGGTCCGAGGTCTCATGGTCGATGCGGTGCGGGCCCAGAGCGCGAGCCTGCGCGACCGGCTGGGCGCGGCCGACCGCATCCGGCTCGACGCGCACCTGCAGGGCATCGACGAGCTGGAACAGAAGCTCTCGGCACTGCCACCACCGTGCATCATGCCGGGCGAGCCGGCGCAGGAGAACCTGGAACCGGTCGGCAGCGAGCTCATCACGCCGGTGACCACGGTGATGGCGGAGCTCATCGCCTACGCGCTGCGCTGCGACATCACCCGTTCGGTCTCGGTCACGTTCCTCGGGCTCGCGGGCGAGACGCCCTACACCGAGATCGGCCTCACCGCGACCAAGCACCTGCTCAGCCACGACGCGCAGTACAGCACCACCGCGCGGGACCAGCTGCACCAGAGCGTGGTCTTCGAGATGACCAAGCTGGCCGAGTTCGCCCAGGCGCTGCGCGACGCCGACGAGGGCAACGGCCTCAACCTGCTCGACTCGACGATCCTGTATGCCACCAGCGACTGCTCGGTCGGCTGGCTGCACAGCATCTCGCGTCAGCCGGTGATCCTCATCGGCACCGGTGGCGGCCACCTGAAGTACCCCGGCGTGCACAGCCAGGCGACGCCCAACGATCCCGACGACCCCAACGGCATCAGCTCGCCGAACCTGCCGGCCGCGGACAACGTCTCCGACATCGCGTTGTCGGTGCTGCGCGCCTACGACCCCAACGCGTCCAGCTTCGGGGGCAACGGCGCCGAGTCGAACTCGCCGCTCGACGAGATCCTCGCCTGAGCCCGCTGGCCCGCGGACGCCTCAGCGCGCGTCCGCGGAGCCGAAGCCGAACACGAAGCCGACCGCGGCCACCAACAGCACGAAGCCGACGATGTGGTTCCACCGCAGCGGCTCGCCGAGATAGCTGACCGAGAACACGCCGAAGACCACCAGGGTGATGACTTCCTGGATGGTCTTGAGCTGCACCGCGGAGTAGGTGCCGTGGCCCATGCGGTTGGCCGGCACCTGGAAGCAGTACTCGAACAGCGCGATGCCCCAGCTGGCGAGCACGACCAGCGCGAGCGGGCGGTCCTTGAACTTCAAGTGACCGTACCACGCGAAGGTCATGAACACGTTGGAGACGACGAGCAACGCGATCGGGGCGATGGTCCGCATGGTCGAGCGGTGCAGTTTCCACCGCCGACGCTGCGGGTCAAGTTCTGCTCACGCCACCAGCGGCAGCGCCGGTGCCTCGAGCGGCGCGGGCGCGGCCGCGCGCGGGGCCCCGACCGCCTCGGCCAGCAGCGTGTCGCGCACGGCCCGGCGACGCACGCACAGCGGCGCGCCGCGCAGGCGCAGCACCACGCTGCGGACACCGACCGCGACGACCGACACCGGCACGTCGATGCGCAGCGCGCCGTCGGGGCTCTGCAGCTGCAGCATCGCGGTGCTGCCCTCGAGCGCCTCGTCGCGGTCGCTGGCCGCCGGCACCGTGCGCACCACCTGCAGCAACGAGCGCCCCATGCCCGCGAGCGCGACCGACAGCGACACGCCGGCGGCCCGCAACGTGGCCTGCAGCGCGTCGGCAGCGAGCGAGGTGCCGGGCGGGAGCAGCGGGAGCAGCAGCGCGTCGAGGCTGGAGTTCGTCATGGGGGCGGGTTGGTGGAGAGACAGAGCAGGGGCCGTGCCAAGTCCCGCAGCGGTCGAGCGCTGTGGTCGCGCGGTGGTCTCGCCCTCTCAACGCGTCCCGATGACATCGCTTGCATCGCGCTCGCGACGAACTGGCGCGTTGCGTCCCAGGGTCGGCCGCCGACGGGGCGGCTCCAGGGCGCGAGCCCGGACTCCCCGCCGCGGCCAGGGGCGATCGCGAGCCGACGCGGGCGCTGCGTCCAACGGCCCGAACCAAGCCGCGTCGGCGGCAACCAATCGCGCCATGCGAACGCGGTGGTTGGCGGCGATCGGTGTGCTCGGTGCGTGTCAGGCCCCGCCGCTGGTGCGCGGGGGTCCCGGCGACGAGGGCACGACCGTCGAGGATGGGGCGTCGAGCTCGGGTCCGCTCGAAGGTTCGGCCTCGATCACGATGGGGCACGGCACCCACGACGCGACCACCACCACGTCCTCGACCGACGGCACGAGCACCAGCACAGCGAGCGACACCAGCGGGCCGAGCGGTCCGCCCAGCACCACCGACGAGTCGGTGAGCGACACCTTCGACACCGGGGTCGTCGTCGATGCCGGTGTGCCGGGTTGCGAGCCGCCGTCGCTGCAGTACCTGTGGGTCAGCAACCAAAACGGCAGCACGCTGTCGAAGATCGATCCCGCGACGATGACCGAGGTCGCGCGCTACGCCACCCGCGGCGACTCGGCCGGCGAGCCGACGGGCGTCGCGGTCAACCTCAACGGCGACGCCGCGGTCGCGAACGCCTTGGGTGGCGTCACGGTCGTGCGCGTGGATCCGGCGAGCTGTCCCGACCCCGACGCGACGTCGACCGGCCCCGCGGACGTGCGCGCGTTCCCCGACGGCTGCGTGGCCTATGACGTGCCGCTGCAGTGGACCCATCAGGCGGTGGTCGCATGGACCACCGGCACGCGCAACGAAGAGACCTGCCGCTTCGAGCAGACCAAGCTGTGGACCGCCGGCACGGACGCCTTCGATTCGGTGCCCACCGTCGCGCTGATCGACGGCGACAGCGGCACGATCGAAGGCACCGTCGAGATGCCCGACCTGCCGGTCGCGGTCCTGCCGGGCCTGTTCGCGGGCGCGGTCGATGCCGAGGGCGATCTGTGGGGCGCACAGGTCGGCACCGGCTATCTCGTGCAGGTGCAGCTCGACGATCTGTCGTACCAGATGTGGCCGATGCCCAACGTCGGTTGGGGGCTGACGGTCGACGGTCAGGGACGCGTGTGGACGTGCAACCAGTTCGCGTCGCGCTTCGATCCCGCGACCGAGACGTGGGAGTCGCACGTGGTCTCCGACTACACCGGTGCAGGATGCGTGGTCGATGCCGACGGCATCCTGTGGGTGGCGGGTCTCGAGCTGCGCGGCATCGACACCGAGACCTTCGACGTCGTCGCGCAGTTTCCCGTGCCCGGCGGCGAGGGCCACGAGAACCGCGGTGTCGCCGTGGACAGCGCGGGCTACGTGTGGACGACGTCGCACTGGGACGACGCGGTCTATCGCTGGGATCCGGCGACCGGAGCCGTCGAGACGGTAGGCGGGCTCTCGTTTCCGTACTCGTACACCGCCGACATGACCGGCACCACGCTGTTGCCGCTGGCCGCGCTCGACGGTCCGTGAACGTGCGATGATCGCCGCCGCGGATGGCGGCCACGCGCACCGGTCTTCTCGGACTCGTCGCGATCGCAGCGGTGCTGTCGCCGCTGCCCGCTGCGGCCCACTCCGGCGGGCAACCCGGACCGGGCTGCGTGGGCTGCCACGGCGGTGGCGACGTCGACATCGCGCTGGTCACCGCGCCCTCGAGCATCGATCCCGGCGAGACCGTGACGGTGACGTTGACCGTGAGCGCGCCGGGCAGCGCCGTCGCGGGCGTGTTCGTCGAGGCCGACGTCGGCGAGCTGCAGACCCTGGGCGGCGAGGGCCTCGCGACGGTGGCCGCGGGGCTGACCCACAGCGCGCCCAAGCCGATGCCCGGCGGCGTCGCGTCGTTCGACTTCCTGTGGACCGCGCCGGCGCAACCGGGCGCGGTGCGGCTGTCGATCTCGGCGCTGGCTGCCAACGGCAACGGCTCGTCGAGCGGCGATCACGGCGACGACGCCGACATCGACCTCGTGTTCGGCTGCAGCGCGCAGCAGTACTTCCTCGACTTCGACGGTGACGGCTACGGTCGCGACGACGCACCGCGGCTGGGCTGCGCGAACACGCCGCCGCCGAGCCACGCCGCCGCGGGCGGCGACTGCGACGACACCCGCGACACCGTGCATCCGGGCGCCGACGAGCTGTGCAACCAACGCGACGACGACTGCGACGCCGACGTCGACGAGGACGCAATCCCGATCACGCTGTACCCCGATGGCGACGGCGACGGCTACTACGGCGCGGTCGAGGGCAGCAGCACGGACACGCAGGTCGGCTGCGTCGGCACACCCGGCTACGCCGGCGAGCCGGGCGACTGCGAGCCCAACGACCCGAGCATGCACCCCGACGCGCAGGAGGTCTGCAACCTCTACGACGACAACTGCGACGGCCGCGTCGACGAGCGCGTGCGGCCGATCTGCGGCGTGGGCTGGTGCGCGCGCGAGGCCTGGACCTGCGAGCCCGACGACTGCGAGCCGGGCGAGCCCACGCCCGAGACCTGCAACCTGCTCGACGACGACTGCGACGACGAACTCGACGAAGACGTCGTGTGCGAGGGCGACGCGGTCTGCATCGCGGGTGAGTGCCGCGCGGGCGAGGACGCGGGCGGTGGCAGCGGCAGCGGCAGCGGCGGGAGCTCCGGGGGCGGCGAGGGCAGCGGCTCGACCGACGACGGCGCCGCGGCGACGTCGCAGGGCCGCAGTCGCTGCGCGCTGGTCAGCGATCGACGCGCGGGTCCAGGCATGCTCGCGATCGTCGTGGTCGTGCTGGCGCTCGCGCGCCGCCGGCGGTCTCGGTAGTCTCGTGCCGGCCGATGGGCCTGCTGACACCGACGCCGCCGCCGTACGATCCGCTCGAGTGGATCACCAAGCCGCTCGCAGAGCGCGGCAAGATGGTGTGCCAGTCGTGGGCGCTGCAGGGCTACGGCACGCCGCTGGGCGTGTTCGTGGTCTACGGCCTCAAGGTCGCGCTGTACGTCGCCGCGTGGGTCGGCTTTTGTAGCCTCTCGCCCGGGCTCGGCGGCTTCGGTGATCTCGGACGCTGGTGGCTCGAGCCGGTCGCGTTCCACAAGGCGATCGTGTGGAGCATGGTGTTCGAGCTGCTCGGGCTGGGCTGTGGCAGCGGTCCGCTGACGGGGCGCTACTTCCCACCGGTCGGTGGCTTCCTCTACTTCCTGCGGCCGGGCACCACCAAGCTGCCGCTGTGGCCGCGGCTGCCGCTGCTGGGCGGCGAGCGACGCACCGCGGTCGACGTGTTGCTGTACGCCGCGGTCGTCGTACTCGCGCTGCGGGCCCTGCTCGCGGCGACACCGGGCAGCGCGGAGTACCTGCCGCTGGTGATCGCGATGCTGGTCATGGGCATCGCCGATCGCACGCTGCTGCTGGCCGCGCGGGCCGAGCACTACTGGACCACGATGCTGTGCTTCCTGCTGGCGGGCAACTGGATCGCCGGTGCCAAGGCGGTGCAGCTGGCGCTGTGGTTCTGGGCCGGGGTCTCGAAGCTCAACGCGCACTTTCCCACCGTGATCGCGGTGATGACGAGCAACTCCCCGCTGATGCGGCTGGGCTGGGTGCGGCGCGCGATGTACCGCGACTTCCCCGAGGACCTGCGGCCGTCGCGGCTCGCGACCGTGATGGCGCACGCCGGCGCGAGTCTGGAATTCGCGGTGCCGCTGGTGCTCGCGCTGAGCCCGGGCGGACCGACGCTGGTGCTGGGCATGGTGCTGATGCTGATGCTGCACGGCTACATCACCAGCAACGTGCCCATGGGCGTGCCGATCGAGTGGAACGTCATGGTGGTCTACGGCGGCTTCGCGCTGTTCTGGGCCCACCCCGAGGTCAGCGTGCTCGATCTGGGCTCGACGCCGCTCGCCGCGGTGCTGCTGGTGCTGCTGGTGGGCGTGCCGCTGGTCGGCAACCTGTGGCCGCACGCGGTCTCGTTCCTGCTCGCGATGCGCTACTACGCCGGCAACTGGGCCTACGGCATCTGGCTGTTCCGCGGTGACAGTTGGCGCAAGCTCGATCGTCTGACCAAGAGCTCGCCGTGGATCTACGAGCAGCTCGATCGTTTCTACGATCGCCGCACCTCGGTGGGCCTGGTCGGCAAGGTGCTCGGCTTTCGCATGATGCACCTGCACGGCCGCGCGCTGCCGCTGCTGCTGCCGCGGGCGGTCGATCGCTACGAGGACTACGAGCACGTCGACGGTGAGCTCGTCGCCGGACTCGCGCTGGGCTGGAACTTCGGCGACGGGCACCTGCACACCGAGCAGCTGCTGCACGCGATCCAGCACCAGTGCGGCTTCTTGCCCGGCGAGCTGCGCTGCTTGTTCGTGGAGGCGCAGCCGCTCTTCGGTGATCGCCAGCGATGGCGCATCGTCGACGCGGCCACCGGTCCGATGGATGCGGGCGAGATCGAGATCGCGACGCTGCGCGCGATGCAGCCCTGGGGTTGAACGCGTGCGGGCCGCACGCGCAGTGCATCGACGTCGATCGCAGCTGTAATCACGGCCGCAGCGATGCAACTGGGTGTGCGGAGGCTGCGACGACGATGATGCTCACCCGGACCGTGTTCCTTTCCATGTTCGCCACCCTTGGCCTTGCGACGATCGGCTGCGAGCAGTCGAGCAGCGACAGCGTCGTCGATCGCGACGGTGACGGCGTGCCCGATGCCGAGGAGGCCGAGGGCGAGGACGAGGCCGAGGGCGAAGAGGGTGAGGACGAGGCCGAGGGTGAAGAGGCCGAGGGCGAGGACACCGAGGACGGTGAAGGCGCAGAGGGTGAGGGCGAGGACGCCGACGAAGGTGAGGGTGAGGACACCGAGGACGGCGGAGAGGGCGAAGAGGGCGAAGAGGGCGAAGAGGGCGAAGGCACCGAGGGCGGCGAAGGCGAAGAGGGCGAAGGCACCGAGGGCGGCGAGGGCGAAGAGGGCGAGGGCACCGAGGGCGAAGGCACCGAGGAGCCCGAGGCCGAGGACTCCGCCGGCTGAACCGAGCCTGCGCGGCAACGCGCGCGACCAAGCGCATGCCCAACCCGAGAGCGCGTGGACCGAGAGCGGTCCACGCGCTTTCGTGCATTTGCGGCCCGTGAGTGCGCCGCGCTGTGCCGCGATGTGGGCGCGCGGCAGCCACCGGGAGCCACGAGAAATGTCACCGAAATCGCCGATCGAACCCGTAATGAACGGACCCGCTGCGCATCTTGGCGGCAGGAGGCCACACCAACCATGCTGACCCGCTCCTTGACCCTTTCCGTCCTGACCGCCCTTGCCCTCACCACCTTCGGCTGCGAGCAGGCGAGCACCGACAACACCATCGTGGACCGCGACGGCGACGGCGTTGCCGATGCCGAGGACGCGGACGACGACAACGACGGCACCGAGGATGCCGAGGACAACGACGACGACAACGACGGCGTCGATGACTCGGAGGACGAGGAGGACGCGGACGACGTCGACGACGACGGTGAGGACGATGCCGAGGACGACGACGACGACAACGACGGCGAGGGCGACGCCGAGGACGACGACGACGACAACGACGGCACCGAGGACTCGGAGGACGAGGGTGACGCCGAGGACGTCGACGACGACGGTGAGGACGACGCGGAAGACGCGGACGACGACAACGACGGCGAGCCCGACGACAGCGACGACGACGACGACGGCGACGGCGAGCCCGACGACGGCGAGGGCGAGGGCGGCTGATCCGCAGCTGCACGACTTCCGGTCGTGACCTCACCAGGGCGCGTCGTTCACCGAAGGGTGAGCGTCGCGCCCTTGGTCGTTTCCAGGGTCGCGCGGTGCTGCGGCCGCCGCAGGCGGTTGCGCGGGCTCAGAGGCTCTCGAGCCGCGCGGCCGCGTCGGGGTGCTTGAGCGACTTGGCCTTCTTGTACTGCTTGCGCGCTTCGGCGACGTTGCCCTGCTTGACCAGCGCGTCGCCCAGCGCGATGCGAGCGCTGCCGTCGTTGGGATGCGCTCCGACCGCGCGGCGGAAGTAACCCGCCGCCTTCTCGACGTCGCCGGCAGCGAGCTGCACACGACCCAGTCCCAACAGCGCGCCCAAGTGCTTGGGCTCCTTGACGACCGCGCGCTGGTACAGCGCCTCGGCGTCCTTGCCCCGGTTCTCCGCCAACGCGCGATCACCTGCGGCGACGAGATCCGACGGTGTCGCCGCGAAGTCGAGATCCTCGGTCGGCTTGGGCTTCTCTGCGCGGATCGTGGTCGGCGCGGCCTCGGCGACGGGCGCCGCGTCCGGCGTGGCCTTGGGTTGCTCGGTGGGCGGGCGGAACACGATCACGGCGACGACCGCGACCGCAGCGACGCCGACCAGCGACAGCGCGATCCACAAGCCGCGGTTGCGACCGCGGATCGCCGCGACCATCGACGCGTCGAAGTCGCTCATCGACGCGCCCGCGGACGGATAGCTGCCGGTCAGCCCGCTGGGCGACGACGGCCACGGCGGTGCGACGTCGGCGGGCAACATCGCGGGTCCCAGCGGCGAGGTGGTGGTGAGCGGGACCGACGGTGGCGCGGCGATCACGGGCGGCGCGACCACGGGCGGCGCGGCGATCACGGGCGGCGCGATCGGTGGCGCTGCAATCGGTGGCGCTGCGATCGGTGGCGCTGCGATCGGTGGCGCTGCGATCGGTGGCGCTGCGATCGGGGGCGCTGCGATCGGGGGCTCGATCGGCGGTGCGACGACCGGCGGCGCGAACGCGACCGGCGGCGCGATCACGGGCGGCGCGATCACGGGCGGCGCGACCTCGGGCGCAGCGACGACGGGAGCGATCACCGGCGCCGCGATCACCGGCGCCGCGACGACGGGCGCGACGACCGGCGGCGCGATCGCAGCGACGCTCGGCGGCACCAGATGCGGCGGCACGACCACCGCCGCGCTCGGAGCCGGGATCTCCGGCGCAGCGACACCGGGCGGGATCAGGTGCGGTGGCACCGAGATCGACGGCGCGGACGGTGGCGGCGCGCTCGCGGCCTGCGCCGGCGCTGCGATCTCGCTCGGTGCTGGTGTCGCGCTGGTGCCCGGAAGCGTGGCGATGCTCGACGCCGCCGCGGTTCCCGGCAACGTCGGCACGCTCGAGGGCGGCGCGCTGCCAGGCAACGTCGGCATGCTCGAGGGCGGTGCGGTGCCCGGCAGCGTCGAGACGCTCGAGGGCGGCCCCGACAGCGTGCGATCGGCCTGCGCCGGGACGCTGAGCCCCGGCAGATCCGGCACCGAGAACGGCATCGAGGGCGCGCGCGAGACCACGGTGCGATCGCCGGGCTCGGGCTCGCCGAGCTGCTCGGCGAGGGTCGGCGTGGTCGCGAAGTGGGGCGAGGGCGCCGGCGAGTCCGGTGGGATCGCACCGTCGAGATCGATGGGCCCGGGCGCGGGTTCGTCGTCGGGCTCGGGCTCGGGGGCCGGCCGCGGGCGCATCACCTCGTCGCGCCGCGAGATCGCGGTCGCCTCGTTGGTCTGCGGCGCCGCGCTCGCGAGCGTGTCGTCCGCGTGGGTCACGACCGTGTCGCTGCGATCGAGCTCGTCGAGCGCGAGCGGGCGCGAGGGCACGTCCTCCACCGGTTCGATCGGCTCGAGCTCGTAGACTCCGGGCGCGCGCACGACCGTGGTCTGTCCCTCGAGCGCCACGCCGTGATCGGGGCGTCGCAGGATCGTGACCTCGTCCTCGGGCTCGTCGTCGACCGCGGCCGCCGGCTTGGCGCCGCCGGACGCGAGCCCGCGGCGGATCCGATCGGCCGTGACGGCATCGACGTCGGGCGGCGGCAGGTCGTCCCACGGCGTCTGCACGTGCGACTCGATCTGCGCCAGGCACAGCGCGGCCTCGGCCTCGGCGGCGTCGGCGAAACGATCGTCGGGTTCCTTCGCGAGCAGACGGTGCACCCACTGCGCCAGCGCCGGCGGCACGCCGCGCGTGCCCTTGAGCCGATCCGCGATCGGCATCGGATCCTCGATCGCGTGGCGACGGCGCACCGCGTCGGGCGTGCCGGTGCGGAAGGGCGGACCGCCGGTGACCATCGCATAGGCGACGCAGCCGAGCAGGTACAGGTCCTCGCGCAGATCGGCCTGCACGCCGGAGATCCGCTCCGGGCTCACCGGCTGGTGCGCCGCGTCTTCCTTGAGCACCGCGAGCTCGCCGTCGAGCAGCGCGCCCAGGCCGAAGTCCGTCAGCGCGACGGTGTCGGGGCGCTGCGCGTGGGCACGCAGGATGATCGCGCCCAGCGTGAGACCGCGGTGGACCAGGCCGACCTCGTGGGCCGCGGCGAGCACCTTGCAGACCTGACGCAGGATCGCCACCGCGCGCACCACCGGCAGCGGTTGGTTGCGGGTGACGTTGAGCAGCGGCGTGCCTTCGAACGGCTCGGTCGCCAGCGCGATGCGGCCGTCGGCCATGCGCGCGACGTCGACAGGCTTGATCACCGCGGTGCTCGACAGACCCGCGGCCACGCGCGCCGCCGTGCGGGCCGCATCGAGCACCGCATCGGACACGACGCTGCCGGGTTGCAGCACCATCACCGAGACGCGCGCGCCGCTGGTCGCATCGGTCGCGGCGCTGACTTCTCCCAGCGGGTGGCGCCACAGCCGATGCAGCGCGCGGAAGCGGCTGCGCTCGGTCTTCGCCGCCACGCTCGCGGGCGGGCTCGCGGCAGCGGCCGGTCGTGCAGCTGCGGGCGCGGTGGTGCTCGCGGCCGGACGGGCAGCGAGCGCGGGACCGCTGGTGGGTCGGCTCGACGGCGTCGCGGTGCTCGGCACCGGCGATCGCGTCGTGGTGATCGGCTTGGTCGGATCGCGGGGCACCGCCTGCGGGCGGCCAGGCTCGCGTGGCGCGACCGCGGGCGGCTTGGCCGGCGGTGCGGCCGGACGGCTCGCGATCGGTGGCGGCGGTGGGGCCTTGGGTCCGCCCACTGCGATCGGCTTGGACGGATCGCGTGCCACTGCACCCGGCGCGCCCGGGACCGCGGGCTTGGGCTTGCTCGGCGGCGGCGGTGGGGGCGGACGCCCTGCGCCACCGGCCGGCTTGCCGTCACCGGGATCGCGAGGATTTCCGTCCGACACTTTCGCCCAGGATCGCACAGGCCGGCGGGCTCGAGCAACCACAGGGTGGTTTCGTGCGAGCCTGCTCGGCCGATCGATGGGGTCGGCCGCTGTAGCGGGCGTGGCCGAGTTCGGTTTCGAGCGTAGTCGAGCCCGCGGTCGCGGCGTGAAGCCGCGATGCCGCGGACTGGCCCGAAGCCGTCAGAGCAACGACAGTCGGCCCGCGCGCGCTCGGATCTCGCCGTCGGCTCCGAACATCGCTGCGAAGAGCGCGGCGCGGATCCACATGCCGTTTCGGACCTGTCGCCACACCATGAAGCCCGGGTGGTCCTCCCACGACTCGGGCAGCTCGTTGACGCGCGGCAGCGGGTGCATGATCACGCAGTCGGGGCGGATGAGACGGCGGTACTCGGTCTTGAGCACGTAGTCGTCGCTGCTGCCGCGCTCGCCGGCGTCGGGGATGCCGTTGTTGCCGCGGTCCCACTCCTGCTGCAGGCGCGTCACGTAGATCGCGTCGATGCCGTTGCCGCCGTCGTGCAGCAGCGGCTGCAACGCGTTGTGCACCGAGGTCTCGACCTCGTGGCGATGCAGGTAGCGCATGAGCTCGTCGTCGGGCGCGAAGGCGTCGGGCGAGACGAAGTGGATGCGCGGCCGCTCGAAGCGGGTCAGCAGGTAGGCCAGCGATCGCGCCGCACGGTTGCGGGCGATGTCGCCGATGATGACGACGTTCTTGCCGTCGACGCCGCCGCGCTCCGCGAAGGAGTAGCGCAGGGTGTAGAGATCGAGCAGCGACTGCGTCACGTGCTGGCTCTTGCCGCTGCCGGCCGAGACCACCGGGATCGGGCGACGGCTGGCGGCCAGCGACCACGCCGCACGCATGGCGAAGTCGTCGTCCTGGTGGCGCGTGACGATCGCGTCGAAGAAGCTCGACAGCGTCCGCACCGAGTCCTCGATCGACTCGCCCTTGGCGAACGACGAGGTCCGCAGATCGCTGACCAGCCGCGAGTTCGCGCCGAGCTTGTCCGCCGCGGCGATGAACGACTCCGCGGTGCGGGTGCTGGGCTGCGCGAACAGGTTCATGATCCGCAGGCCCCGCAGCAGGCCGCGCAGGAACTCGCGGCCATCGACGTGACGATCGAGGCGACGGATCGCGGTCGCCGTGTCGCACAGCATCTCGATGTCGGGGCGGAGGAACTGCTGGCTCAGCAGCACGAAGAACGGCCGACCATCGCGGGTCAGCAGCGCTCGTCGGCTCTCACGCTCGTCCAGACCAGCCTTGAATTCTTCGAACGTCGGGGTCATCGGCGATTCCTCCACGGCTGGCCGGCAGGGTAGCCCAACGCGACCGGGCCGCCAGGTGCGGCGGCGTCGCGCGCATGGGGGGCTCCTCACGCGTGCGCGCCGGGAACCGGCCGCGTCGCCGGATCAGAACCGAACCTGCACGCCGTCGCCGGTGACGGCGACCTCGGCCTTCTTCTTCTTGTCCTTGCCGGCCTTGCCGCCCAGCGCACGGCGCTCGCGCACGCCGCCGAGGACCTTGAGCGTGATCCCGATCGGCAGCAGCACTCCGCCGATGATGAAGCCGCTGAACGCCAGCTGCCCGCCCACGAGGAACTGGTTGCGCCGCTTGGCGTCCTCTTCGGCGGTGGAGAGGTTGGTCGTGCGCGGGCCGGCCGACGAGTTGTCGAGCACGATCTTGTTGGCCACGCGCGTGAGCATGCCGGCGATGCCCATCGTGAGCGTCAGGCTGCCCAGGGTGATGAGCGTGATGCCCGAGGCGTTGAGGCTGGTCACGATGGAGCGCTCACGCTCGATCCACAGCCGCCGCCGCTCGGATTCCTCCAGCGCCCGCAGCTCGCGCTCGCGCCGCTGGTCGGCGGTCTCCTCGGCCTTGGCGATCTGCTCGTCGATGCGCTCGATGAAGCGCTGGATCTCGGTGAGATCGTAGTCCTTGCTGCCGCGCATGCGCTTGTCGTAGTTCTCGAACGACTGCCGCGCGCGTCGCAGGTGCTCGACGTCGGGGTCGACCGCGAACCACTTCCAGTAGGCCTGACCGAGGTTGAACAGCAGCAGCGGTTCTTCGCTCAGATCCCACGCGCGCTCGAAGTGCTCGATGGCCTTGGGATAGGCGCCCTTTTCGTACTCCTTGGAGCCGCGCAAGAACTCCTGCGCCGCCTCGACCCGCTTCTCGTCGGCGCTGGGCTCGACCGGCTCGACCGGCTCGCTCGGCGTCTCGGCCGGCGGCGCGGGCTCGGCGGTCTCGATCGGATCGGCGGTGACCGGCGCACCCGCGTCGGCGGTGGGCTCGGCCGGCGTCTCCGCCGGCGCTGCCGTGTCCGCGGGTTTGGGCTTGCTGCCCGACTTGCCGTGCGGCGCCGCCACGGCGGGCGTGCCCGCGAGCCCGAGCGACAGCGCCAGTGCCAGGGACCAACCGCGACTACAGACCGCACTCATCGGGCATCGTCTCCGCGTTCTTCTGGGCCTCGGTGCACGCGCCTTCGCCGACCACGCAGCCGTCGCGCGTCGACCACAGGATGCCGTCGATGCCGAACAGGGTGTCGAACAGCTGGACCTCGGATTCGTCGGTCGAGTTGGGCTTGCCCTCGGCGAGGCAGCGGTCGAAGTACTCCTTGCACACATCGGGCTGGGCGCAGAAGAAGCACTCGCCGTCGGGCAGCAGATCGCGACAGCTGGGCGAATCACAGGTCGCGCACTGCAGCACCACCGTGACCTCTTCGCCCGGTGAGACCACGAATTCGCCGTCCTTGGTGCCGTCGCCGTCGATGTCGCCGCCGCCGGCGTTGCGGGCCACGGCGAACTGCGTGGTCGTGATCTCGTGGCACAGGTTCGGGATGTCGTTGCAGACGTTCTTGTCGACGACGTAGCCGAAGCGGATGTCGCCGCTGGCCATGCCCTCGAGGCCGTCGATGAAGGTCCACTGCACCTCCGACGAGCCCGGGAACTGGATGCCGCCGCCGACCACGTTGGCGTGCTCGGCCACGAACGCGAGGTCGATGACGAACGACGAGCCCGGGATCGCGACCACGTCGTTGACGTTGGTCACGACGTGCACGCTCTGATCGATCGCAGGATCGAAGAGCGGCTCCTGTGGATCGCCGGTGTCGAACGGCGAGTCACCCTTGCCGGCGGTCGAGCTCGAGATGGCCTTTGCTGGATCGCCGCCGCCGGGGTACGGCGTGAGCAACGCGCAGCCGACCCCCGCGAGCGCGAGTGCCAGGACGACGCCGAACGCGGGTCGATGCATCGCGCCCGAGCATATCAGGGCGCTCGCGGGGCCGGCAGCGCGCACGAACGCGTGCGCCGCGCTCGGATCCCCGAGGGCGCGCTCAGCCGGGCGCGACGCCGGGGGTCGCGGCGTCGAGCGACCACTCGAAGTCGTCGAGCAGGACCAGCGAATCGAAGAGGTGGCCGCTCGTATCCCAGATCGCGAAGCGCAGGTCCATGATCTCGCCCGGCGTCACGTTTCCGCTCATCCGCAGCCAACCGGTGCCGCCGCCGAGCACGGTCTGACCCGCATCGCAGCCGGGGTCGAGGCCATCGAAGCCGGTGCCCTCGAGCAGCGCGATGCCCAGGCAGCCCTCGTAGTCGACGTTGAAGTCGCTGGCGCAGCCGACCGGCCCGTTTTCGCACTGGGTGAACAGACCCTCGGCGACGTTGACGAGGTTCACGCCCACCGGCCAGCTCTGCTGCCCATCGTCGTAGATGGCGATGTTCTTGTCGGCGGTGTTCTGCGCGGTGGAGTCGACCAGCGCGACGAAGAAGTCGTTGAACTCGCTGCAGACCCACTCGGGGTACTCGGCCGAGAAGAACTGCATCATCACGCTGAACGAGTGCGCGTTGGTCGGCACGCGCACGCGCAGCGTCAGCATGATGGGATCGTGCGCGAGCGTGTCCCACGGCTCGACGCAGCCGGCGGGGTTGGGGAACACGCCGCCGTTGGCGTCGAGCCAGTCGCTGGGCGCGTCGGTCTGCGTGCCGAGGTTGGCGCCGGGCTGGAACGCGCCGTAGCCGGGGTTGGTGTCGGTCGCGTCGGCGGCGTGGCCGCTCGAGAGCACGACCATGCGCTCGCCGGACTCGGGATCGATCACGGCACCGAAGTCACCGCGCAGCGATCGCTGCACCGGCAGCGGATCGCCCTCGCCGTCGGGCGTGGTCAGGCCGGCCGCGATCACGCCCCACACGCGATCGGCGGGATCGGCGGGCTCCTCCTCGGTGAACTGGCACAGCTCGAGCGCGCGCGCGTAGTCGTCGGGATCGTTGCTGGCCGACATCAGGCCCGCGTCGCAGCTGGGCGTGGCCTCGTCGATGTCGCCGTCGCAGTCGTCGTCGACCTCGTTGCCGGCCACCTCGTAGGCGCCGGGGTTGACCAAGGCCGCGCCGTCGCAGTTGCCACCGTCGACGTCGCAGCAATCCGCGGCGCAGCCACCGAAGCCGTCGCCGTCGTAGTCGCTGTCGTCGACGATGCCGTCGCAGTCGTCGTCGGCGCCGTTGCCATCGCAGTCGTCGGGTGCCGGCGTGACCTCGCCGGCGCACAGCTGCGCCCAGCTGCCGTCGTCCATGCACGTCTGCGTGCCCTTGGCACACGCGCCGACGCCGTCGGTGGGACCGGGGCCGGTGTAGCAGGGCCGCGCGTCACCGGGCACGCACGCACCGCCGCAGGTGTGCGTCAGCGGATCGCAGTGCGGACCCGCGGGCGCGTCGACGCAATCTGCGTCGTCGCTGCAGCCGTCGACACCGGTGCTCGCGTCGGCGCTCGTACCGGTCGAGCTGGTGGTGCCGCCGTCGCTGCTGCCACCGTCACTGCTGCCGCCGTCGCTGCTGCTGCCCGCGGTGAACTCGATGTCGCCGCCGGGATCGGACGGGCAACCAGCGGCGAGCAACAGCGACGCGATGCGAGGCAGCGAGGGCCGTGGGCGAGGCACGGGCGACGTCCTTAGCACGGGCGACGCGGCTCGGGTCGACCGCGTCGCGATGCCTGCGTGCTTCTCCGCAGACGCGGGTGATCTCGGCGATCGCGGGGTGCAAGGCGGACCACGGGGCGCGCGGCGCCGGCGACGACCCCGCGTGCGACCGCCGTAGGGCTCGCAACTGCGCACCGTCGCGAGGCCGTCGCAGTGCGCCTGCGATCGCCCCATCGCCGCGACGCAAGGTACATCACGCGTCGCGCTGCCGCGGTCGAACGCGCACGCGTCCGCGGCGTCCGTCGCGATGCGAGTCCGGACACATCCGCGTCGGAGCACCGTGACGGCAAGCTGATACTCTCCGCGGCCGAATGCGGACGACGAGGTCGATCTTCTACGCGGGTGCGCTCGGGCTCTGTGCATGTGGCGGAGACGACGTCGCCGCCGACGGTGGCAGCAGCGGCAGCAGCAGTGCCGACACCACCGGCACGTCCAACAGCGGCACGGTCACCAACACCACCGTCGCCGACTCCGGCTCGAGCTCGTCGACCGCGACCACCACGGCGAGCACGACCGCCACGACCACCGCCGACACCAGCGGCAGCGACACCACCGGCAGCAGCTCGGCGACGTCGAACGGCAGCGACAGCGGCAGCGACAGCGGCACGACCGGCGATCCCGAGGGCAACACCCGCGGCTCGATCATCACCGAGTGCGGCGACCTGATGCCGGCGGCCGAGGGCACCTGCGACGTCACGACGCCGGGGCGCCCCGAAGGCCTGCTCCTGCGGGGCACGGTGCTGGGCGCCGACGAGGTGTTCCACGGCGGCTCGGTGCTCATCGACGCCGCGGGTGTGATCCAGTGCGTCGGCTGCGACTGCAGCGGTGAGCCCGCGGCCGCCGATGCATCGGTCGTGACCTGTGCCGACGGCGTCATCTCGCCCGGCCTCATCAACCCGCACGATCACATCACCTACGCCAACAACACGCCCATCGGCGAGGGCACCGACCGCTACCAGCACCGCCACGACTGGCGCGTGGGCAACAACAACCACGACGAGCTGCCCTACAACAGCGGTGCCTCGACGGCGGTGGTGCAGGCCGCGGAGCTGCGCTTCGTCATGAGCGGCGCGACCTCGGCCGCGAGCGCGGGCGGCCGCGGCGGCCTGCTGCGCAACCTCGACACCGCCGATCGCCTCGAGGGGCTGCCGGTGCAGGTCGCCGACAGCGACACCTTCCCGCTCGACGACGCCGACGGCACCGTGCACACCATGGGCTGCAACTACGGCCCGGCGCCCACGACCGCCTCCGACATCGCGGGGCTCGACGGCTACCTGCCGCACATCGCCGAGGGCATCGATCTCGCCGCGAACAACGAGTTCACCTGCACCAGCATGGGCATGACCGATCTGATCGAGCGTCAGAGCGCGGTCATCCACGCCGTCGGCATCGTGCCCGACGACGCGCTCGAGATGGCGATCTCGAACACCAAGGTCATCTGGTCGCCGCGCTCGAACGTCGTGCTGTACGGCAACACCGCGCCGGTGACGCTGCTCGATCGCCTGGGCGTCGCCATCGCGCTGGGCACCGACTGGGTCTCGAGCGGCTCGATGAACCTGCAGCGCGAGCTGCGGTGCGCCGCGGACCTCAACGCGGACTACTTCGACGACTACTTCTCGCCCGAACAGCTGTGGCGCATGGTCACGACCAACGCCGCGTACGCGACCGGCACCGGCAACGCCATCGGCATGCTCAAGCCCGGCTACATCGCGGACATCGCGATCTTCGCCGCCGGCGGCGAGGTCGACCACGCCGCGGTGGTCCAGGCCGAGCTGCCCGATACCGTGCTGGTGCTGCGCGGCGGCGTGCCGTTGTACGGTGACGCCGACCTGGTCGCGTCGGGCGCGTTCAATTTCGGCACCTGCGAGGCCTTCGATGTCTGCGGCGTGCAGAAGCGGGCGTGCCTGTCCGAGCTGGGCAACGCCACCATCGCGAGCCTGAGCAACGCCATCGACGACTACTACCCGCTGTTCTTCTGCGGCACGCCCGATCTCGAGCCCAGCTGCGTGCCCTACCGCGACGAGTACGCGGCTGGCATCGCGCCCGGCGACGCCGACGGCGACGGCATCGACGACGACAACGACAACTGCCCCAACGTCTTCAACCCCGTGCGCCTGCTCGAGGCCGTGCAGGGCGACGCCGACGCCGACAACGTCGGCGACGTGTGCGATCTGTGCCCGCTCGACGGCACCGACGCGTGCGAGGTCCCCGACGCCAACGACTTCGACAACGATGGTGTCGCCAACGCCAGCGACAACTGCCCCTACGACGACAACCCGATGCAGGTCGACAGCGATGCCGACGGGCACGGCGACGTCTGCGACACCTGCAGCGAGGCCAACCCCGGGCCGGCACCGTGCCCGCTGCCGATCCCGGCGATCCGCGATCCGATGAACGCGTCGTATCCCGGCGAGGGCGCGCAGGTCGCCATCACCGACGCCTACGTCACCGCGGTGCGAGCGGGTCAGGGCGCGCAGGGCTTCTACGTGCAGGACGACTCGCTCGACCCGTTCAGCGGCATCTTCAT
Source organism: Nannocystaceae bacterium (assembly GCA_019694555.1). Taxonomy (GTDB): domain Bacteria; phylum Myxococcota_A; class Polyangia; order Nannocystales; family Nannocystaceae; genus Xiheibacterium. The sequence goes on from JAIBBS010000003.1 coordinate 102,534, forward strand.
CTACACCGGCAACGACGCCCCCACGGTCGAGGTCGGCAACCGCGTGAGCGTGACCGGGACCTACTCCGAGTTCTTCGACCTGTCGGAGATCACGGCCGCGAGCGTGGAGATCGACGACAACGGCACCGACCTGCCGTTCGAGCCCATCGCGTTCGACGATCCGTCCGATCTCGCGACGGGTTCGGCCACCGCGGAGCAGTGGGAGTCGATGCTGGTCGCGGTCGGCATGGTCTCGATCACCACTGTCAATCCGGACGCGCCGTCGGACTTCGACGAGTTCGAGGTCACCGGCACCCTGCGGGTGGACGATCTCATCAGTGACAACCTGGTACCCGGCGGCCAGGGCAACGCCTGCCCGGCCAACACCGTGTACAACGGCATCATCGGGATCGAGGGCTACAGCTTCAACAACTACAAGCTGCAGCCGCGCTCGAGCGACGACTTCCAGGTCACGACCTGCTCGCAGTACCCGTAGGTGCTCGGTCGTCGCTGCCGGCGGCGGATCGCGGTGGACGTCGGCCGCCGCCGCCGGCGATGATGTCGCGCGTGACGGACTCCCCGGATTCCCCGCCCGCGGGCGACGCGACGCTCGTCGACCTCGGCTTCCAGACCGCGTACAAGGCCGCGCATCGCATGCTGCGCGCGTGGTGGAGCGTCCGCCGTCCGCACACGCGCGGTGCCCTCATCGCGTTGTGGAACCAAGGCGAGATCCTGCTGGTGAAGAACTCGTACCGCGCGCAGTTCACCCTGCCGGGCGGGTACGTCAAGCCGGGCGAGGCCGTCACCGATGCGGCTGCACGCGAGCTGGCCGAGGAGTGCGACGTCCGCGTCGACCCCAGCTCGATCCGCGTGGCCTACGTCGGTGTGCACCGCTTCGAGAACCGCACCGACGAGGTCACCATCGTCGAGGTCGAGGTGCCGCAGCGGCCGCGCATCGCGGTCGATCATCGCGAGGTGGTGTGGGCCGGCTTCAAGACCGCCGCCGAGGCGCTCGCGATGCCGATCGTGCCGCATCTTCGCGACTACCTCGTCGCGCGTTAGGCCGGAGCGCGAACGCGGAAGCACCTGGGCCCGCGCGTGGCGTCATCGCCACGTTCGCGCCCAGGTGCCCCACGTTGCCTTGCCACCCTATTTTCCACTGTCGCATCGCCGTGCCACGACCGGGACCAACGGTCGCTCCCACCCACGGCGATGCTGTTCGACCACGCGATTAAGCCAAGCCTCTACCCACGCTTCGGACAACGCATACCCTGTCGTGTCCGCCCCACGCTGCTACCCATCCAACTGTCCAACGCCAACCCAGCCTACCGGGCGTCCTGCCCACCAACTCACCCCAACGCTCGCCTCGCGACAGCCCTTCGAGGTTCGGGTCCCGGTTCCCCGGAGGCCCCACACTGTTCGGGGCCGTCGCTCGCCGCTTCCGCGGACGCCCCTTAGGACTGCAGTGCTCGTGCCGGCTGGATCAAGCGCGAGTGATCACGCCAACTTGGCACGCGATCACGGGGCGCGTTGTGCGCTGCGACCTGCGACACCGTGACGCAGGTGTCTGGCGCGCCGTCGCAGGGGGCTGACATGCGTGTCGCGGCATGACGCGCGCGTCGGTGTGATCGTGTCGCACCCGCAGCCTCGAGGACGCTCAGAGCACGCGCGGGATGATGGCGCAGCGACGGCGCGGGTAGTCGGGGAACTGCTGCCGGTACCACGCGTGGTGGGCGACGGCGCGTGGCACGAGGTTCGCGAAGCTGAAGACCGCGAACGAGAGCCCCGCGAGCGACCACGTCGCGATGGCCCAGCCGAACCACTGCACGAGCTCGCCGAAGTAGTTGGGGCACGAGATGTCCTCGTACAGGCCGCCGCGCGGGATGCCGTAGCCGCCCTGGCTGCGTCGCAGCCGGTGCAGCACCGCGTCGGCCCAGCGATTGACCAAGAAGCCGCCGACGAACAGCATGATGCCGTAGAGGAACCGCAGGTCGACGAGCCAGCGCCAGGAGTAGCCCGGGCCCAGCTCGCTGAGCCAGCGTGCGTTGAGGTAGCTGTTGAGCACGTTGAAGCTCATGCCCATGGCCACCACCAGCACAGGCATGCGCTTGCCCGCGGCGCCGGTCATCAGCAGCGGATCGAGCCACGCACGCTGGACGTAGTGGACCAGCCACAGCGCCGCGAACAACCGCGGAATCCACTCGTGCGCGCGCGAGCCGGCGGCGAAGACCAGCACGAACACCACCACCGACGGCGATTCCATGAGCGCCCAGCCCAGCCGCTTGGGCAGCGAAGGCCCGAAGCCGCCGCGGAAGTGGCGGCCGTAGGGCGCCGTGAGCACCCCGGTCGCGAAGAACGTCACGCCGGCCAGCGCGAAGCAGGCCATCAGCAGGATGCGGTAGAGGGTGGCCTCGTCGGGCATGACCTGCGCAGGCTACCAGCGCGAAAGTCCGCTCACATACAAAAGCTCGCGACCGCGCCAGCGACACAACCATGACCTGCAACGACGCGAGTGTGACGGCTGCGGCGACGCCGCTGCTGAACACTGCCAGTCATGAGGTTGACGGAAGTCCCCGAGGCACCCGCGCGCATCCCCGTGGGCAAGAAGGCCCGGTCACTGCGCGACTACGAGTGGGGCACGACCCTGCCGATGATCATCGTCCACGTCGCGGCGTTGGGCGTGTTCTGGACCGGCATGAGCGCCACGACGTGGCTGCTGTGCGCCGGGCTGTACTTCGTGCGGATGTTCGGCGTGACCGGCGGCTACCACCGCTACTTCTCGCACCGGACCTACAAGACCAGCCGCGCGATGCAGTTCGTGCTGGCCGTGATCGCCCAGTCCGCGAGCCAGCGCGGCGCGCTGTGGTGGGCCGCGCATCACCGCGACCACCACAAGTACTCGGACACGCCGCTCGACGTGCACTCGCCGATGCAGCATGGCTTCTGGCACAGCCACATCGGCTGGGTCTTCGACCACAACAGCGACACCGACTGGGCGCGGGTCAAGGACCTGACGAAGTACCCCGAGCTGGTCGCGCTCGACAAGCTGTGGTGGCTGCCGCCGACGCTGCTGGGCGTGCTGGTGTGGCTGGTGTTCGGCTGGGAGGGGCTGTTCGGCGGCTTCATGCTGTCGACCGTGCTGCTGTGGCACGGCACGTTCACCATCAACTCGCTGTCGCACGTCTGGGGCCGCCGGCGCTACGCGACCACCGACGACAGCCGCAACAACTGGTTGCTCGCGCTGGTGACGATGGGCGAGGGCTGGCACAACAACCACCACCACTTCATGGGCTCGACCCGCCAGGGCTTCTACTGGTGGGAGATCGACATGACCTACTACGTGCTGCGCGTGATGAGCTGGCTCGGGTTGGTCTGGGACCTCAAGGAGCCGCCCGCGCGGGTCTACGAGCGTCAGCCGGCGACCGGCTCGCATCCGGTCGCACCGCACGCGTGAACGCTGCGCCGCAGCGGTGGCGTCAGCCCCGGCGCGGCTTGTCGCGACGACGCTGCACCGCGTCGTCGATGGCGCGTTCGATCGGCGGCACCAGCAGCGCGGCGAAGCGCGCCGCGCCGTCGCCCAGCAGCCAGTGCGCGACCAGGGCCTCGAGCGCCGTCGCGGCGCGATAGCTCTGCATGCCGCGACGGCCGCGGGCCGACGACGGCGGCGCGGTGTTGCGTGCACGCCGGACCAACGCCAGCTCGTCGTCGTCGAGCGCAGGCAGCAGCGCCTCGAGCAGCGTGGCCTGCAGCTCGGCGCGCACGACCTCGGCCTTGATCGCGTCGAGCCGGTCGACCGGGAAGTCCCCGCGCGCGGCGACGCGGAAACGGACCTCGCGCTCGAACAGCGCGTCGCCGAGCCACGCCAGCGTGCGCACCGAACGGCGCGCCAGCGCGCCGTGGTCCAGCTCGTGCGGGTCGGTCATGCCCGGGGGATCAGCTCAACCCGGGCAGGCCGCCGCTGCCGGGATCGTTGTCGCCGAAGGTGTCGACGTCGACGTCCATCAGCTGGCACAGCGACACCAGCATGCGGTTGTGCGGTGCCTGCCCGGCGTCGAGGTAGCGACCGCCCTGCAGCGCCCCGCCGGCCCCGCCCGCGAGCACGAACGGCACCGGGTGGTTGCCGTGCGAGTTCCCGCGCGACAGCTCGTTGCCCCACACCACCAGCGTGTTGTCGAGCAGCGTGCCCTCGCCCTCGGGCACCGCCGCGAGCCGGTCGAGCAGGTAGCGCAGCACCTGGTCCGCGTACCACGTGTTCACCGCGGTGATCTGATCCAGCATCGTCGGATCGTCGTCGCCCAGGTGCGACAGGTCGTGGTGGCCGACCGAGTGGCCCAGCCAGGTGAAGACCACGCCGCTGACCGAGGCCGAGCACTGCAGGCTGGCCACGCGGGTGAGGTCGCACGCCAGCGCCATCACCATGAGATCGATCTGCCGCTGGACCACCTGCGGGAAGTTGTCGTTGGCGAACGGATCGAACCCGAGATCGAGCATGGGCTGCTCGCACGACGGCACCGCGGCTTCGTTGCGGGTCTCGATCGCGCGGATGGCATCGAGGTGGGCCTCGATCTTGATGCGGTCGTCGCCGCCGTAGCGGCTCTGCAGCGACTCGAGGTCGCCCTTGACCAGGTCGATGACGCTGCGGCGCTCGGACTTGAGCCGCTCGATGCCCTGGGGATCCATGCCGATGTCGGCGAAGAGCCGGTCGAACATCGCCTGCGGGTTGTCCTCGGGCGGCAGCGGCTGGTTGGGCCCCGCGTAGCACATGCGGGTCCAGACGTTGGCGCCGCCGGTCTGCGCGCCGAACTCGAGGCTGCGATACGGCGTGGTCGCGCCGATGACCTCGGCGATGGCCTGGTCGACCGACGCATGACCGGCGTAGCCGGCGAAGCCACCGTCGCCGCCCATGAAGTCGCCGGCGAGCAGCTGACTGCCGGTCCACAGCGAGCCCATGCCCATCTGGTGGCCGTCGCCCAGGCCCTGACGGATGACCTCGAGCCCGTCGAGCACCACCAGTCGATCCTGGTACGGCGCCAGCGGAGCGAGGATCTCCGGTAGCGTGAAGTCGTTCTCGCCGCCGGTCGGCGCCCACCGCTCGTGCAGCGTGCCGTTGGCGGAGAACAACGTGATGATGCGCTTGGGCGGTCCGTCGGCGCCCTCGGCCTCGCGCGACAGCAGCGGCACGAACGGCACCAGCGCCGCCGCGCCGCCGGCAGCGCCCAGGAACGCGCGACGGGAGAAGCGGTGGTTGAACGGCTTGCGCGGCGCGGTCGCGCGGGCGCGCTGCGGGGTGACGATTCGAGACTTCATCGCTGCTCCTCCTGCGCGCCCACGATCGCGGCCGGCTCCGCGCGGCGGTAGCGGAACGCGTTGGACAACACCAGCTGGCGGATCAACACCCGCACGTCACCGTTGGCCTCGGTGAAGGCGGTGTCGAGCGCGTCGTTGGTGCAGGTGTCTTCGTCGGTCTCGAAGCGGCCGAACGCGAAGCGGAACCACTGTCGCGCGACGCACTGCTGCACGATGGTGCTCTGCGCCAGCTGGCCCGCCATCTCGACCGCACCGTCGACCGGGCCGTCGACGTCGGTCTCGGTCAGCTCGCCCGAGGCGTCGACCGGCGCGCCGGCCTCGACGTCACGCCAGGCGCCGATGCCGTCGTAGTGCTCGAACGTGAAGCCGATCGGATCGATCAGCGAGTGGCAGCCGGCGCAGCTGGGATCGGCGCGGTGCTGCTCGAAGCGCTCGCGCGTGGTCGCGTCCGGATCCGGCGAGGGCGGGGTGTTGTCGACGTCCGGCGGCGGCGGCGGCAACGGCTGGCACAGCAGGTTCTCGCGCACGAGCTTGCCGCGGTGCACCGGCGAGGTCTGGTTGACGTGGGCGTGCCGCGTCATCACCGAGGCCTGCGTCAGCAGACCCGCACGTTGACCCGCGGGCAGCGGCACCGGCTCGCCGGCGACGTGGCCCGGCGGCAGCGTCGCGCCGTACAGCGCCAGCAGATCCGGATCGTCGCTGAGGGTGTACTCCGCGGTCAGCAGCGACGCGAGCAGGCCGTCGTCGTCGAGCACGACGTGGGTTGCGAACGCCGCGGTCTCCTCGCGCATCGCGGCGGCGAGCGCGGGCGAGTAGCTCGGGAACGCGTCGGCGTTCTTCTCCACGCCCTCGACCTCGTCGACGCCGAACCATTGCAGGTGGAAGGTCGCGATCGCACCGCGGGCGCGCGGGTCGGCGAGCATGCGGTCGACCTGGGCCGCGAGCCCGTCCTCGGTCGCGAGCTCGCCCGCATCGGCCGCGTCGAACAGCGGGCCGTCGGGCATGGTGTTCCACAGGAAGTAGCTCAGGCGCGAGGCGAGCTCGTGGTCATCGAGCGCGATCACGGCGCCGTCGTTGACGCCCGCGGAGCCGAACTCCATGTGATAGAGAAACCATGGCGACTGCAGCACGCCCTGGATCACCAGGCGCACGCCGACCTCGAAGCCGCCGCTGGCCTTGCCCTCGGTGTAGACCTGCTGCAGCGCGGCGAGCTCGTCGGGCTGCAGCGGGCGGCGATAGGCCCGCGGCGCGAAGTCGGCGATGAAGGCGTTGGCGCACTCGTCCTCGCCGAGCGCCGCAGGGTCGCACGGCAACAGCGACGGCAGCTGGCCCGCGGCCCACTCGCCGATCGACTCGGCAGCGCTCATGTACTGCTCGACCTGGATCTCGCTGACCGGCGCGCCGACGTTGCTGGTGAACGGACCCACGCGCTCGTCGGCCGAGAACGTGTCGGCGGCGTCGCCTTCGTAGCCCAGCAGATCGCGCACCGTGTTGCGGTACTCGGCCTGGGTCAGCCGTCGCAGCTCGGTGACGCCGACCTGCGGATCGGCGCACGCGGCCTGCGGATCGGTGTCGGTGCCACCGTCGCTCGAGCCCGCCGATGCATCGCCCGCGTCACCGGCCGTGCCCGCGCTGCCCTCGGCACCGGCACCACCTTGCAGACCGGTGTAGCAGCCGCACAGCAGCGTCGCTGGAACCAGCGCGCACGCCACCGGGCGGAACCATGATTCCCCGAGCCCCCGCATGGGACGATGATTGCCAAAGCACCGCAGCACCGCAAGCGCCGTCGTCGCCAGGACGAGCAGCTTTGCGGTGACGTGATCGCGACGTCGACGTGTGCGGCGTGACGTCGACGGCGCGAGGACGCATCGAGGCGATCGCGACGTGCGAGCGCCTACGTCGCGGGCGACACGGGGCCCGAGCCGTCGTCGCGGCCGAGCTGTTCGACGATCCGCTGCGCGAGAGCGCGCCCGACCCCACGGACCGCACACAGCTGCTCGAAGCTGGCGGCGCGGATCGCTGCGATCGAGCCGAAGTGCTTGATGAGCGAACGCTTGAGCGCCGGGCCCACGCCCTCGACGTCGTCGAGGCTGCTGTGCAGCGCCCGCTTGCCGCGGCGCTTGCGGTGCAGCTCGATGGCGAAGCGGTGCGCCTCGTCGCGCACGCGCTCCATCAAGTAGCGCTCGGAGCTGCCGGGCTTGAGCACGATCGGATCCTTGATGCCGGGCACGAACACGCGCTCGGGCCGGACCTCGAACGCGTCGGGATCGCTGGTGTCGACCTGCTCCTGCAGCACGTGCTCGACCCACGCGGCGCCGGGCGTGGCGTCTTGCGCGACGCTGGCCTCGGTCTGTGCGGCCTGGGCCTCGCGTCGGCGCTGCTTGAGCTGTGCGACCGCGGCGCGGCCGCGACCGATGGCGCTGCGGCGCTCCTTCGCGAGCGCGACCACGTCGACGCCCTCGGCCCCGACCGGCACGCCCAGATCTGCGATCGCGGTCAGCACCTGGCCGAGCTGGCCCTTGCCGCCGTCGATGACCACGAGGTCGGGCAACGACCACGCGTCGTCGTCGTCGCCGCGATCGGTCGCCGACAACGCGCGCTGGAAGCGACGACCGAGCACCTCGTACATGCTGGCGAAGTCGTCGTTCTGGCGGCCGGTCTGGCTCGCGAGCGTGCCGTCGGCGTCGGCCCGCACGCCGCGGATCTTGAAGTTGCGATAGCGCGACTTGTCGGGCGCACCCTCGACGAACGTCACCATCGACGCGACCGTGTCACTGCCCTGGATGTGGCTGATGTCGTAGCACTCGATGACCCGCGGCAACTTCGACAGGCCCAGGCGCTCCTGCAGCCGCTGCAGCGCCAGCTCGCTGTCCTCGCGACGGTCGCGGCGGCTGGCGAAGCTCGAGGCGGCGTTGCGACCCGCGAGCGCCACCAGCTTGCGGCGATCGCCGCGCTCGGGCACGACCACCGCGACCTTGCGACCCTTGCGATCGCGCAGCCACTCGACCAGCGGACCGGCGTCGTCCTCGGCCAGCGCGCTGGGGATCACGACCTCGTCGGGCACGAACGCGGCCTTCTCGTAGTAGGCCGCGAGGAAGCTGGCGAGCACGACCTCGTCGGGCAGCTCCATGCTCTTGAGCGAGTACGTCTGCGTCTGCTGCAGCTTGCCCTCGCGCACGTGCATGACCACGATCTCGACCTGGCCGCCCTCGCGGTACATGCCGAACGCGTCCTGATCGACGTCGTCGGTGCCGACGATCTGTTGCGCCTGTAGCGTGGTCTCGACCGCCTGCAGCTGGTCGCGCAGGCGCGCCGCGGTCTCGAACTCGAGCGACTCGGCGGCGTGGGCCATGCGGGTGCGCAGGCCGTCGACCAGCTCGCGATGGCGGCCGGACAGGAACAACCGCACGTCGCCGACCTGATCGGCGTAGGCGGCCGCGTCGACCTCGAACACGCACGGACCCGGACAGCGGTCGATCTGGTACTGCAGGCACGCGCGCGTGCGGTGGGCCAGCGCGAAGTCGGAGCAGGTCCGCAGCTTGAAGTGGCGGTTGACCACGCGCAGCGTCGCGCGGGCCGAGCGCGCCGAGTGGTAGGGACCGAAGAACCACGCGCCGTCGTGGCCGACCTGGCGCACGAGCTCGAGGCGCGGCCACTTGGCCTTGGGATCGAGCCGCAGCACCAGGTAGTTGCTGTCGTCGCGCAGCTTGACGTTGAAGCGCGGCCGGTGCTCCTTGATGAGGTTGTTCTCGAGCAAGAACGCTTCTTTGTCGTTGCCGACGACGATGGTCTCGATGTCGCCGACCAGCTTCGCCAGCATCGGCACGAACAGCCGCGTGTCGGTGCCGTTGAAGTACTGCCGCACGCGTGCGCGCAGCGAGCGGGCCTTGCCGACGTAGACGACCTCGCCGTCGCGATCGCGCATCAGGTACACGCCGGGCTCGCCCGGCAGGCGCGACAACGCGTCCTCGAGCGAGTCCGCGTCGACGATGCGCGGCACGAAACCCTCCGGCGCGCGACGCTGCGGGCTGGTGCGGCGGCTCGAGGCGCTGTCGGAGGCACGCGAGCGCGTGGCTGCGACCGCGGCGTCCGGTGGGCCCGACTCACGACGACGTGCCATGGCCAGCGGGGCTCAGAGCAGGCGCCGGACGTCGCCGACGGTGACGAGCAGGATGAGCGCGAGCAGCACGAGCATGCCGTAGCCGTGGACCAGTTCCTCCACGCGCGGGTTGGCGCGGCGACGGGCCACGGCCTCGTAGCCGAGGAACACCAGCCGACCGCCATCGAGCGCCGGCAACGGCAGCAGGTTGAACATGCCCAGCAGCGTGCTGATGAACGCGACCATGAGCACGAACGGCACCAGGCCCACGTCGGCCTGGCGCGCGATCGACTGCACGATGCCGACCGGGCCGGTCATGTTGGCCTTGATCTGGCCGGTCGCGAGCAGATACAGGCCCTCGAGCTGGTTGGCGGTGTCGCGCAGCGGATCGCTGACGGCGCGACCCAGCGCCGTGCCGACGCCGACGGGCTCCCGCGGCGCGACCTCGAGCAGGTCGACGCCCAGCGGCGCCTCGGCCTCCTCGGGCAGCGTCGCGCGCACGGTCACGGTCTGCTCGCCGCGCTGCAGCTCGAGCGCGATGGTCTCGCCGAGGTGCTCGCGCGTGGTCGTGCCGATGTCGCGACCGGACTGCTGCGGATCGATGCGCGTGCCCGCGACCGCGAGCACGCGATCGCCGACCTGCACGCCCGCGGCCTCCGCGGCCGAGCCCGGGTGCACGCCGCGGATCTCGATCGCCACCGCGGGACCGGCGACGCCGGCACCGATGTAGACGAAGAACAACACCGCCATCGCGCCGAGGTAGTTCGCGATCGGTCCGCCGGCGATGACGATGGCGCGGGCGCCCACGCGGGCGTCGCGGAAGTTCACCTTGCCCGGCGGCGGCGGCGGAGCCTCACCGCTGCCGTCGTCCGCTTCCATGCCGCGGATCTGCACGTACGCACCGAACGGGATCGCGCTGAGCACGAACTCGGTGCCGCGCCAGCGACCCAGACGAACGATCGGCGGGCCGATGCCGAAGACGCTGAAGCGGTCGACGTGCATGCCGGTCGCGATCGCGGCGAGGTAGTGCCCGAGCTCGTGGACGATGATGACCACGCACAGGGCGGCGATGGCGGCGAGGGCGGACATCGAGCGTTGCCCGAACTATAGCAGGGCAGGCGCGGGCGCTACCGCGGCGCCTGCCGTGGACGCAGCGGGCCCGGCAGCGGGCGATCGAGGAACCCCAGTCCGACCCGGCCGGTGTGGCCGCGCAGGAACACCAGCGCGCGATGCAGCCGCGTCACGCCCGGCGCGGGGCTGAACGCCGGCGTCTCGCCGAGGCGGCGGAGGTACCGCGCGACCACACGCTGCGCCACGACCAGCCCGCCATCGAGTGCACGCAGCACGTCGACACCGGCGCTGCGGTGCAGCGCGAGCAGCTCACCGGGGATGATCGCGGCGCGCTGGCCCACGATGATCTGGCCCACCGCCCACGCGGCGAGATCGGGATCGACGGGGTGGTCGAGCACCAGCCACACGTCGCCGCGTGCGAGGCGGGCCGCATGACGCAGCGCGCTGCCGCGATCGAGATCCTGGATCGTGCGCAGCTGCGGTTGCTGCCCGTGCAGCACCGACAACACGCTCGCGGTGTTGTCGCCCGAGCGCTCGTCGAGCGCGAGGAACTCGAACGCCAGCGGTCGGCCCGACGCGTGGTGCCGATCCATGACGATCTCCTGCACGAGCTCGGCGGTGCGCACGAGCGGCGCGACCATGGGCTCGGCATCGCGCAGGGGCAGCAACACGGAGACGTCGACGTGGATCATCCCGAGGCGGGTCTCACTTAGAGGGATCGCGCGCGCGGGGTCAAGTCTGCGGCGTGACCGCGCGCGGCGCAGGGGGCCCGGGCTCGCGCCGTGCGGGCGCGTCCCGCGGGCGCAGGCGTGCGTGCGGGCCGTCGGGGCCGTTGCAACGCGCCTTGTGGGGCGGTCGAACACCGACCCACAGTCGCGCTACCTTCGGGCGCCCCGACCCGCCCCACGCGGCACAGGGGCTGCGCGTCGACGACCGCCGCGACAAGGACACCGACATGGCGAGCATCAACAAGGTCATCCTCATCGGCAACCTCGGTCGCGATCCGGAGATGCGCTACACGCAGGGCGGGACGCCGGTGTGTCAGCTCAGCATCGCCACCACGCGCACGTACACCAACCGCTCCAACGACCGCGTCGAGGAGACCGAGTGGCACCGCGTGGTGGTGTGGGGCAAGCAGGCCGAGTCCTGCAACCAGTACCTGTCCAAGGGCCGGCAGGTGTACATCGAGGGCCGCCTGCAGACGCGCAACTACGACGACAAGGACGGCAACAAGAAGTACATCACCGAGGTGATCGCCGACGTCGTGCAGTTCCTCGGCGGCCGCGGTGAGGGCGGCGGCGGTGGTGGTGGTGGTGGTGGTGGTGGCGG